>NZ_JADPKU010000052.1:0-87863 GCF_023074095.1 Bradyrhizobium sp. 137
CTGCGAATCGGTGCCAGACAAGGAATCACGGTCGATTCCCGCGATGCAATAGTTGGTGCGCTCCCTCAGCCCTCTCGGCTAAATGTGGGTAATTGAAAGATCCGCCGATGGTGTACGACTATTACGGTTTCCCCGAGCATACCTATCACCTCAAATATCCGGCGCCGGGCCAGCCCGAGCTCGCAGCCGAAGTGAAGGCGCTGGTGACGCGCACCGGGCTCGATTGCCGCGAGGATCCCGATCAGGGCTTTGACCACGGCACTTTCGTGCCGCTCGGCCTGATGTATCCGAACGCCGACATGCCGATCGTGCTGCTGTCACTGAAGTCGAGCTACGATCCGGCCGAGCATATCAGGGTCGGGCAGGCGATCTCCTCGCTGCGCGACGACGGCGTCCTGATCGTCGGCAGCGGGCTGACTTATCACAATATGCGCGGCTTCAATCGACCGGAGTCCAAGCCGGTCTCGTACGACTTCGAAGCCTATCTGAACGAGGCCATCAGCAATCCGGACGCGACACGGCGCAACGCCATGCTCGTCGACTGGGAGAACGCACCCAGCGCGCGCCTCGCGCATCCGCGCGAGGACCATCTGTTGCCGCTGACGGGCGCCGCCGGCATCGACATTGGCCGCCGCGTCTTCGTCGACGGGGTCGCAGGCGTGGCGATGGCGTCGTATGTGTTTGGTGGGTGATTTTCCTTTTGGGACAAGGGAGAGGGCATCCTCACCCGTATTTCAGCTTCATGAACAGGATGCCGCCGGCGAGCACCATGGTGATGGCGTTGGCGGCGACCAGCGGGCCGTCGCCGGAGAGCAGGCCGTAGACGAGCCAGAGCACAAGGCCCAGCACCATCACCAGGAACATGCCCAGCGAGATGTCGCGCGCCGAGCGCGTCTTCCAGACCTTGATGAACTGCGGCGCATAGGCGACGGTGGTGCAGGTGGCGGCGGCAAAGCCGAGCAGCTTGATCGCGAAGGGGTCCATGCCGGCTCTATAACATGGATTCGGCCGTGCTCACGCGCGGGCCGCCATGAGGTCGCGGTAGAGCGCGGCATAGTCGCCGGCGCGGTTGCGCCAGGAGACGTCGGTCGCAAGGCCGCTCAATTGCAGCCGCCGCCAGGTCAGCTTGTCGTGGAAGACTGTGTTGGCCTTGCGCAGCGTGCCGGCGAGGGCGTCCGCCGTCACGGGGCTGAACTTGAAACCGGTGGCATCATGGCCGGATGCGTCGGCCTCGCCGATATCGACGATGGTATCCTCGAGGCCACCAACGCGCGACACGATCGGGACCGCGCCATAGCGCAGCGCGCAGAGCTGGGTCAAGCCGCACGGCTCGAAGCGCGACGGCACGATCAGCGCGTCCGAGCCGGCCTGGATCAGATGCGCCAGGATCTCGTCGTAGCCGATCACGACTCCGATCCGGCCGGGATTGGCGCGTGCGGCGGCCTGGTAGCCGTCCTGCAGATCGCGATCGCCGCTGCCGAGCAGCGCGAGCTGCATGCCTTCACCCAATATGGTTGGAATGGCCTCGAGCAGGAGATCGAGTCCCTTCTGCCAGGACAGGCGGCTGATGACGCCGAGCAACGGCGCCTCGTCAGAGGAATCGAGATTGAACTGCTGCTGAAGCGCCGCCTTGTTCGCAGCCCGGAACGTGAGGTCTTCCGCGCCGAAGCGGTAGGCGATGTGCGGATCGGTTTGCGGATTCCACACGGAGATGTCGATGCCGTTGAGAATGCCGCTGAGCACGCTCGCGCGTGCGCGAAGCAGGCCGCCGAACCCCATGCCGCCTTCGTCGCTCTGGATCTCCCGCGCGTAGGTCGGCGACACCGTGGTGATGCGATCGGCGAATTGCAGGCCCGCCTTCAAAAAGCTGATGCCGCCGAAATATTCGATTTCGTTGACGTTCAAGGAGTGCCAGGGCAGGCCGATCGCACCAATCAGCTCGGGAGCAAACTTGCCCTGATAGGCCATGTTGTGAATGGTCATCACGGTGCCGGGCCGCGGCCGGTTGTCATAATGCAGATAGGCCGGCACAAGCCCCGCCTGCCAGTCATGGGCGTGGATGATGTCGGGCACGAAAGCCGGAACCAGGCCGTGCCCGATATCGGCGGCGACGCGCGAGAGCGCGGCGAAGCGCACGCCGTTGTCCGGCCAGTCGACGCCTTCGCTGGTGACGTAAGGATTTCCCGGCCGCGCATAGAGGTGCGGCACGTCGAGCACGAACAGATCGAGGCCGTCGTGCGAGCCTGCGAGCAGGCGTCCAGGTCCGCCGAAATAATCCGGCCAGCGCCGGATTTCCTCCGCTCCGGCGAGCAGCCGCGTCACGTCGGGATAGCCGGGCATCAGGGTGCGCATCTCGACGCCATGCGCCTTCAGCGCAACCGGCAGCGCGCCGGCGACGTCCGCGAGGCCGCCGGTCTTGACGATGGGATAGACTTCAGAAGCGACCGCGAGGACGCGAACAGGCGTCATTTATTGAGCCCATCGATCATCGGCTGGGTGATCAGCGAGATGCCCTGCTCGGTGGTGCGGAAGCGCTTGGCATCGAACTCGGGATCTTCGCCGACGACGAGGCCCTCGGGGATTTCGACGCCGCGGTCGATCACGACGTTCTTCAAGCGAGCGCCGCGCCCAACATTCACGTAGGGCATGATCACGGCATTCTCGACATTGGCGTAGGAGTTGATGCGGACACCGGTGAACAGCAGCGAGCGGCGCAGCGAGGCGCCGGAGATGATACAGCCGCCCGAGACGAGCGAGCTCACGGCCTGGCCGCGCCGGCTCTCCTCGTCGTGGACGAATTTGGCCGGCGGTGTGATCTCGGCATAGGACCAGATCGGCCAGGCGCGGTCGAACAGGTCGAGTTCCGGTACGACATCGGTGAGATCGATATTGGCGGACCAATAGGCGTCGACGGTGCCGACGTCACGCCAATAGGCGCCGTTGTGGCTGCTGGAGCGCACGCAGGAGGTCGAGAACTGGTGCGCGAACGCGCGGCCGTTCTTGACGAGGTATGGAATGATGTCCTTGCCGAAATCGTGGTTCGAGTCCGGGTCCTCGGCGTCGCGCCTGAGCTGGTCGAACAGGAATTTCGCATTGAACACGTAGATGCCCATGCTGGCGAGCGAGACGTCCGGCTTGCCTGGCATCGGCGGCGGGTCTTTCGGCTTCTCCAGGAAGGACTGGATCCAGCCCTTCTCGTCGATATGCATGATGCCGAAGCCCGATGATTCCGCGCGCGGCATCTCGAGGCAGCCCACCGTAACGTCGGCGCCGCTCTCGACGTGCTCGCGCAGCATCACCTCGTAGTCCATCTTGTAGATGTGGTCGCCGGCCAGCACGACGATGAAGCGGCAGGCGTGAGATTCGATGATGTCGATGTTCTGGTAGACCGCGTCCGCCGTGCCGACATACCACATGTTTTCGGAGACGCGCTGGCTCGCCGGGAGAATGTCAAAACTCTCATTGCGCTCGGGGCGGAAGAAGTTCCAGCCCATCTGAAGGTGCCGGATCAGGCTGTGCGCCTTGTATTGGGTGGCGACCGCGATACGGCGGATGCCGGAGTTCACCGCGTTCGAGAGCGCGAAGTCGATGATGCGGGACTTGCCGCCAAAATAGACCGCCGGCTTGGCGCGCCGGTCGGTCAGCTCCAAAAGCCGGCTGCCGCGTCCACCAGCGAGGACGAACGCCAGCGCCTGGCGGGCAAGCGGTTCACTACCGACGGCACTCATGTCATCCTCCCGCGCTCTGGCGCTTGCCGAGGCCTTTTGTCGCGAGAAGCCCCGCGGTCCCGCGCCCATTGGAACCGATAGTAATGGTACGAATAGTAAATCGGGAAGTAGGTTGTTAGTTGCGAGCGCGGCAAGCTTAATGCTTTGCCTTGATGCCGTTCTTGGCCACCGAACTCCGGCGTCGCGCCGGTGTCACATGGCGACCGAGCAGGCGCGCTGGCCCGCCAGCGGCCGTCTCGCAGCGAGACGTGAAGGGCACTTGTGCGCCGCACGCAAATTCGAGGCTTTGACTAGGCGCAAGGATGTTCGATCATGGCGATGCGATCCATTTCCAAGCGAAACGTCAGATAAGGAGTAAGACGATGAGGATCTGGAAAACGGCAATTGCCTGTTCGCTGGCCGGCGTGGTCATGGCCGGCCAAATCGAGCAGGCCGCGGGGGGTCCGATGCCGACCAACGTCGCGACGATGAAGGCTGCCGTCGGCGATGATGTCACGCAGGTACATTGGCGCGGCGGTGGCTGGGGATGGGGTCTCGGCGGCCTCGCGGCCGGTGCGATCATCGGCGGCGCCATCGCCGCCAGCACCGCGCCTTACGGCTATGGCTACTATGGCGGCCCGTATTACGGCGGCTATGGCTATCCGGGGTACGGCTATGGTTATGCCCCGGCTTATTACGGCTATGGGCCGGCCTACGCTTATCCGCGATACTATCGGCCGTATCGTCCGTACTACGGCTATCGTTACGGCTACTACCGGCCATATCGGGTCTTTCACCGGCCTTACTATCGTGGATATTGGTAAGGTTCTGCGCGGCTAGAGCGCGAGCCACACGATCATGCTCATGCTGGCGAATTGCATGAGCACGATCGCGGCAAGATGCAGCGGGCCGGCCTCGAGGCGAAGCCTGCGCATCCCGCCGGGTCCGCTTAGTTCGATCCTGCGACCGCAGCCGTGAAGCTGCGATCGACGGCTTTGCCGACGTCGAGCTTTTTCGGCAGGATGCCATAGCGCGTCGAGCGGTCGGAGGCATCCTGCACCTCCTTCACGACGTTCTCGTCGATCACGATCGGGCTGGTGCGCTGCGCGGTGTAGGCCGAGAGCAGCACGTCTTCCGGCAGCTTGGTCAGCTCGGGCCGTGTTCCTGGCATACTCGGAAAGGTGATCAAGCGACCATAGCCGCGCCTTGTTCAGCCGCTGCACAAGATCCTGCACCGCCGCGCGCTTGGTGGCGATGGCGTTGTCGGAAGCGACGATGAAGGTGATGGTTGGCGTCAGGCCTTCGCCGTCGGCGATCACGCGGGCTTTGTCCTTCAGCGTCGCGAACGAGACGTAGGGCTCCCAGACCGCCCATGCATCGATCGAGCCGGCGAGCAGCGCGATCTTGGCGTCGACCGGTCCGAGCGGCGCGAAGGTCGCATCCTCCAGCTTGATCTGCGCCTTCTCCAGCGCCGCGTCGATCAGGAACTGACCCCAGCCGCCGCGCGTGCCGGCGAGCCGTTTGCCCCTGAGGTCGGCGGCCGACTTGATCGGCGAATCCTGGCGCACCAGGATGGCCTGCGTCTTCGCGTCTGACCTCGTCCCGCCGATCGCTTTGATCGGCGCGCCGGCCGCATAGACCGACAGGAACGAGAGATCGCCGGTATAGCCGACGTCGAGCGCACCGGCGTTGAGCGCTTCCAGGATCGGCGCGGCCGCGGGGAATTCCGACCACTCGATTCTATAGGGCAGGTCTTTCGTGTAACCGGAGATTTCGAGCAGCGACCGGTTGCCGCCTTTCTGGTCGCCGACGCGCAGCACGACGGTGTCGGCCGCGAACGATGCGGCGGCTGTCGACAAGGTGAGGGTGGCGGCAAGCAGCGATGCCGCGAGACGGCGGGTGATGGGATGATGATGAGAGTTGATGCGCATGTGGCCTGTCTTGTTGCTTTGCCCACGACGCGTGAGCGAGCGATGCAGCGAGATGATGAAGTTTATGACCGCGCGGAGCGCAGTCAATGAAATGGCTATCCGTATTGCAGAGGCGACAGGCAAGGACGTTTTAGCAAAGTGATGCTTTCGAGAAAGTGCGGTGTGCGCGGCCGAAATTGCGTAGGAAAGAAGCAGGGAGCGGGAAGCGCGGCAGCGGCGAAAATGCTTTCATCGTTCGCGAGGGTGGCGATGGAGAGAATGACTTCGCTTCGCCAAACATTCGAAATTCCATTTCATTGACGATGCGGCGACTGCGCCGCATGATTTGCGCATCGCATCAACGCGGCGTGTGAAGCGCCGGCGAAAAGCTTTTCTCTCAAACGCAGCTCCGTACGGAAGATGCGCAACGCGAGCCGTTGCGCATGTAGCGGAGCAGTGCCAGCGCAGGAGTGGGACCGATGAGCAACGACGACAAGCGCGGTGGATCGAGTCTCGACCGGCGGCATCTGCTCCAGGCGGGGCTTGCGGCAGCCTTCGCTGCGCCGTTCGGCGCTCTTGGTGCGGCACACGCCTTTGCGCCGCGCGGGATCGCGCCCGGCGTCGACTTCTCGGAATTTCCGTTGTGCCAGACGGCATCGAATGCACCTGCGCTCACTGGCGCTCCGCGCAAGCTGAAACTGTCGTGGAATGCCGGCGCGGTCTGCCTCGCGCCCGTGCCGGTCGCCATCGAGCACGGTTTCTTCCAGAAGCACAATCTCGACGTCGAGCTCGTCAACTATTCCGGCTCGACCGACCAGTTGCTCGAGGCGATCGCGACCGGAAAGAGCGACGCCGGCCTCGGCATGGCGCTGCGCTGGCTGAAGCCGCTGGAGCAGGGGTTTGACGTCAAGATCGCCGCCGGCGCCCATGGCGGCTGCATGCGGGTGCTGTCGCGCCGCGATTCCGGCGTCGCGAAGCTCGCCGATCTCAAGGGCAAGATCGTCGCGGTCGGCGACCTCGCCGGCCCCGACAAGAATTTCTTCTCGATCCAGCTCGCCAAGCTCGGCATCGATCCGATCAAGGACGTCGATTGGCGCGCCTATCCCGGCAATTTGCTCAATGTCGCCGTGGAGAAGGGCGAGGTGCAGGCCTTCCTGTCCTCCGATCCGCTCGCCTATCTCTGGCTCAAGGATACTCAGTACAAGGAAGTCGCTTCCAATCTCGATGGCGAGTATCGCGAAAAGAGCTGCTGCATTCTCGGCTTGCGCGGCAGCCTGGTGCGCGAGGAGCCGCAGATCGCCCGCGCCATCACGCAAGCGCTGCTCGATGCCGCGATGTTCACCGCGCAGAATGCGACGATTGCCGCACAATCATTCCAGCCCTACGCGCCGAAGGCGGCCACCCTCGCCGACATCGAGGGCATGGTGCGCTACCACACCCACCATCATCATCCGGTCGGCGACGTGCTCAAGCGCGAGCTCAAGGCCTACGCCGATGATCTGAAGAGCGTGCAGGTCTTCAAGCCGAGCACCGACACGGCCAAATTTGCGGAGCGCATCTATGTCGACGTATTCGCTGTCTGACGGCCTCGCCTCCGGCGCGCCGCGCCTCTCTCGCGCGCCACTGCTTGCGAATTGGGTCCGGGAGACCGGCGTCGGCGTGCTCGCAAGCATCGCCTGGGTCGGCTTTGGCCTGTCCTGCCTGTGGTGGCAGGATGTCGGCGACTGGTCACGCACGCATTCGGTCGGCATTGCAGCCTTCATCGTCGCTGCGGTTGCCTTGTTCGGAACGCTGAGTGCCGATTATCTCGGCTCCGCAGGCCGCGGCTTGCGCAAGCGCGCGCCCTGGCTGGTGGCGCTCGGCGCGTTCCTGACCTTGTGGGAGGTCGCAACGGCAAAATTTGCTTGGCTGCCGCTGCCGTTCTTTCCGCCGCCGCAATCGATCGTCGAGGTCTATACCGATGATCTGCCAAAGCTGCTCGACAGTGTCTTTGCCTCCGTAAAACTGCAGCTCGGCGGTTATCTGGTCGGCGCCACGATCGGTTTCCTGACCGGCGTCTCGATCGGCTGGTCGCGCGCAGTTGGTTATTGGGTGCATCCGGTGCTGCGCTTCATCGGTCCGTTGCCGGCGACCGCGTGGCTGCCGATTGCCTTCTTCACGTTCCCGTCGAGCTGGAGCGCCTCGACCTTCCTGATCGCGCTGGCGACCGGCTTTCCGGTCACCGTCTTGACCTGGTCCGGCGTCGCCAGCGTCAGCAACGCCTATTACGACGTCGCGCGGACCTTGGGGGCCAAGCCGTCCTTCCTGGTGCTGAAGGTCGCGATTCCGGCGGCACTCCCGCACGTGTTCGTCGGGCTGTTCATGGGGCTCGGTGCGTCCTTCGCGGTGCTCGTCGTCGCCGAGATGATCGGTGTCAAGGCCGGGCTAGGCTGGTACCTGCAATGGGCGCAGGGCTGGGCCGCCTATGCCAACATGTATGCGGCACTGATCGTGATGTCGCTGCTCTGCTCCGGCGCGATCACGCTGCTGTTCTCGATCCGCGACCGCCTGCTGGTTTGGCAGAAGGGGACTGTAAAATGGTAGCTCTGGCTCAAGCGATCGCGCGTCCGGCTGCCGGCGCCGCGCTCGACATCGAGCAGGTCAGCCACGCCTTCGACATCGACGGCGCCGAGCTGCCCGTTCTCAGCGACGTCAGCATCTCTGTCGAGCCCGGCGAGTTTGTCGCGCTGCTCGGTCCCTCCGGTTGCGGCAAGTCGACCTTGCTGCGGCTCGTCGCCGGCCTCGACAAGCCGAGGTCCGGAACGCTGCGCGAGGACGAGAGCCGCATCAACAGTCCACATCCCTCGCGCGTGGTCGTGTTCCAGGATCCGACCCTGTTTCCCTGGCGGTCGGTCTGGGACAACGTCGCCCTGGGCTCGAGGCCCAGGGCATTTTGAAGAGCCAGCGTTACCGCGTCGACGATGCTCTCGATCTCGTCGGGCTGTCGTCTTTCCGCAACGCTTATCCGCACCAGCTCTCCGGCGGCATGGCGCAGCGCGTCGCGCTGGCGCGGGCGCTGGTCAACGATCCCAAGATCCTGGTTCTCGACGAGCCACTGGGAAAACTCGACTCGCTGACCCGCATCACCATGCAGGCCGAGCTTGTCTCGCTGTGGCAGCGCAAGGGTTTTACCACGCTGCTGGTGACGCACGATGCCGAGGAAGCCTTGGTGCTCGCCAACCGCGTCATCGTCTTCAATGACCGCCCGGCACGGGTCAAGGCCGACATCCGTGTCGACCGGCCCTATCCGCGCCACCGCGGCGATCCCTATCTGGCCGATCTGCGCCGCCAGATTCTCGGTCTGCTGGGGTTGGACGCGACATGGTGACTCCCGTAGCCAAAGGGCGCACAGCTCCCGCCCAGCCCGATTACATCGCGCGTGCTGAAGACCTGGCAGCAGGCTTTGCCGCACGCGCCGCCGAGCATGACCGCAATGGCAGCTTCCCTTTCGAGAATTTTCGCGAGCTCTCCGAAGCGGGCCTGTTGTCGCTCACGGTTCCTGCGGCTCATGGTGGGGCCGGCGCCGGCGCACGATACGCCGCGCGCGTGATCGGCATCATAGGCAAGGCCGATCCGCCGACGGCGCTGGTTCTGTCAATGCATTACATCAATCATCTCGTCATGTCGCGGAGCCCGACCTGGCCGGCGCGGCTGTCACGCAAGCTTGCGCGCGAAAGCGTCGAGGGCCTGGCGCTGATCAACGCGCTGCGCGTCGAGCCGGAGCTCGGCTCGCCCGCGCGCGGCGGTCTGCCGACGACGATCGCGCGGCGCACCGAAACCGGCTGGCGCCTCTCCGGCCACAAGATCTATTCGACGGGATCGCCGATCCTGAAATGGTACCTGGTCTGGGCCCGGACCGACGAGGCGGAGCCGCGGGTCGGGCAGTTCCTGGTGCCGGCGGGCCTGCCGGGCACGCGCATCGTCGAGACCTGGGACCACCACGGCCTTCGTGCCAGCGGCAGCCATGACGTCATCTTCGACGATGTCGTGATCCCGCTCGATGCCGAGGTCGATGTCCGCAAGCCGGCGGATTGGCGCACGCCCGACGTGACGCAGGCGACCATCCATACGGTGTTCGTTGCCGCGATCTATGACGGCGTCGCCCGCGCCGCGCGCGACTGGCTGATCACGTTCCTGAAGCAGCGCGTTCCCGCCGGCCTCGGCGCGCCGCTCGCGAGCTTGCCGCGGGCGCAGGAGATTGTCGGCGCCATCGAGGCGCGGCTCACGGTCAATGCACGGCTGATCGAGTCTTTTGCGCGCGATTTCGATGACGGCGTCCAGCTCTCTGCGAGCGAGTCCAACGTCATCAAGCTCACCGTCACCAACAATGCCGTCGCGGCTGTCGAGGACGCGCTGTCGCTCTCCGGCAATCACGGCCTCAGCCGCACCAATCCGCTGGAGCGTCACTATCGCGACGTGCTGTGCGGGCGCGTGCACACACCGCAGGACGATTCCACGCGCACCGGTCTCGGCCGCGCCGCATTGGGCCTCTAGCTTTCGGGAAAAATCAGGGAGACGGTCATGTCGATCGAGTTCATCGGCTTCATCAGCAACAACCATTCGTCCGAGACCATCGTCCGCGAAGGGCCGGTGCTCAATCCGACCCACATCGAGACGGTGGCGAAAGCGCATGAGAATGCCGGCTTCGATCGTGCGCTGCTGGCGCTTCATTCGACCTCGCCCGATGCGCTCCAGGTCGCGCAGCACGTCCTCCGGGTCACCGATCGCCTGAACGTGTTGATCGCGCAGCGGCCCGGCTTCACCGCCCCGACGCTGCTGGCGCGGCAGTTCGCGGCGCTCGACCAATTCTCGCGCGGCCGCGTCGCGATCCATGTCATCACCGGGGGCAATGCCACCGAGCTGCGGCAGGACGGCAACACGCTCGACGACAAGGACGAGCGTTACGCTCGTACTTCCGAATTCCTCGACGTCCTCAAGCTGGAATGGACCAGCGACAAGCCGTTCACCTACAGGGGCAAGTACTACCAGGTCGAGAACGCCTTTTCGCAAGTGAAGCCGTATCGCCCGGAAGGCATCCGCGTCTATTTCGGCGGTGCTTCCGATGCGGCGATCGACGTTGCCGGCAAGCACGCCGACACATTCGCGCTGTGGGGTGAATCCTATGCGCAGGTACGCGACGTCACTTCCCGCGTCCACAACGCGGCGGTCCGGCACGGGCGGCCGACGCCGCGTTTCAGCCTGTCAGTGCGGCCCATCATTGCGTCGACCGAGAAACAGGCCTGGGAGAAGGCGGAAGACATTCTGGCGCGCGCGACCGCGCTTCAGGACAAGACCGGCTACCGCAAGCCCGCCGACGGCCACGCCACGGCCGGCGCGCGGCGCCTGCTCGCACTCGCCGACCAGGGCAGCCGCATCGACAAGCGGCTCTGGACCGAGATCGCGAAGCTCACCGGCGCCAACAGCAACACCACCGCGCTGGTCGGTACGCCCGAGCAGGTCGCGGAAGTCTTTGGCGACTATTACGACCTCGGTATCAGCCATTTCCTGATTCGCGGCTTCGATCCGCTGATCGACGCCATTGAATATGGCCGCGAGCTGATCCCGCTGACGCGTGAACTGATTGCGAAGCGTCAGGCTGTTCGCGGCGAGGCCGCGGAATGATCCGTCTCACGTTAGCCGGTGCGCTGCTGTTGCAAGATCTTGTGTTTCGGACACGGCGGCGTACGAGGCACGAGATCTCACGCATTGCTCAAGCATCCGTGAGATGAGAATGCGCCCTTCTACGCGAAAGCCGCTCTCGAAACGTTCCTTCTGCATTTCGCGTCCCCGACAACATCCCCATTGCTATTTGCGCCCGCTCCCTTGCGCCACGCCAGTTCCCGCCAAGATGCTTTAGACGACCACATCGGGAGACCGGCCATGGGCCTACAAGAAACAAAAATCGAATCGCTTCCCTTCGTCACTGCCGAACTCAACTATCTCGCGCCGGTCTTAGGCAAGCCGCGTACCTACGCCTTCGATCCGCCGCCGGGCGAGCCGAAGAGCACGGCGCTTGCCGAGCCGCATCAGGTCCCGATCTTCGATGCGCGGCTGATTGCGCAGAATATCTCGCTTGATCGCGAAGGCTTCGCGCTGGTGCGTCATCCGACCCGCGTGAAGGATTTCTACAACGAGGAGGAGGTCAGGGCGGTCTATTATCCCGCCGTGGAGGCGTTCCTGCGCGCGACGCTGAAAGCTGATCGTGTCTTCATCTTCGACCACACCGTGCGCAAGCGCATCGAGGGCGCCCCCGACATTCGTGGCGGTGGCCCGCGCCAGCCGGCGACACGCGTGCATGTCGACCAGACCGCCGTCTCCGGCGCCAATCGCGTGCGCGAGCATCTGCCTGACGAGGCCGAAGAGTTGCTGAAGGGTCGCGTGCAGGTGATCAATCTGTGGCGGCCGATCCGCGGCCCCTTGCGCGATTCACCGCTGGCGATGGCCGACGGCACGACGGTTGCGCCCGACGATCTCATCGCTTCCGATTTGATCTATCCCAATCGTCGCGGCGAGATCTATTCGGTAAGGTACAATCCGAACCACCGCTGGTTCTATTTCCCCGAGATGACCACAGACGAGGCGCTGCTGCTCAAGTGCTATGATTCCGCAACCGACGGCCGTACGCGGTTCGGGCCGCACACTGCCTTCGTCGATCCGACCACGCCGCCAGATGCCGCGCCGCGCGAGAGCATCGAGGTGCGCACGCTGGTGTTCCACAAACAGTAACAAAGTGTGATGGTGCTGCCGGGCGTTGCCCGGCAGTGTTTCCGGAACTTTGGGGAACAAAGCCACGTTTGCAGCGCCGGGCAGGGCAACCGGGAGGGTGCCGTGCAAGCGCAGACGACGCTATTGGTATCTCTGGCCAGCTTTTTGCTTTTTGCCTTTTCTGCTGCCCACGCCGAAAGCGGGCTTGCTTCGTACTACGGATACGCGAAGGCCGGCAGAGGTGGCGAGCTGACATGCGCGCACCGGACGCGTCCTTTCGGCGCCGTGCTGAGAGTGTCCTATAGCGGACGAACGATCCAGTGCCGCGTCAACGATCGTGGCCCGTTCATCCGCGGCCGCATCGTCGATCTCTCGGTGCCGGCCGCCCGGGCGCTCGGCATGATGAGCGCTGGCGTGGTGCGGGTCTCGGTGGATTAGGCCGGCAAGCGGGCTATAGTGCCTCCCAAAGCAAGGGTGAGGGGCGCCATGGCCAGGATCAGAGTCGGACTCGTCGGCTGCGGCTTCGTGTCGGAGCTGCACATGTATGCGTTCCAGCGCGTCTATGGCGTGGACGTCGAGGTCGCGGCGGTGGCCGCGCGCGGCGATCACGTGGTCGAGTTTGCGACGCGCCACCATATCCCGCGGGTCTATCGCAGCTTCGCGGAGGTGATTGCGGACCGTGAGCTCGATGTCATCGACATCTGCACCCCGCCCAATCTCCATGCCGAGATGATCGTCGCCGCCATGCAGGCGGGCAAGCACGTCATCTGTGAAAAGCCGTTCGCCGGCTATTTCGGCCGCGAGGGCGACCAACAGCCGATCGGCAAGCGCGTGCCGAAGGCGCTGATGTACGAGCGCGTGCTCGAGGAGATGGACGCGACGCGGGCGGCGATCGAGCGTAGCGGAAAATTGTTCATGTATGCCGAGGACTGGATCTACGCGCCCGCGGTGACCAAGACCGCGGAGATCATCAGGGCTACCGGCGACAAGATCCTGTTCATGAAGGGCGAAGAGAGCCATTCCGGCTCACACGCCGCACATGCCGCGCAATGGGCGATGACGGGTGGCGGCTCGCTGATCCGCATGGGCTGTCATCCGCTCTCGGCCGTGCTTTACCTCAAGCAGGTCGAGGCAAAAGCGCGCGGCGAGACCATTCGCGTCGCCAGCGTCATTTGCGACGTCGGCAACGTCACCGCTGGCCTCAGGCCCGAAGAACGCACCTATATCAAGGCCAATCCGGTTGATGTCGAGGATTGGGGCACGCTGACGGCGACCTTCTCCGACGGCACCAAGGCGACGGTGTTCTCCGGCGACATGATCATGGGCGGTGTGCGCAACCTGATCGAGACCCACACGAGCGGCGGCTCACTGTTCGCCAACATCACCCCGAACACGCATCTGATGAGCTACCAGACCAGCGAGGAGAAGCTCGCCAGCGTCTACATCACCGAAAAGGTCGATCGGAAAACCGGCTGGCAATATGTCTGCCTCGAGGAGGAATGGACGCGCGGCTACTTGCAGGAGATCCAGGACTTCATGGAATGCGCCGCGACGGGACGGCAGCCGCTGTCGGACCTCGCGCTGGCGTACGAGACGATCAAGGTGAATTACGCGGGCTATTGGGCGGCGGAGGAGGGGAGAAGGGTGGTGTTGTAGGGCGTGGCTCTCTTACCCTCCTCTCGAGGGAGGGCAATCGCATATGGGAAGCGGCTTCCATGCGCGCATCCTTCGAGACGCCCGCTTTGGCGGGCTCCTCAGGATGAGGGCGGAGTGTGCGGCAGCAGTTTCAACGGGCCCTATGCCAATTAGCCTCATCCTGAGGAGACCGCGGAGCGGTCGTCTCGAAGGACGAGGCGTTTGCTCGGGCCACTCCAAGAATTCATATGCGATAGCCTTACCGTCCAGGGGAGGTTGCCACGCGAGCGCAACCGCCTCATGCCCCGTAGGTCGAGCCCTTCGGTAGCGGGAAGACCGGCTCCCGCGTGCGGATGTTCGTCGGCCACACCACCGAGATGTGCTCGCCGGCGTTCTGCATCACGACCGGGGTCGAGCGCTCGTTCTGGCCGGAGAGCGGCGTGCCCGGCCGGAAGAATTTAACGCCATAGCCCTGGATGGTGCCGCCAGCGGGGATGTCGACGTCGAGCGCTGCCTTGCGGATGGCCTCCGGGTCGAAGCTGCCGTATTTCTCTTTGGCGACCGGCAGCACGTTGTTGAGCAGCACCCAGGTCTGGTTGAAACCCATCGAGCAGTGCGGCGGCACGTCGGTCGCGCCGGTCTTGGCCTGGTAGCGCGAAACCATGGTCTTGATCAGGTCGCCCATGCCCGGCGCGAGCTTGGCGGGATCGAGCAACTGCGCCGGCACCGGATCGATGTTGCAGAAATTGTCGATGTCGGCACCGAAAGTCGCGCGCAGCTTGTCGAGCTGGCTGTAGCCGGCGCCGGCGCCGAACAGCATCTTGAAGCGCAAACCGCTCTCGCGGGCCTGGCGCAGGAACAGGGTGATGTCGGGGTTGTAGCCGGCATGCGAGATCACGTCGGCCTTGGCGCGCTTGATTTTTGTCACCAGCACCGAAAGATCGGGCGCGGAGGCCGAATACCCTTCGCGCAGCACGACCTGGATGCCGGCCTCCTTGGCATAGGCCTCGTCGGCGGAGGCAACGCCGACGCCATAGGGGCCGTCCTCGTGGATTAACGCGACCTTGACCTCCTTCGGATCGATGCCGAGCTTGGCTTTCGCATGCTCGGTGATGAAGCTTGCAAAGGCCTGCCCGTACTGGTCGGAATGGATCTGCGCACGAAACACGTATTGCAGGTTCTTGTCCTTGAACACCGCGGTCGAGACCGCGGTCGTGATCCAGAGGATCTTCTTCTGCTGCTCCACCTTCGCCGCCATCGGCACCGCGTGCGCGCTGGAATAGACGCCGTTGATGATGTCGATCTTTTCCTGGCTGATCAGCCGCTCGGCCTCATTGATCGCGACGTCCGCCTTGCTCTGGGAGTCGGCGGCGACCGGCACGATCTTGGTCTTGCCGCCGATGCCGCCCTTCTCGTTGACGAGGTCGATGGCGATCTGCGCGCCGACCGAGGAGGCGACCGAGCCGCCGGCGGCAAAGGGGCCGGTGAGGTCGTAAATCAAGCCGATGCGCAAATTCTCGGCTTGCGCCTGGGCCCGTGTCCAATCGAGGCTGAGTGCGGCGGCGGCAGCCGCCGATGTCTTCAGCAGCTGCCTGCGTGAAGTCGGCATCCTATCCTCCCTCAAAAACCGTCTTACGTTTGGCTTTTTTCGAAGTATTGGGAGCAGGATGGCGAAAGTCAACATCGCCCAAGGTCGATAGGCGTCGGCCGCGACACAACGCACCTGCGAAAGACAAAGGAAAAGCCCACCGCTCCGCGCGGGAGCGATGGGCTTGCACGGGCGCGGATCGATTACTGCGACAGCTTCACGAAGCTCGGAAACTTCATCTTGCCTTCCGCGATCTTCTCGGGCCAGACCACGACCTGCTTGGAGTCCTGCCACTGGAAGACGAGGCCGGTGACAGTGCCGGGGCCTGACTTGATACCGTGGGTGAACTCGTCGTTCTTGCCGTAGAACTGGATGCGGCCGATCGTGCCCTCGTAATCGGTCTTCTCGAGCTCGGCGACCATCTTGTCGGGATCGGTCGAGCCGGCGCGCTTGATGGCTTCCGTGATGAAGTAGACCTCGTCATAGGCGGTGTAGCCTGTATAGGCCGGCGGTGCGCCGAACTTGGCCTTGAAGGCAGCCGCGAACGGCTTCGTCTTGGGGGTGACGGCGACGTCGGGTGTCGCAACCGCCAGCGACGGTATGCCGTCGGCCGCGCCATTGGTGTCCTTCCAGAAGGTCGGGCTCAGCGCCTGCGCGCTGATGCCGAACATCGGGATCGGCACCTGCTGGTTCTTCCACTGCACCGTCGGCTGCACGCCGACATGGGAGATGCCGGTGACGATCACGTCGGGCTTCTTGCTCTCGATGTTGTTGAAGATCGGCGTGAAGTCGGTGGTGTCAGGCGAGAAGCGGACGTGCTCGACGACCTTCAGGCCAGCCTTCGGCAGGCAGGCCTCGTAGCCGACGTCGAGCGGCTTGGTCCAGGCGGCGTCCTCGCTCATGATCGCTACGGTCTTGAACTTGAGCTTGTCGACGAGCAGGTCCTTGGCGGCGTCGCAGACGAGCTGGGCCTGCGCGGCCGAGGTCAGATAGCCGTGGAAGGTGTACTTGTTCTTCTCGTAGTCGTTGTGAATCGCCTTGGTGATCTCGTTCGAGGCCGCGCCTGGCGTGATCAGCGGCATCTTCAGCCGCGCCGCCCAGGGCTCGAGCGCCAGCACGACCTCGCTGATATAGCTCGCGATGACGGCGGAGACCTTGTCCTCGCTGACGGCGCGCTGGAAGGCGCGAACGGAATCCGCCGACGAGCTCTTGTTGTCGTAGGTCACGATCTCGATCTTGCGGCCGAGCACGCCGCCCTTGGCGTTGATCTCGTCGGCGGCAATCTGCGCGCCGCCTGGCGTCGCCGCGCCCGCGATCGACTGCACTTCTGCGATGACGCCGATCTTGATCGGATCGGTCGACTGCGCGTAGGCGGGAGCGGCAAGGCACAAGGCCAATGCGGAGGCGAGAAGGCTGCTGCCGAGAACTAATGGTCGCATGGTCGTTTCCCTTTCTGTTTTTGTTGATGTTGACAGACTTAAAGAAAATCGGCCCCGGCCTCGCTCGCGAAGCGGCCGGGATCGCCTTCCCACACGATCCTTGCATGCTCCAGCACATAGACGCGGTCGGCATGTGGCAGCGCGAAGGTCACGTTCTGCTCGCCGAGCAACACCGTGATCGATGTGGTCTGCCGCAGCTTGGTCAGCGCCTTCGAGAGTTGCTCGAGGATGACGGGGGCAAGGCCCAGCGTCGGCTCGTCCAGGATCAGGATCTGCGGCTGCATCATCAGGGCGCGGCCGATCGCGAGCATCTGCTGCTCGCCGCCGGAGAGCGTCTGCGCCATCTGGCTCTGGCGTTCCTTCAGGATCGGGAACAGCTCGAACAGCCAGGCGAGCTGTGCGGCGCGCTTCTCGTCGGAAAGATGCTGGCCGCCGAGATCGAGATTTTCGCGCACGCTCATCTCGCCGAACAGCTCGCGTGATTCCGGGCATTGCACGAGACCGCTGCGTGCGATCTTCGCCGGACTGGTGCCGCGGAGTTTCTCGCCGCCGCGCACGATCTCGCCGCTGTAGGGCAGAAAGCCGGAGATGGTGTTGAACAATGTGGTCTTGCCGGCGCCGTTGAGGCCGACGATCGAGACGAACTCGCCCTCGTGGACGTGGATCGAGACGTTCTCCAGCGCCTGCGCCTTGCCGTAGAATACACTGACATTCTCGACCTGGAGCAGCGGCACCTTATCCTTGAAGCTGGTCTCGGGCCGTGCATGGGTCTCGATCGCTCCGCCGAGATAGACCCGGCGCACGGTCTCGTTCCTCATGACCTCGTCGGCCTTGCCGGTGACGATCTCCTCGCCGAGATACATCGCGAGCACGCGGTCCACGAGGGCTGCGACGCTCTTGACGTTGTGGTCGACCAGCATCACCGCACGGCCTTCGTCGCGAAAGCTGCGGATCAGGTCGGAGAACATCTCGACCTCGGCGCGCGTCAGCCCGGCGAAGGGCTCGTCGACTAGCACGACCTTTGGGTCACGTGCGATGGCCTTGGCGAGTTCGAGCCGGCGCAGATCGGCAAACGGCAGGGTCGGCGGGCGGCGGTTCATCACATTTCCGAGCCCAACGCGCTCGGCGATCCATTTGGCGCGCTCGATCAGCGCCTTGTCGGGGAACAGCATGAACAGGCTGTCCGGCAGCAGCGCGACCAGGATGTTCTCCAGCACGGTTTGCCGGTTCAGCGGCCGCGAGTGCTGGAACACCATGCCAAATCCCTTGCGCGCGATCTTGTGCGCGGGCAGGCCGGCGACGTTCTCGCCCTCGAAGATCACTTCGCCTGATGTCGGGCGCTCGATCCCCATCACGGTCTTCATCGCGGTCGACTTGCCCGAGCCGTTCGGCCCGATCAGGCCAAAAATCTCGCCCCCATTGACCTCGAAGCCGAGGTTCTTGACTGCGGTCAATCCGCCGAAGCGCTTAGTCAGGCCGCGGACTTCGAGCACGGCCCTGTTTGGAAGCCTCATATCCATCACGAGCGCGCCTCGCGCGAGAGGGCCGCTCCGAGGAAGCCGCCAGGGAAGAACAGCACGACGAGGAGCGCGACCGCCGAGACGATGAAGGTCGCGAGCTCACCGGTCGGCCGCAAGAACTCGCCGGCGACGATCAGGAAGATCGCGCCCAGCGCTGCGCCCAGCACGGTGCGCCGGCCGCCGAGCACGGCGGAGACGATCACGTTGACGCCGACCGCGACGTCGACGACGGTGCCGACCGAGGCGGTGCCGAAGTAGAATACCAGCAGCGCGCCTGACAGCCCGGAGAAGAACGCGCTGACGATGAAGGCGGCGAGCTTGTGCTTGACGATGTTGAAGCCGAGCGCGCCGGCCTGCACCGGGTCCTGGCCGCTGGCCTGGAGCACGAGGCCGATCGGCGATTGCGAGAGGCCGTAGAGGATTGCGGCCGAGATCGTCATGAAGCCGAGCGCGATCCAGTAATTCACGCCGGCGTTGATAGAGATGACGTCGGGAATGGTCAGCCCGATCTCGCCGCCGGTGAGGTCGGCGAACACCACCACGAAATTCTGCAGCATCAACACCGCGACCAACGTGGTCAGGCCGAAATAGGGCCCGCGCACGCGCAGGGCCGGCAACGCCAGCACGAGACCGGCGATGACGGAGGCGAATGCGCCGAGGACGATGCAGAGATAAACCGACCAGCCAAACTGGGCATTGAGGATGCCGGCGGTGTAGGCGCCGACGCCGATCAGGAAGGTCGGCCCGAAATTGACCTCGCCGGCAAAGCCGAACAAGAGGTCCCAGGCCATCGCGAACACACCGAAATAGAATGCGACGGTGAGCAGGCCCAGCACATAGCCAGAGACGTAGAGCGGCAGCGTTGCCGCGATGAGGACGAGCGCGAGCGAGACGAAGAAGAGGCGAGAGGTGAAGAAGGTGGCCATCTCAGCGCCTCCCCAGAAGGCCCTGGGGCCGGATGTACATCACAAACACGAGCAGCAGCAGCGCCGGGATGGTGCGATAGGCCGGCGAGATCAGATAGGCGGTCAGGGTCTCGAGATAGCCGACCACGAAGGCCGCGATCAGCGAGCCGGAGACGCTGCCGAGGCCGCCGAGCACGACGATGGAGAACGCGCTCGCGGTCAGCGGACCGACGCTGTAGGAGCTGACGCCCAGAAACATGCCCAGTAGCACGCCGGCGATGCCGGCGAGGATACCGTAGATCGCCCACACCACGATGTAGATGTTGGTGAGCTCGAGGCCGAGTAGCGTGACGCCGCGCGGGTTCATCGAGGCGGCCAGCACGGCCTTGCCGGTGCGGGTGCGGTTCACCAGGAGCCACAACAGAGCGATGACCAGGCAGCAGACGATTGCCGTGAAAATCTCGTTGCGCGGCGTGCGGACGCCGAGGATCTCGACCACGCCCTCGACGATCGGCAGCACGGTCTTGGCGTTGTTGGTGAAGAAATAGGCGATCAGCTCCTGGATCATGATGCCCCACAGCAGCGTTCCGGTGAGGACGAAGATCTCCTTCTCCTCGTTCGGAATGCGGCGCGAATCCTGGATCGGCTTCACCACCGCGAAATAGGTGGCAAATGCCGTGATGAGGGCGACGCCGACGCCGATCAGCGCGCCGGCATAGGTGCCGACGCTGAGAATGCTGGCGGCGGCCCAGGCCGCCACCGCTGCCGCCACCATGATAGCGCCGTGGGAGAGGTTGAGCACGCCGGAGACGCCGAATATCAGCGTGAAGCCGGTGGCACCGAGAGCGTAGAGAGCGCTGATGGCAAAGCCATCGATCAAAATCTGGAATGCTCGCATTGATGATTGGCCGGGCAACCTGGCTGCCACTTGGAGAAAAAGGTGCTGCGTGCACCGCATGCGGAAAGCTCTCCGGGCAAGGCCCGGATGTCGTTCCGATCAGTTCGCGGTGGACTTGATGGAGCTCGGGAGACTGACGTCACTCCTGACGGCGTCCTCCGGCGCGCCGATCACGGCGGCGTCGAGCGAATTCGCAACGCAACAGAGAGTCTATTCTTCATGTTGTTTTTCTCCCTTGAACAGCCTCTTGTGAGCTATTGGGGCGCGACTATACCGGCGAGGGCATTCTCGGCAAGTGAAACTGCATTCAGGATTGTGAGAGGCCGGTTAAAGTCCATTGCTGCGCAAATAGAGTGCAGCGTGACTCGCGCACGTCAGGCATGCAGATTCGGTCGAGGCCCATGCATGTGTGCCGCCAGCATGCTCCCATCTATTCAACGTGCGTGCAGCAGCGACGGATCGAGCGGGCCGAGGCGGGTGGGATCGAATGGCGAAAGGTCGATTTGCGTCGTGCCCTCGGCGATCAGCTGCGCCAACGCCTCGCCGGTCGCGGGTGCATTGAGGATGCCCCAGACATTTTGTCCAGTCGCAACGTAGAGACCCTCGCTCTGCGGCACCTTGCCAATCAGCGGCAGACCATCCTGCGTCACCGGGCGGAAGCAGGCCTGCCGCGCGATGATCTTCTCGGGCCGGAACAGCGGCGAGAGCCGCTCGCTCATCGCCTGCAGGCGCGCGATCGCGTCCTGGTCGGGCGTCACGGCGGCGGGATCGAGCGGCAACGGCGCGATGTCGGAAAGCGCCGTGATATGCGTGCTGCCGTCGGCACGTGGGAAAACCTCGATGGACACGGCGCCGCCATTGTCCGCATGCTCAAGAAACAGCGCATGGGCTGGCACATCCGAGCCGGTGTCGTACACGATGCTCGGGCTGCGCTGGCCATAGATGGCGGGCAGGTTCATCCATTGCGCCGCGAGCAGCGACCACGGCCCCATCGCGATGACGACGGCGTCCGCCTCGATGACGCTGCCCTCGACCTGGACGCCGCTCGCTGTGATGCCATCCGCGTCGCGCAGGATGCCGCTGATCCGGCCGCGACGAAGTTGCACGCCCTGCGTGAGCGCCGCATCCATGAGGAACGAGGTGAATTTGCGAGGGTGAACGATCGCGGTCGTCGCGGTCGTGCCGATGGTTTGCGCGATGGCGACGCCGTTGGCAAGCCAGCCAAGTGCGGAGGGCAGATTCCGCCGTGCGTCACCATCGGGGACAACGAGACCGCTATAGGCGGTCATGGGGCGGTAGCCCCAATCGCCCGCGATCTCCCCGGGCAGTTGCGCATGAAGTGCAAAGCTGCGCCGCGCCAGTGCGTCGAGCGGCGTGCCGCTGCACCAGTCGCGCGCGAGGAAGCCGCCGGCCTTGCCGGAGGCTGCGGCCGCGATCTCTGTCCGTTCCACCACAATGACATCGATGCCGCGGCGACGAAGAAACCAGGCGGTGCAGGCGCCGATCACGCCACCGCCGCAGATCACAACACGCATGGCTTTTTTCCTCGCGCGCCGAAGGATTATCAAAACAATTGGCGCCGGCGAGGAACGTCGGCGCAGCGTCGCAATGAGCTTGTGTCGCTCAGCCTGGTCCTGCGCCCTGCGTTGCCGTGTAGACCGCGTAGAGCGACTGGCTCGCCGCCATGAACAGCCGGTTGCGCTTTGGGCCGCCGAAGCAGACGTTGCCGCACACCTCCGGCAGGCGGATGCGGCCGAGCAGCTTGCCCTCCGGCGACCACACCGTCACGCCGCTATAGCCGACGGCGCGCCCGGCATTGCTGGAGGCCCAGACATTGCCGTTGACATCGCAGCGCAGGCCATCCGGCCCGCACTTCACGCCGTCGATCACGCAATCGCTGAACTTTCTAGGGTTGGAGAGCTTGTTGTCGCTGCCGACGTCGAACACGAAGATCTCGCCCTTGCCGCCCGGTCCGGTGTCGCCCGGTCCCTTGCCGGTCGAGGCGATGTAGAGCTTCTTGTAGTCCGGTGAGAAGCACAGGCCGTTCGGATCTGGCACCTGGTCTTCGGTGACGACGAGATCGATGCGGCCCGACGGGTCGATGCGATAGCAGTTGGTCGGGAGCTCGCGCTTGCCCGGCACGAAGCCGGCGGGCTGTCCGATCCGCGGATTGAGCTTGCCGCCCGCATTGCTCGGACCACCCGCGACGTCGGGCTCGCCTTCGTAGAGCTGGCCGCCATAGGGCGGATCGGTGAACCAATAGCTGCCGTCGGGGTGTGCGACGATGTCGTTCGGCGAATTCAGCTTCTTGCCCTGATAGGAGTCCGCGAGCACCGTGGCGGTGCCGTCATGCTCATAACGCGTCACCCGGCGCGTCAGGTGCTCGCAGGAGAGCTGGCGGCCCTGAAAGTCGAATGAGTTGCCGTTGGAATTGTTTGAGGGCGTGCGGAACACGCTGACGCGGCCGTCATCCTCGCTCCAGCGCATCTGCCGGTTGTTGGGAATGTCGCTCCACAAGAGATACCGTCCCTGCGCGCTCCAGGCCGGGCCTTCGGCCCACAGCACGCCAGTATAGAGACGCTTGATCGCGGTGTTGGGCTGCGCGAGATCGTTGAAGGAGGGATCGACGGCGATGATGTCGGGGTCCCAGAAATACGTGGTCGGCGCGCCCTGGGGACCGAAATCGCGCGGCGGGGTGGTGATCGTCGTCGGCGGTGCGGCGGGGCCGGTCTGGGCCAGGGCGGAGCCGGCTCCGGCCATTGTGGCGGCGGCGCCGAGCGCAAGCCCTTGTACAACTCCTTGGACCAGTGTTCGTCGTGAAAGCGCAGCATCCTGGTCACGCTGCCCTTCGTCACGAGCCTCTTGGCGTGTCATCGCGTCCTCCCGATCATGTTCGCTGACCGGTTGATCCGGCCGAGCGGGCGGAGGTTAGTGCGGTCCGCTGCCGGTTGCGAGGGGTGGAATCGAAACCGCTGCGCGATGGCGGGTCGCAATTTCGTCACCTTCGAATGCGTTTGGATTGGAGGCGCTAACGGGGATAAAGCCGGAGTTCATTGTGCAAGTTGTCGTTCTGGTCATCCTGCTCGCGATCGCATTTGCGGCCGGCTATTTCACGCGGGACTACGTCTCCCGCAAAAGGCGGGCGGAGGCGCGCCGCTGGCGTGAGTACACTGAGCCGGACTGGCTGCCTGCCAACGCGCCGGCGAACACCAACGAGATCACGAATGCCGGCGCCGCTGTGGTCGCCACCGGCGAACTCGGTCAGATGCTGAACCGCTGGGAGAACAGGGCCCGCGCCCGCCGCACTGGCACGGGATAGCCGGCGCGTCTTGCGCTCGTCTGGTAACCTGGATGCAGCGAAGCGTATCCGGGACAGTTTTCGTTGTGCTTCATGCGGGCTGCAATCTCTCCTATTTAGGTCAGTTCCACTGACTATCTTTTAGGCGTTGCAGTTACAGGCGTTTCTCGTTTAGAAACGGGCGGATCGAGCCCCTCCCGGCAACCAACCGTCAACGGTTTTGACCGAGGATTGAGGGCTCAAAGGGTCTGGCAATGCTGATTCGCGGCCAAATCGATGGGATTTCGGGGGAGGTGGCCGTGGCCGCCGCCACGATCCCGGCCGCGCTGCTGCCCACCCTCCTTGTTGGCGGGCTTCTTCTTAGCTGCCCCTGAGGGCCGGCTGGGCGCCACGCGCCTGGGCGCTCAGGGGTTGTACGAGATCACCGGACACCTCAAGCGCCCAGACCACTGAACGGCGCAAAAGCTCAAAAGGAAATCTAGAATGGCCACCGTGAACAAGTCCGACAAGGACCGCGTCATCATTTTCGACACCACGCTGCGCGACGGCGAGCAATGTCCCGGCGCCACCATGACCTTCGAGGAGAAGCTCGAAGTCGCCGAACTGCTGGACGATATGGGCGTGGACGTCATCGAGGCCGGCTTTCCGATCACCTCCGAAGGCGACTTCCAGGCCGTCAGCGAGATCGCCCGCCGCTCCAAGAATTCGGTCATCGCCGGCCTGTCACGCGCCCACCCTGCCGACATCGACCGCTGCGCCGAGGCGGTGAAATTTGCCAAGCGCGGCCGCGTCCACACCGTGATCGCGACCTCGCCGCTGCACATGCGGGTGAAGCTGAACAAGACCCCGGAGCAAGTAATCGAGACCTCGGTCGCGATGGTCGCGCGCGCCCGCAACCAGATCGACGACGTCGAATGGTCGGCCGAGGACGGCACCCGCAGCGAGATGGACTTTCTGTGCCGCATCGTCGAGGCCGTGATCAAGGCCGGCGCCACCACGGTGAACATCCCCGATACCGTCGGCTACACGGTGCCGGAGGAATACACCCACTTCATGAAGACGCTGATCGAGCGTGTGCCGAATTCAGATAAGGCTGTGTTCTCCGTGCACTGCCACAACGACCTCGGCATGGCGGTCGCCAACTCGCTGGCCGGCATCGTCGGCGGCGCGCGTCAGGTCGAGTGCACCATCAACGGTATCGGCGAGCGCGCCGGCAACGCCGCGCTGGAAGAGATTGTGATGGCGATCAACGTGCGCAACGACAAATTCCCGTACTGGAACAAGATCGACACGACGCAGCTCACCCGCGCCTCGAAGGTGGTGTCGGCGGCGACCTCGTTCCCGGTGCAGTACAACAAGGCTATCGTCGGCCGGAATGCGTTCGCGCATGAGAGCGGCATCCATCAGGACGGCGTGCTGAAGGACGCGTCCACCTACGAGATCATGCGGCCGGAGATGGTCGGCCTCAAGCAGTCCTCCCTGGTGCTCGGCAAGCATTCCGGCCGCCACGCCTTCGTGCACAAGCTGGAGGAGATGGGCTACAAGCTCGGCCCCAATCAGCTGGAAGATGCGTTCACGCGGATGAAGGCGCTGGCCGACCGCAAGAAGGACATCTACGACGAGGACATCGAGGCGTTGGTTGACGAGGAGATGGCAGCCTCGCACGACCGCATCAAGCTGACCTCGCTGACCGTGATCGCCGGCACCCACGGTCCGCAGCGCGCCACCATGAAGCTCGACGTCGACGGCCAGATCAAGATCGAGGAAGCCGAGGGCAACGGTCCGGTCGACGCAGTGTTCAACTGCATCAAGCGCCTGGTGCCGCACGAGGCCAAGCTCGAACTGTACCAGGTTCACGCGGTGACCGAAGGCACCGACGCGCAAGCTGAAGTCTCGGTGCGGCTGTCGCAGGACGGCCGCTCGATGACGGCGCGCGCGGCGGATCCGGATACGCTGGTCGCCTCCGCAAAGGCCTATCTCGGCGCGCTGAACAAGATCGTCATGAAGCGCCAGCGCGACACGGTGACGACGGCAGCGGCGAGCTGACAAGCGAAGCCTTGTCATTCCGGGCGATGCGCGTGGGCTTCACCTCTCCCGCTCGCAAAGCGGGAAAGGGCGCGCAGCGGTGCTCGTGGCATTCACCATGAATACCTGCCCTGCTAACGGCCAATAGCCGCATGGCGCGCCGCCCTGTATTGATGCAGCCGGCATGAGGACGGTCGCCCGCGCGCCGGGCGGCCCAAATAACATCAGGGAGAGATTATGCGCACCTTCGCGATCGCGGCCTCCGTCGCGGCATTGGCCTTAGGCCTTGTCGGCCCCGCCAGCGCCGACCCGATCATCATCAAATTCAGCCACGTCGTCGCCACCGACACGCCGAAGGGCAAAGGGGCGGAGAAATTCAAGGAGCTCGCCGAGAAGTACACCGGCGGCAAGGTCAAGGTCGAAGTCTATCCGAACTCGACGCTCTACAAGGACAAGGAAGAGCTCGAGGCGCTCCAGCTCGGCAGCGTGCAGATGCTGGCGCCGTCCAACTCGAAATTCGGCCCGCTCGGCATCCGTGAATTCGAGGTATTCGATCTGCCTTACATCCTTCCCGATCTGAAGACGCTGCGGAAGGTGACGGAGGGCCCGCTCGGCGCGAAGTTGCTCAAGCTCCTGGACGCCAAGGGCATCACCGGACTTGCCTATTGGGATAATGGCTTCAAGCAGATGAGCGCCAACAAGAAGCTGGTCTCGCCTGCCGACTATCAGGGCGTGAAATTCCGCATCCAGTCCTCGCGCGTGCTCCAGGCCCAGTTCAAGGCGCTCAGCTCGCTGCCGCAGGTGATGGCGTTCTCGGAAGTCTACCAGGCACTCCAGACCGGCGTCGTCGACGGCCAGGAGAACACCTGGTCCAACATCTATACCCAGAAGATGCACGAGGTGCAGAAGTACATCACCGAGACCAATCACGGTTACATCGGTTACGTCGTGATCGTGAACAAGAAGTTCTGGGACGATTTGCCGGCCGACATCCGCGACCAGCTTTCCAAGGCGATGAAGGAAGCGACCGCCTTCAGCAACGCGCAGTCGCAGAAGGAGAACGACGACGCGCTCGCCGAGATCAAGAAGAGCGGCAAGAGCGAGATCATCAAGCTCACGCCCGAGCAGGACGAGGCGATGCGCAAGGCGATGGAGCCGGTCTACAAGGACGCCGCAGGCCGCGTCGGCCAGGCGCTGATCGACGAGTTCCAGAAGGAAGCCAAGAGCACGACGAACTGATCTCGATGCACGATGAACGGGGCTTCCGTGCCAGCTGCACGGAAGCCTTTTTGTTGCAAACGATTTCCGATTGTGGCTGGCGGTAAATCAGCCGTTACGTAGTCCTAAGAACACCGCTTCCTGTCCAAGTTGTAAGTTGCGCGTCGGCGGCGCCGCCCTCATCCTCAGGGCATCCTTCCAGAGGAGGTCCGTATGAGGAAGTTCACCATCGCTGCCATCGCCGTGCTCAGCGTCGCCGGCTCGGGCGCGGTCTATGCTCAGTATCATCGCCCGTGGATGGAGCGCTTCCATCACATGCGCATGAACCCCGAGGACCGCGCCGCCTTCATCGACGCACGGATCGCCGCCGTCCACGCCGGCCTGAAGCTCAATGCCGATCAGGAGAAGCTGTGGCCGCCGGTCGAGGCCGCCGTGCGCGATTTCGCCAAGCTGCGCATCGACCGCGCCAATGCGCGGATGAATGCCGGCCCCGGCGATACCGACAGGCCGGAGGATCCGATCGCCCGCCTGCGCCAGCGCGCCGAGGACATGGGCGCCAGCTCCGCGGCCCTGAAGAAGATCGCCGATGCCGCCGATCCGCTCTACAAGACGCTGGACGAGGGCCAGAAGCGCCGCCTCGCGGTGCTGACCCGCCACCGCGGCCCATTCGGCGGCGGCGAAGACGGCCTGCCCCGTCACTTCATGGAACACCGCATGGACCGCATGATGGAGCGTGGCATGGGGCACTTCCACCGTGACCGTTTCGACCGCGACGGCGGTCCGGATGGGGACCGCGAGGGGCGGCTCTGAGCAGGGCCGGATTGTCCCGCGATTAATCCTGGCGAAGCCGCTGGAATCCGGCGGCTTTTCGCTATTTTGGACTTGTGGACGAAGCCTTGGAAAACTTGCGGCCGATCGCTTGCCATACCCGGATCGCTTTGCTAAACGACCGGCCTCGCAAGGCCTTACCGCCTTTCGGGCGCATAGCTCAGTTGGTAGAGCAGCTGACTCTTAATCAGCGGGTCCCAGGTTCGAGCCCTGGTGCGCCCACCATATAAATCAAACACTTAGCGGTTTGAGCGAACGGCAAAACCAGCGCCGTTTACACCACCGTTTACAGTTTTGTTCGCGCTTCGAGCTTCAGCACCGCAGCTTCCGCGAGCTGAATGTCGCGACCGAGATAATGCGCATCGAGAATAGCCTCGACGTCCTTCAACGAGTGACCTGTGACGGCCGCGATCTGCGGCACGCTGGCGCCTGCGATCGCAAGCCGAACCACCGCCGTGCCTCGCAAGTCATGAAAGGTCAGGCCTTCGATGCCGGCGCGCTCGCAAGCCTTTCCCCAAGACGTCCGAAAGCCATCGGAGGTCCAGGGGCGGCCCAGTGTGTTCGTCAGGATAAGCGGCCCCCGGCGGTTCGTCGCATCAAGCAGGGCCCTCAGGGGTGCGCCAGCGGGGATTGCAACCCTGCGACCACCTTTCGATTGCCGAAGGCGAATGTAAGGGCTCTCGTAGGCCGACCAGGGGAGTCGCAGAAGGTCTCCCTGCCGTTGTCCACTCCATAGAGCCAAGATTAGCGCCAGCTGGATCTCGCTGGAAGCGACCGCTAGAGGGAATGGCGCTTGGGACCTCTCGCGAAATGCTGGAGGTGAAGGGCGACAAGCTTGAACGGACGAGCTTCGATGGAAAGAAGGCAACAAAATTTACCTACTCCCGCTGTCCCTATTGAAGGGAGCAACTCGGGCTCGGCTATAGGTCTTGGCTGTGTGAAAACGCCGCGATGGATGAGAGCGATAGAAGAAGTTGTTGCAAGGCCGATCTGGCGCTCAAGCTGATCAGCGAGGTCGTCGAGAGACATCTCGTACCTAAGCGACCGCCATTTGCTCTTTGCCTCGGTAAATGGGGTACGAGCCGTTTACCGGCCCTTACGCGAGCCTGCGCGGTCCTCCGTAGGCCTCGCCGACGGCGCACAGGCTGCGCTCCTATCAAATCAAACCGGAAAATCACCCGGGCGAAATATCCTCAAAGGGAGCGGTCGCGCGTCCCCGGGCCGGGCGATCAGGCTGATAGGACCCGGCCGAAACATCCACCGTACCATGATCAAAGTAACAGAATTCTTCCGCCTTAGCTCATCCGCCAGATGTCGGCCATTCCTTCTAGAGCCTCGTATGACCTGATGGACGTCGTGGGGTTGATCTTCGTGAGCCCCACGAACTGGGCTCGCACCGACTAGCGGAAGTGCCGCTCTCTTTTGGCGACAGCATAAGCCCAGTTGATCTCTTTAGCCTTCTTTTCGGCGAGTTCACGCAACTCCCTGCCTAGGCCTTCAACACGATCAGGATGATATCGCGCGATCTGCTTTCGAAACGCGGTTTTGATGTCGCTTGGTGGTGCTTCCTTACTCACGCCCAAGATCTCCCACCATGCACGCTCCGAGGCGGGTCTTGCGACCGGTTCATCTTCTGATCCACAGTCCTCGTCGGTCCGTCGCGCACCAGCTTCTGCTCTTTCTTGGTGCGCGGATTCAACGCTAGCCCGGCGATATTCGAGAACCCCACTCACAATAAAGAAGCCGATGAGGCCACAGCCGATGATGACGGAGAACTCAATCCAACCCAAATCCATGGATTATTCTCCGTGAAATTGCAGGTTTTCTCGAATCTCTTTCAGCACTTCTTTTGGAGAAGAGCAAAAACGCGCGATCGAGAAAGTATTCTCCCATCGTCGTGCGCGATTGACGTGCGCGAGCTGCGTCTGTGCCTGACGCAGCTCTTCCGACGCTAACATCAGCTGGTTGGTTTCTAAAGCCGGCGCTGTAGCTGGATATGCTTGGTCGTTATGGGAGCGGATCTTCCACTGATAAGCTGCGAACTGATAAGGATTGGCTGCAAACGGAGTCAGTTGGCGGACTGATAAGGGGATCTAACAAAAGCTTATCAGTGTCTGTGGCCGGGTTCGATTCTCTTCACCTGCTCCAACGCTACCCAAAGATCCCGGTAAAATTCGCAAGCAATCAAGAAACATGGAGTTTTGGACAATGTCGGCCGGCAAATCGCGGCCCGTGCCAAGCCCCGGCCTCGTGGGGGGTATACGGAGGAATCGCGTTACAACTCCCACGCTATAGGCTTCGCGAATTTGACCCTTGTGAATTGGTCGAGAGTATAGGATGGAAATACAGTGATTGATCGCATAATTCCTTCGTCTACTCCACGAATCGACTAGCTTAGCGCGCGAGGATTTTGGGGGACGTTGATGAGAACGATTGCTCTACTCTTTGCCTTCATGGCAGCTCTGCCTGCAGCTCGCGCCGAGGCTCCCGTCAAAACGATATCTCCTGAGGAAGCCCTGAACCATTATGGGAGGTTGGTCACCGTGAGGAGCATTATCTCCGCGGACACGACATCTGGGCGAGGGAACAGGTTTCTGAATATGGGAGGAGCGTATCCAAACCAAGCCTTCACCGGCTGGATACCTTCCAAAAACGCGAGCGCCTTTTCTGGCGTGCCTAATGTTACAGGGAAAACGTGCGCAATCACGGGCGAGGTGCAACCCTATAAGGGGAAGCCCGAGATCGTCCTAAATTCGCCATCGCAGGTAAGGTGCGAATGATGGGGACGGCGATCGCTGGGGTCTTCGTGTGAGGGGGAGCCGCGCAGCATTTTGCGGTATCTAGCAGTCCCTTGCGAGGACGAGAGCTCTGTGAGCAGGTATAAGGTTACACACAGTTTCACGAGCAAATGGTTTGCACACTAAGGCCGCAGGAAACGGGCGAACAATTAACCGCGGAGCCAGTTGGCGACTGATAAGCCTCGGTCGCAAATGGAGTCAGTTGTCGACTGATAAGGTAATAGGCATAACCTTATCAGTTATCGCACGACCGGCCTCGGCGTGAATTCGCCTTCCTGTGCCGTTGCCAAGACACCCATCGCCAACGGCTCGGTCTTGCGGCTCACGCGAACACACGCCACTCAATGTTGTTGGGCGTTCCAGTCGCGCTTGATCTTTTTGGCCAGCGACCATTTATGGACTTCGGTTGGACCATCATAGATACGAAAGGCGCGGATCTCGCGGAAAGCCTGCTCAACGATCGTTTCGGTCGAAACGCCGGTACCGCCCATAACCTGGACGCATCGATCGGCGACGCGCATCAAGGCTTCTGACACGGCCACCTTCGCCATCGAACTCTCGGTTGTCCCGAGCGAGCCGGTGTCGAGCACGGCTGCGCACCAGTCGATCATCAGTTCCGACTGTTTGAGATCAATGAGATTTTCCGCCAGCATGAAACCGACGCCTTCGTGGTCGACCAGCGGTTTTCCGAACGCGTAGCGGCGGCAGGCGTAGTCGGTGGCGATCTCGTTGGCGCGGATCGCCAGACCCAGCCAACGCATACAATGCGACAAACGTGCGGGGCTGAGGCGGATCTGCGCATATTTGAAGCTATCCCCGGACGCACCGAGAATCTGTTCGGCGGATACGCGAAGATTCTCTATCTCGATCTCGGCGTGTCCGCCGGGCATCGAACTATCGATCGTATCCAGCACCCGCATGGTGCGGATCGCGGGGTTCGGGAGGTCGACGAGAAACATGCATGCGCCGTCGGACGATTTCGCCATGATGATGCGACTTGAGCGCCTTCAGCTCCGGTAATGAACTTCTTTCGTCCGTTGATGACCCAGTGATTGCCATCCAGCCTGCACGTGGTCTGCATCATCGATGGGGCCGATCCTGCACCGCCTTCATCCGCCGGCTCGGTCATAAAGAACGCCGAACGCGCTTTGCCCGACACTAAGGGTTCCAGGAAGCGCGCCTTCTGCTCGGCGCTTCCGACCTTGCCGAGCAGGTACATATTGCCCTCATCGGGCGCCATGGTGTTGCACGCCAGCGGTCCGAGTGGGGAGAGACCAGATTTGATCAGCGCCTTCGCCGTCTCGACTTGTGTGAGATGTGATCCATCCGGCAGAATGTGGGGCGTCAACACGCCGGCCTTGCGTGCCTTGGCGCGCAGTTCCTGCACCAGTTCGTCACTTGGGCCGTGAGGACCCGTTCGCGGATCCTTTTCGTAGGGGATCACGTCAGTGCGGATGAAGGCCTCGATCTTCGCGGCAATGATTTCGACTCGGTCAGGCATTGGAACGGATACTCCGGTCGACTTCCGCTAGGGCGGAATTTGGTGGCGGGATTTCAGTCGTCCGTGCTCTATCAGAGCGCATTAAAGCGAGTGCCGCAATAAAAGCGGTGACTGGACTTGATCATATAGACAAGAGGATGTGACAGGAGCAATAGCTGGCGGTTAAGCCGACCTCGCTGCGGACGCGACATCGCGCGGCCTCAACCACGCGTTCGCACCGGCTCGCTCTTGATGAGAATGCCGGCTGCATCACGGTCGAAGGTGTCCGGCGTGACTCCGTCTCTGCGCAGCAAATACTTTTCTACCTTGTTGGTCGGCGTCTTCGGCAGGTCTCCCAAAACGCGGACGTAGCGGGGCACCATGAAGTGCGCCATTCGCGGCTTGAGAAAGTGGATGAGCTCCGCTGGATCGAGCGCCTGTCCCTCGGCGAGGGAGACCGCGACGAGGACATCATCTTCGCCATGTTCGCTCGGGACGGAGACGACCGCGACCTCCCGGATCGCAGGGTGTGCGGCCACTTCGAGCTCGACCTCGAACGAGGAAATGTTTTCGCCGCGCCGACGGATGGCATCCTTGAACCGGTCGACGAAGAAATAGTTTCCATCGCGATCGACGCGGAAAGCGTCGCCGGTGTGAAACCAGCCATTCCGCCAGGCAAGCGCAGTCGCCTCGGGGGCCTTGTTGTAACCATGATTCATCGCCCAGGGCGCGTCGGATCGAATAATCAATTCGCCGATTTCGCCCGGCGCGACTTCGCAGTCATGGGCATCGACGAGGCGAACCTCGATGCCGGCCCGCGGCTTGCCGCAGGCTGCCGCAACGGTCGGATTCGGCTCGGCTGCCAGCGGGCAGGAGACCTCCGACATGTTGAAGAGCGTGCGGGTCGTGATGCCGTAGCGCTTGCCGAAGGCGATACCTTCCTCGCTGAGCGGAATGACCGTGACGTTCTTGAGCGGGCTGCCCTTCTCCTCGCCGCTGTCGGTCCGCTTCATCAGGAAGCTTGCCATGACGCCGAGCAGGATAACCATCGTGGTGTTGGTCTTCGCGACCGTGGACCAGAATGTAGCGGTGTCGAAGCGATCGACCATGGCGATCGAGCCGCCATTGATCAGCATGGCGTAGCTCGGCGCCGTGCCGCCGACGTGGAAGAGGGGGAGGTTCACCATGAAGGTGTCGCTGGCGTCGAGATAAGGAATGCCGTCCCTGTCCGCCGAGATGCCCCGTCCCATTGCATAGAGATGCGCATAGGACGACAGCACGCCCTTCGAAGGGCCGGTCGTGCCGGACGTATAGATGATCGACTGAGTGTCCCACGGTTCGATCGGGCGTTCGGTCATTGGGGCATCCGAGGATGCCGAGTCGAGCGCGCTCGCCGGGAGAACCTCGATCCCCTCGACCGGGGCCGGCTCGCCGCCGATCACGACGATCTTGCGCAACTCGCTCCTGTCGATGTCGCCGAGCCGCGGCAGCAGGCTGGCGTGGACGATCGCGACCGCCGCTCCCGCGTTGGTGACGACATGCTGGAGAATGCCACCGCGATAGGCGGTATTGATCGGCACGTAGACGGCGCCGATCATGTTGATGCCGAACCAGGCGCGCAGGCAGTCAGGACCATTCGGCAGCCAGACGAGGACGGTGTCTCCCTGCTTCACGCCCAGCGATTGCAGCGCGTTGCCGGTCCGTCGCGCCAGATGCAGGAGATCGCGATATTTCAGCTGGTTGCCGTCGTCGAAGGTCGCATAGACCTGATCCGGCGTCTCGCGTCCCCAGCGTTCGAGCAGGTACCGCAGGACGCAATCCTCGGCGGCGGGAACCTTGTGGCTCGTCATTGAAACCTCCCTGCTTATTCTTGTCGTGGCGCGGTACCCATATGGCGCGCTGGGCGATCCGAATCTCAGTCCGGCTCGATGGCGCGCAGCCCCCGCGCGATGCGCGACAGCGTTTCCAAGCAACCGGTGATTTCCGCGGCCGACACGCCGTTGGTCCCTTGCCGGAAGAATTCCAGCGAGCGTTCGTGCAAATCTCGCCACGCCTCGATGCCGGCGGGTGTCAGGCTCACCATCCGCTTGCGGCGATCGTCCTCGGCCTCGACGCGCTCCACGAGGCCTTTCTTTTCCAGGCCCTTCAGCACGGCGTCGAGATTCTGGCGGCTCACGCCGAGATAGGTGTAGAGCTCCGAGAACAGCATGCCCTTGGGATCGCGGTATAGCGCGCCCAGCGTTGCGCCAGTCACGGCCGAGAAATTCAGAACACGCACCGCCTGGGTCTCGTAGATGTTGGCGGCTTGAAACAGCCTGAAGAAGAGCTTGTTGTTGAGGTGGTCACGCGTGGAATTGCCGGCCGGCTGCTCTCGGCTGTTCTTTGTTCCGCTCCTGGTTGCCGACCGCATTCGCGCATTCCCCCTGAGATGTGTAATGATATTGACATAATATTTGGTTGTCCATAGCCTTCGGCCCAGGTGTAGACCCGGAGCTGGGAAGGATCGACATGCCATTTGGTAAGATGCTCATCGCGAATCGCGGAGAAATCGCGCTGCGCATCGCGCGCGCGGCGTTTGAGCTCGATATCCCGGTCGTCACCGTGTTTCCTGCTGATGATGCTGGTTCCGCCCATGCGCGGATTGGCAGCGAGACGCGGGAATTGCCCGGCGTGGGGGCCGCAGCCTATCTCGATATCGCGGCGATGGTCGAGGCGGCGCGGCAGACCGGTTGCGATGCGGTGCATCCCGGCTACGGATTTCTGTCAGAGAACCCGGACTTCGCGCGCGCCGTAGCGGCCGCCGGCATGACCTTCATTGGTCCGGCCGCGGAGACGCTCGAGCTGTTCGGAAACAAGGCGGAGGCGCGGCGGCATGCGCGCAAGGCCGACGTGCCCGTGCTCGAGGGATCGGCCGGACCGGTTTCGGAAGCCGAAGCGGCGGCCTACCTCGACAAGCTCGGCAGCGGGGGCGCGATCATGATCAAGGCGGTCGCCGGGGGTGGGGGCCGTGGCATGCGCGTGGTGTCGACGGCTGCCGACCTTCCCGCCGCCTGGGAGCGTTGCCGCTCTGAGGCGCAAGTGGCATTTGGCGCCGATGCACTCTATGTGGAGCGCTATTTGCCGAACGCGCGCCATATCGAAGTGCAGATCGTCGGCGACGGGCATAGCGTCGTCCACCTCGGCGAGCGCGACTGCACCATTCAGCGGCGTCACCAGAAGGTGGTCGAGATGGCGCCGTGCCGGAGCCTCGCGCCCAAAGTCCGTGAGGCGATCTGCGACGCCTCGGTGCGCATGGCCGGCAGCGCGGCGTATCGGGGCTTGGGGACCTTCGAGTTTCTGATGCCTGCGGAGGGTGGCAGTTTCGTCTTCATCGAGGCCAATCCGCGCCTCCAGGTGGAGCACACGGTGACCGAGGAGATCTACGGGATCGACCTCGTCAAGACGCAGATCCGGGTCGCCTCAGGCCTGCGGCTGCGCGACATAGGTCTCGGCAGCGCGCCTGTTGCCCGCGGCGGCGCGATCCAGTTCCGCGTCAATATGGAGAAGATGACGGCCGATGGCGGCTCGCGGCCGACCGGCGGCGTCGTGACCGGCTTTACCTTGCCGAGCGGCCCGGGAATCCGCGTCGATACGTTTGGATATGTCGGCTATCGCACGAGCCCCCGCTATGATTCCCTTCTCGCGAAAGTCATTGCCTATTCGCCGGAGGGCATGGACGACGCCATCCGGCGCGGCCGGCGGGCCCTGGAGGATTTTCGCATCGACGGCCTCGAGACCAACATTCCCGTGCTGAGGGCCCTCGCTGCAAACCAGGACTTTCTGGCCGACCGCGTCTCGACGAAATTCCTGGAGCAGCACCTCGAAAGTATTCTTGCGGCCGCCGCCAGCTTTGCAAACCGGGACGACCTGCCGGCCAGGCGGGCGAGGGATGTCCGCGACGTCGATCCGCTCGGCGTCTTCGATGCGAAGGTCGCCATTCCACCATTGCAACCGGCTGCGGCGCGCGGACCGCAGGTAGCGCATGTTCCTGAGGGACTTGTCGCTGTGCCGGCGCCGCTGCAGGGCACGATCGTCGCCTGCAATGTGGCGCGGGGGGACCGGGTGCGCGCGGGACAGCAGGTGTTCGCGATCGAGTCCATGAAGATGGAGCATGTCATCGTGGCGCCGGCCGCGGGCGTGGTCGAAGACATTCTCGCCTCGCCCGGTGACACGATTTTCGAGGCCGAGTCATTACTGCACATCGTCCCCTCGGACGACGACGCTGCCGGTGTCGAGACGGCCGAGGCGATCGATCTCGATCACATTCGCGGCGATCTCGCCGAAGCGCTCGCGCGCCGCGCGGAGCGGCTCGACGAGGGACGGCCGGATGCTGTCGCACGTCGCCGCAAGACCAACCAGCGCACCGCGCGCGAGAACATCGCCGACCTCTGTGATCCCGACTCGTTCATCGAATATGGCGGCCTCGCGCTCGCCGCGCAGCGCCAGCGTCGCTCGCTGGAGGAGCTGCGCCGCATGAGTCCTGCCGACGGCTTGATCACCGGCGTTGGCGCTGTCAATGGCGAGCTGTTCGGTGACGAGCAGTCGCGCTGCGCGGTCATGGCCTACGACTACACGGTGTTCGCGGGCACGCAGGGCGTCGTCAATCACAAGAAGAAGGATCGGCTGCTGACGCTCGCTGACCGATGGTCGCTTCCCGTCGTGTTGTTTGCGGAAGGTGGCGGCGGTCGGCCCGGCGACGAATGGCCGACGCCCGCCGGACTCGAGACCACGACGTTCACGAAGCTCGGCGGTATCAACGGCAAGGTGCCACTGGTGGGCGTGGTTTCGGGGCGGTGTTTTGCGGGCAATGCCGCGCTGCTCGGCAGCTGCGACGTCATCATCGCCGACCGTACCTCGAATATCGGCATGGGTGGCCCGGCGATGATCGAGGGGGGCGGTCTCGGTGTGTTTCGCCCCGAGGACATCGGCCCCGTCGACGTCCAGGCGCCGAACGGCGTGATCGACGTGCTGGTCGAGGACGAGGTGGAGGGCGTTGCCGCTGCCAAGAAGTATCTCGGCTATTTCCAGGGGCGAACCGGTGACTGGTCATGCGCTGACCAGCGCCTATTGCGCCACGCCGTGCCAGAGAACCGGCTGCGCGCCTACGACGTCCGGCCGATCATCGAGACGCTTGCGGATGCAGGCTCCGTGCTCGAACTGCGCCCATCCTTCGGGCGCGGCATGATCACGGCGTTCGCCCGCATCGAGGGCATCCCGATTGGCCTGATCGCAAACGATTCACGTCACTTGGGCGGTGCGATCGATGCCGACGGCGGTGACAAGGCGGCGCGCTTCATTCAGCTATGCGACGGGTTTGGCATTCCCATCGTGTCGCTCTGCGACACGCCAGGCATGATGGTGGGGCCGGAGGTCGAGAAGACCGCCCAGGTGCGGCACGTCTCGCGCGTCTTCGTGGCAGCATCCCGGGCAACGGTGCCGTACTTCACCGTCGTGCTGCGCAAGGCCTACGGGCTCGGGGCGCTGGCGATGGCCGGTGGATCGAGCCAGATGTCGTTCTTCATGGTGGCATGGCCCAGCGCCGAGTTCGGCGCCATGGGGCTCGAAGGCGCGGTGAAGCTCGCCTATCGGAAGGAGCTCGCTGCAATCGAGGATCCGGCAGCAAGAAAAGCCTGGTTCGACCAGATGGTCGCCAAGTCCTACGAGGACAACAAGGCGCTCAGCGGCGCGACCTTCCTTGAGGTCGACGATGTCATCGATCCCTGCGCGACCCGGCGCTGGATTGTCCGCGGGCTCAAGGCGTCGATGCAGCCGGGCCGCTTCAGCGAGAGACGAACGACGCGCGTCGATCTGTGGTGAACACGGGCGAGCAAGGGAGGAAACAATGACAAAAAGCGAATCCGACACACGCTACCTCCGCAGCGAAGAAGCCTATCTGGCTCACGTTCGCAGCCTGCAGGCCGCGGTCTGGCCGAGCGGCGTTCCCAAGGAGCCGGTGTTTCCTCTCGGGCGCCGGCCGTTGACGCACTACCTTCGCGAATGGGCGCGGCGGCAGCCGGACAAGGCGGCAGTGCTGTTCTACGGCCGGGCCATGAGCTACGCCGAACTCGACCGCCTCAGCGACCGCTTTGCCGCTCTCCTGAACCGTCTCGGTGCGCGCAAGGGCGACCGGGTTGCGGTGTTCCTGCCGAACTGCCCGCAGTTCTACGTTTGCTTCTTCGGCATCCTGAAGGCCGGCTGTGTCCACGTGCCGGTAAACCCGATGTTCACCCGGCCCGAGCTGGCCTACGAGATCAACGATACGCAGGCGCGCATCGTGGTCGCGCATGATCAGCTTGCCGCTCTCGTCGAGGAGGTCCGGCAAGAGTGTGGCATCGAGCATTTGGTCGTCACCAGCTTTGGCGATGCGCTGGGTGCCGAGCCGGAAGGGCCGCTGCCGCCCGCGCTGACGGCGCCGCGGGTTGCGATCGCCAATTCGATCGACCTCATGGGCGCGCTCGCAAAGGAGACCGCCGCGCCGCCGCAGGTGGATGTCGGTATCGACGACATCGCGGCCCTGAACTACACGGGCGGCACCACCGGCATGCCGAAGGGCTGCGTTCATTCGCAGTTCGACATGCTGTTCACGGGTGCCATCATGGGGTCCGTTTCGATGACGGTCACTTCCGAAGACGTGGTCATAAATTTCTGGCCGATCTTCTGGATGGCGGGCGAGGACCTCGGCATCATCCTGCCGATGGTGACGGGCGCGACCTGCGTGTTGATGGCCCGCTGGGATGCGCAGGCCTACATGTATGCCGTGCAGCGCTATCGCGCGACGATCTCGAACATGGTCGTCGACAATGCGGTCGAGATCATGAGCCGAACCGATGCGCGCGACTTTGACCTCAGCTCGCTGCGGGAAGTGATGGTGGCGTCGTTCGTCAAGAAGCTCAATCCGGTCTTCCGCGATGGCTGGCGCAAGCTCACGGGCACGACCCTGCGGGAAGCCGCCTGGGGGATGACGGAGACGCATTCCTACGACGCCTTCAATCGCGGTTGGCAGGATGACGATCGCGATCTCAAGCAGCGTCAGATCTTCTGCGGCATTCCGGTGCCGCAGACCGATTTCAAGATTACGGAATTCGGGTCGGACAGGCTGCTGCCGCTCGGCGAGGAGGGCGAGTTGTGCGTACGTACGCCCTCGCTCCTGAAGGGCTATTGGAACAAGCCGGATGCAACGGCCGAAGGCCTCGTCAACGGCTGGCTGCGGACCGGCGATATCGGAATGATCTCGGAGCGAGGCACCATCCATTTCCTCGGCCGGCGCAAGGAGATGCTGAAGGTGAAGGGCATGAGCGTCTTCCCGTCGGAGATCGAGGCCGCCCTCGGCCAGCATCCGGACGTGACGGGGAGCGGTGTGATCGGGCGGGTGGACGACACTCGCGGGCAGGTGCCGGTCGCCTTCGTTACCGTGTTGCCGGAGCGCAAGGGCACGACGACTGCCGAGGTGCTTGCTGCCTTCTGCCGGGAGCGCCTTGCGGTCTACAAGATCCCGGAGATCCGGATCGTCGACACGTTGCCGATGACCGCGACCGGCAAGGTCAAAAAGGAAGAACTCGCTCAGCTCTATGGCTGAGCGAGTTGTCAGGTTGAATATTTCTTGACGGCGTTACTTCTTGAACGCCTTGCATTCGCTTTCGCTGACCGGGATGAAGGCTTCCGATCCCGGCATCTTCTTGACTAGCGTGATCAGGTCGGTGGCGCTGCTCATCGTTCCCGGCTTCTTCGCTTCGGCATAGTAGACGTCGCGCATCAGGCGTCCGTCCTCGCGGATACGGGCGCCCGAGGTGAAGAGATCCTCGACCGGCGTCTCCTTCATCTTCGTCAGCACCGCCGTCGTATCCGTGGTCCCGGCCGCCTTCACCGACTTCAGATAGTGCAGGACCGCGCTGTAGACGTTGGCCTGCGGATCGCTCGGCATCTTGCCGAAGGCCTTCTTGAAGCGCGCGGCGAAAGCCTTGGTCTGGTCGTTCTCGTCCCAGTAATAGCTCAGGACCAGCGGCATGCCCTGCGTCGCCTCGTTGCCGAGCGCGTCGATATCGACCGTCGTCAGCGAGAACGGCACGAAGCGCTGGCCGGTGCGTTCGATGCCGAACTCGGCGGTCTGCTTGATCGCGTTGGTCATGTCGGCGCCGCCGCCGATGAAACCGATGTTCTTGGCGCCCGAGTTCTGCGCCTGCAGCAGGAACGAGCTGAAATCTGGTGTGTTGAGCGGGAAGCGCACCGCGCCGACGAACTTGCCACCACCCTTCTCAATCATCTTCTGGGAGTCGCGCTCGATCGAATGACCGGCCGCGTAATCAACCGTCAGGAAGAACCAGGACGTCGGCTTGCCGTCGGAGGCACCCTTGATCGTGAGGTTGGCGACTTCGTATCCGTCATTAGCCCACTGCATGCCGTTAGGCGAGCAGGACTTGCCGCTGATGTCGCGGCTCGACGCCATGGAGACGACCAGCAGCTTGTTCTTCTGCTCGGCTATGCCCTGCACGGCGAGCGCAACACCGGAGCTGTAGATGTCGAAGATCGCATCCACGCCTTCGGTGTCGAACCAGCGCCGGGCGATGACCGAGCCGACATCCGGCTTGTGTCCGTGGTCAGCGGAGACTATCTCTATCGGCTTGCCGAGCAGGGTGCCGCCCATGTCTTCAATGGCGAGGCGAGCGGCCGCAACCGATCCCGGTCCGGTGATGGCGGAATAGACCGAGGCCTGATCGTTCAAAATGCCGATCTTGACGGGCTTGTCTTGGGCCGAAGCAGCGCTCATGCATGCGAGGGTCGCCATCAGCGCAACTGATGCGAGTGTTGATCTCGTCCGCGTCATTTTCTTCCTCCCGATGTTTTTGAACCGATGTTGCGGTCCAAGGTTTCACGGAGGTCTATATATGTCAATATCTTTACATGAATGCGGCGCCCCGAACCCTTGACGGTATTTAGTACATGTCGGATGGATTGTCGCAGGCTGCAATCGGTGACGTGAATGCAGACGCGCGCGCCCAGCGTTTACGCCAGCAGACGCTCGAGGATGGGTTGCGCCAATCGCCAGCGATGCATGACCTCACGCGTATCGTCGCCGGAGATGCGGCCGGATCGCGGTGTAGCGGGCGGCATGCGACTGAAGCGCGGCGCCGGAACGGTTGCGTCACATCGATGGTGTTGCGTGCGACACTGTGGATCGTTCGCCGCCTCATTCCAGTCGAGCACGGGCGCGATGCAGGTGTCGTCGATCCCCAGCAGCCCAACCCATTCGGCATGGCTCCGCGTGAGGTCAGTGGTTTCGTCTGGAGGGTCGAGACCGAGCTTGGCAGGCGCGTTGCGAAGGGCGAGACGCCTATCCTGATCGAGCCCATGAAGATGGAGATTCCGGTTGTGGCGGAAGCTGACGGAGTGGTCGTGCAGATCGCCGTGGAGGAGGGTGGCCGTCAACGAAGGTAACACGGTCGCTGTTCTGGAGGTGTGACGAGCAATCGGGAAGCGACCAGGCTTCGGGCTGAGCACTCTCGAAACGGAGTCGGTTGTCTGACTGATAAGGAAAGACGTAAAAGCTTATCAGTGCTGCGGCCTAATTCTGTGCATAGCGGACAGATGCGTTTCACAACTGACTGGTGGATCACCGCTCCCCCATCCGCGGAAGCCTGCACAGGGCTCTTACAAAGCCTGTAAGGCGGGATGAGGACGCGAGCCGAAGTCCCGTAGGACCGCCACCCACAACCGCTCCGCCGGCCCGAACCAAGCCTAGCTTCCCACATTTGATTCGAGGACCAGTTTCCGCCCGAGCAAACCGGCCAGAGACAGTAGGTGATTAGCCCAAAGCGTTCGCTGACTTCTGGGAGGGGCCCGGGAGGCAGGGAACCGGTTTCGATACCCTGCCAACCGATCTGCCTCAATCCACTACCAAGTGAAGTTGCTTCGTTAATGCAGCAAAGGTCTCAAGCTCTCTTTTGATCTGAGCAGCCATTTCGGCAGAGGAGTTTCCGACCGGTTCAGCCCCAAGATCGAGCATGCGTGCTTTTGCCTCGGAGGAGTTGATGATCTCGACCAGCTGACGCTTCAGCTTCTCCACGATGAGCGGCGGCGTATTTGCGGGCGCCAACAACCCGAACCAAGTCCCGACATCGAATCCAGGCACCGCGCCCTCGGCTAGGGATGGCACGTCAGGCAACGCCGTCGACCGCCGCGCGGTCGTGACTGCGAGAGCCCGCGTCATACCATCCTTGACCTGCGGCAGAGCGGACGTGACGGTATCGAACATGACCTGCACCTGGCCTCCGAGCAAATCAGCCAGTGCGGGGGCGCTTCCACGATATGGCACGTGAACAATGTCCGTCCCCGTCTTCAACTTGAACATTTCGCCGATAAGATGATGCGCTGTGCCGGAGCCGGCTGTACCGTAGTTCAAGCTGCCAGGCTTCTGTTTCGCCAGAGCTATGAACTCTTCGATGGTCTTCGCCTGTACGCTGGGGTTCACTACGACCACGTTGGGAACCAGGGCGATGACGGTAATGGGTGAGAAGTCGCGCCCGAAGTCATAAGGTACTTTTGGATAGGCACTCTGAGCGATGGAGTGATGTGTTGCTCCCATCAACAAGGTGTAACCATCAGGCGATGATTTTGCTACCATATCCGGCCGATTGTTGCGCCGGCCCCACCGCGATTCTCGATGATAACCGGCTGTCCCCACTTGGCGGTCATTGCTTGTCCGACGAGTCTCGCAAGGAGATCCGTCGTTCCTCCAGCGGCAAACGGAACGATGATCTTGATCGGTCGATTTGGATAGCTCGCGGCACCATCCTCTGCAGTGGCTACAGTCGCGCCAACGACTACGCCGACAACTGCTCCAAGGATCGTCCTCAGAACGCGCATTGTTTCCTCTCTTTTTTTCTCTAGCAGAAACATGAAGCCCGGCAGTTAGCCGGGACCAAGCTGTTCAGCGGCCAATGCACCGCCGACCCGTCAAGTCTATTTCCGGCGAGCCGGTCAAAAATCTCAAATCTTGGCGATGCAGCTAGCAACATTGGTATAGATTCCTGATATCGGCTGCCAAATGGCTAATTCATACTAATGGTCTTGGTTGTATTGAGCTAGGTGCACGCGGGCTACGAGCAAGCATCTGCTGCGATAAAAGGACGGGAATCCATCGCATTCCGCGAGCCCGGCAGTACTGCCGCCAAAGACATCAGTTTCACCTCGGGACTATGGCGGTCGAGCGCTGAGCGCCTCAGAACTGCCGAACCCGACATGAGCGGAAGCTCCCTAACGACCGTGCGTGAGCAAATGTCGTCTGCTCTTTCACGGTGAGGCAACGGGCCATCTAATTAGTGGGCTTTGGAAGTATCAGAGCTTCGCCTAAGTGGATTGGTTGGGGAGGGGCTGAAAACGCAAACGAGAACCGGTGCTGAAATGGCCGTGCCGATCGCCAGCCAGAAGCCATCGATACGAGCCGGGCGTGTCATCGGTCACCTGCCGACCGACGTAACTCTCACTGAGTGGCCGTCCTCGTTCTTATTGTCCACAGCGTCTCGGGCGCGGTTCAACGTCAGCCGAAGCCGCTGATAGATGTGGCGACGGCTCTAGTAAGCAAACATCAAAGAAAGATGGAGTCAGTTTGCGCACCGATAAGGATCTCGGTGAAACCTTATCAGTGCGATAGACGAGCGGAATGGCGCTGCCAGACAGGATTGACTGAGTCAACAACCCCGATGAGCACTGATTTTATTGAGCTTTTCGGTCCGGCGAATAGTTTTTGTGTGGCACTCTTGAGGGGCGCGCGCGACCATGATTACCACATTCGGCGTGAGTTAGCCACGTCGGCGATGCCGTTGTTAATCCTCCTTTGGCCGACCGACGAGTCGTTCCTAGGTGCGTGGGAAAGCCAGTCTTGTCGTATCTGAAGAGATGCTCGGGCGCTGTAGAGTGCGTTCCGGAGCAACCAGACGAGACAGTATGGCAAATCGTTTTCATCACCGGCAGCGGGGACGGTCTCGGCCTGGCAGCGGCCCAGCTGCTCCTCGACACGGACACGCGGTGTGCTGCACGCTCGTTCGGACGGCGCGCCACAGCCGTCGGGTGTCGGACCAGCGGCGGTCAAACGTGACGAAGGTGAAGTCCGGACTGCCTTCATAACCGGACCACACGCAGACGCCTAAGTTGGTCGGCTTGGGGCCAATAGCGTTGGTATGCCGTTCGCGGCCGGATACGCGCGCGAAGGCCGCGGGTCATGATCTCGATTAGCGCTTTCCCGCACAAGCGCGAGCTTGCCTGGACCGGCCGATCAGTTGCTACTCGAGCCAGCAGTGTGAAAGTGCTCCAGACTGTTTCTCGCGGCAAATCGTTCGCGCGCATCCTTTGCTTGCTTGCTTGCTTGCATACAAGGGGTGTCGAGGATACATTGGCGCGTTGTCGCAGAATATGGAATTGAGTGCCCGCAACGGGCAGCTCGACGCACCAAATTTTTTATCGCTTGCCGTTGCGGCTGAATTGATCACTGTTCAAAGCGCTGCGCTCTTACGTGCCGGCGATGCAGGTTGCCGATACCGCTTCTCGACGAGCGGACGGTTTTTTTCGCCCCGAACGCGCCATGTGAGCACAAAGCTCATGAGAGGTGTGTGCCATGACACAAGCATCCATCAAAGTCGGCATGATCGCAGAAGAGACGGGAGCACTTTCGTTCATGGGCCGCGCCAACGCCAATGTGGCAAGGATGGTGGCTGACGAGATCAACGCCAACGGCGGCCTGCTGGGGCGGAACATCGAACTCTATCTCGAGGACGGCGCGACGACCGACGCCGTCGCGGAGGCCAAGGCGGCCAAGCTTGTTTCGCAGGACAAGGTGGATGTGATCTTCGGCGGCATCTACAGCTCCACGCGGCAAGCCATCAAGCGCGCCGCCGTCGTGAAGGGCGGGACGCTCTACATCTATCCCGAGCAGTACGAAGGGCAGGAATGCGACCCGCTGATCTTCTGCACCGGTCCGGTGCCGGCGCAGCAGCTCGACCCACTCATTCCCTGGCTGATGCGCAAGACGGGTGCCAAGACATTCTACCTACCGTCCGCAGACTACATCTGGCCGCGCGTGATGAACGAGAGGGTTCGCCAGCTCGTCACGGCCAATGGCGGCAGCATCGTCGGCGAGGAGTACTATCCCCTCGATCAAATGGAGTACGACGAGACAGTCGGGAGGATCATGTCCAGCGGCGCGGAAGTGGTGTTCAACACCATCGTTCCGCCCGGGGTAGTGCCCTTCTTCGCGCAGCTCCATAATGCCGGATTTCAGAGCCGCGGCGGGCAGCTGATCTGCACCTATTTCGACGAGAACCTGCTCGGCCTGCTGCCCGCGCCGCATGTGGAAGGCCTCTACGGCTGCCTCGACTTCTACCAGAACATCAGCGATCCCTTCAGCAAGACGCTGCTCGGCGCGTACGACAAGCGCTATCCCGGCAGAGAGCAGTTTACGGGCGGCAGTGCCTGCTCCGGCCTTTACCGTGGGATGAAGCTCTGGGCGGCAGCCGTGAACGAGGCCGGCTCGCTGCGCCAGGAGGACGTCATCGCAGCGCTCGATCACGCTGGGATCGCTGAGGGGCCGGGTGGTCCGGCGGAAATGGTTCCAGGCCAGCACCACGTCCGCTTGAACATGTACATAGCCCAGGCGAAGAACGGCCGTTTCGAGGTGGTCGAGAACCTGGGAGCCATTGGCCCGGACGAGGCGGTGGTGCCGCCCGCCCGGAGGTCGGCCAGGGACCGATAGCATAGTCAGCCGTCAGGTAGGAGGCATGAGATGAATGTCCCGTCTCCGGTCAACGAGAGTATCCTGAGCCAGCGCCTCGGCGCGCTCAGATCGGTAAGAAGCTGGGCACCGAATGTCCTCCCGGAGCTCGAACGCTTCATCCGTACCGCCGACGACTATGATCTCTTTCGCATCAACCCCATCCAATACAGCGGCCTCGTCCACCTGTCCGAGGCGGACGCGATAGAGCTGTTCGTACACGCCGCCAAGGTAGGCCTGTTCGAGATGGACTGGCTGCTCATCTGCGCCTATTGCCCCCAGGTCGCCGGCAGCTTTCGCGAGCTCGACCAGGTCCATCCACGCTTTCAGTGCGCGTTCTGCAACGCCGTCAACGATGTGGCGCTGGACGACTACATCCAGGTCACCTTTACGGTATCGAGCGGCGTGCGCGACATCATATTCCGCCATCCCGAAATGCTGTCTGTCGAGGATTTTTACCTGCGCTACAATTTTTCTAAGGGCTTCATCGCTCCGCACGGGATGTCGCACCAGCAGCTCGTTGCCGCGCTCTCACGGGGCTTCGCCGATGTCGAGGGCCATGAGCACCGCAGCTTCGACTTCGAGGTCACAGCTGGCCGTTTCGAGATGCTGGATTTGAGCCACAAACTCCTTCTGGTCTTCTTCGTGAACGGGGAGCCGGCAGAACGGCAAGCGACGCTGGTCCAGCTCGAGTCGGGCCGCTTCCGCGTGCCGGACCGGGCCACGGCACCGAGAGACATGGTTCTCGGCGACGGACGCTTTTCGTTCCGGCAGACAGCGGATCTCAGCCCGGGCAAACACACCATCCGGATCGAGAACCGCACCGGCGATCGCGGTCGCTTCTGGTTTGTCCAATATCCCTTCGGTTTCCAGCCCCATCTGGTCGAATATGAGCCGTTTCTATCCGGAAAACGCTTGCTGCTCACCCCGAGCTTCCGCGAACTCTACAAGGCGCAGCTAGTGGATGAGGGCGAGAGCATCAACGTCTCGGACATGACTTTCCTGTTCACCGATCTGAAGCAGTCGACTCCGCTGTATGAAAGCGTTGGCGACGTGAACGCGTATTTTTTGGTTCGTCAGCACTTCGAGATCCTGAACAGGATCATCCGCGAACGATCCGGCACCATTATCAAGACGATCGGCGATGCGGTCATGGCCGGGTTCGAGCGTCCGCAGGACGCCGTTTGCGCCTCCATCGAGATGATCGAAGAGCTGTTGCGATTCAACCGGACCGCTTCGCGGCCGCTGGGTCTCAAGGTCGGTGTCCACAAAGGTCGGGCGATTGCGGTGACGCTCAACGACCGGATCGACTATTTCGGACAGGACGTGAATATCGCCGCACGCGTGCAAGGCCTCGCCGACGTCAATGAAGTTTGCATCAGTGCAACGGTTATGGAGGCGCCGGGCGTCGATGACATCGTCAATTCACGCTCGGTGTCGCGCAACTACGAGAACCTGAAGGGCATCGGTCAAAAGATGGAAGTCCATCGCGTAGCAATCAGGCCGACGCAGACATAAACGAAACGACCGCGGTACCGCCGCGAGGCGAAGGCCGACGGTTCCTCGACGACAGACCGAAACGGGCCGATGTCCGTTGAAGGTTATTCGCGCCGATTTTCCCGCGGCCTTCCCGATGTCCGGCCCGGCCTCGACTGCCGGCGAGCCGACACGATGGCCATCTTCGCCTTCGGGTCATGTGTGGACGACGCCCTCATTGCAAGAAGAATCTAACGTTCCGCTTGCGGTCGGGTGCAAGTCATGTGTCCGGCCTGTTTGCGCGGCACCATGACCGCTGGCCCTGATGTAATCCGCGGATCGGGTCCCAATCATTCGCACGGGCTTTGACGCCCATGACCCAGAAGCGGGTTGTCCCAATCGACGGCTCGACCGTTTCGCATCACGCCATCATCACCCTCGCAATTCGATTGTTTTGCTCCGCCGTCGCCTCACGCTCCCGTTGCCAAGCCTCTTCAGGTGACTGCAGCGAGCTCCGGCGCTCGATAGTGTCCCCCTTTGGCCATGATCGCCCAAGCGATGCGCGCCATCTTGTTGGCAACGGCAACAGCGACGAGCTTGGCCGGCTTCTTGCCCAACAGCTTCATGACCCAGGGATGCTTTTGCGGATACTGCCGGGCGTGTCGAACAACCGCCGTTGCACCGACGACGAGCAACCGTCGGAGATAGCGATCTCCCTGCTTGGAGATGCCGCCGAGCCGCTCCTTGCCGCCCGTCGAGTGCTGCCGCGGCACAAGTCCGATCCATGCTGCAAAATCCCGGCCGGATTTGAAGACACTCGGGTCTGTGACGGTGGAAGCGATGGCGGTGGCCCCGATCACGCCTATCCCCGGCACGGTCTCGAGGCGGCAGCTCATATCGTTGGCACGATGATGGGCGTGGATGGCCCGATCCAGAGCCCCGACCTGCAATTCCAGGGCAACGAGTTGATCGACAATGGCATGCAGCGCCTGTTTCATCGCGGACGGAAGAGCTTCGCGATTACTCTCGTCCGTGATGATCGCGGCAAGCTGCGCGAGACCTTCCCGTCCCGTCTCCGCAACGAGGCCGAACTCGGCAAGGTGGGCTCGGAGCGCATTGATCAGCTGTGTGCGTTGACGGATTAAAAGATCCCTCGTTCGATGCAACATCAGCAAGGCTTGCTGATCGGCCGACTTGATCGGCACGAACCGCATCGATGGGCGTGTCACAGCCTCACAGATGGCGGCTGCGTCGGCAGCATCATTTTTCGACCGTTTGACATAGCCTTTCACGTAGCTCGGCGGCATCAGACGCACGGTATGACCGAGCTTGGAGACTTCAGGCGCCCAGTGATGAGCGGTTCCGCAGGCTTCCATGCCGACCAGGCAAGGAGGAATCTTGCTAAAGAAGTCGACGACCTGCTTGCGCCGCAACTGACGGCTGATGACGACCTTACCCGAACTATCCACGCCGTGCACTTGGAACACGTTCTTGGCGAGATCAACGCCGATGGTGCTAACCTGCATATGGACGACCCCCTCCGGTGATTCGTTGTTCAACGATCACCCTTTTGGCACACTCGATGCCGGGAGCGGGCGTCGTCCACTACATCATTCGCGTCGGTGTGGCTGGGTGCCGCCGAGTTCCGCTTCACCCCTATAAACAGACGTCGTTGCCGCGCGTCGGATTGTCTCAGACGGGCCAGCAGCTGACATTACTGCCTCCAGCTCCTTCAACGAACGGATTCGTTGGCTTCGCGTGCGAGCGGAAGCCGTTCTTGCACGCAGCGTTGAAGAGCTTTAGGGGGAAGCCCACCATCCGTCGGGAAATGGCTCAAGCAACGTCCAATCGATTTGGTCGTCGTTCTCAGGGGGCCTGAGAGCTCCTGCATTTCTGCTTGGTGGCGTGTAGCGACGGACGCTGACAATCAGAGCTCCGACATGACGACCTCGAAGACGGCGCGAAGCATGGCGTCTAGAGCGCAATGCAGGCGCACCGCGGGCGCTTCGCTCTGCATCTTCGACTAGACCTCGAAGATGTTCCAATTCTGAGAGCTGAGAGGCGAGCTCGCCAAGTCGTTGGAGATAAAGCATTGCGCGAGAGCTTCGCATAAATGTCCTCCACAGTACAAAAAGCACTACTAGGACGGCTTCAGAGTATTCGGGATAAAATGGTAATCTACCATGGCCGAACATCGGCTTTCAACACGGACGTCAGGCTCATTGCCTCAGCGAGGGCTGATGCCTTTCGAGCGCCTGCAGCAGCGAAGGGCAGCTTTTGGGTCACATGCTGAAGTGAAGAGAGTTCACTGCCCGAATCCGCGCTCCACCTGAAAGCAGACCGTCGTTGGTGGTCGGGCGAGGCAGCTACGGGCCATCTGCAGACGCGTCCAACCGGAAAGAGGCGCGGCCTTACTCTTGATCGGGCTTGGGGTTTACCTGCGCTAATGCTTCAGCCGTTTCGATCGAGCTGCGCAGCGCCGCTTCACTTCTGGCCAAGACCCTGTAGCTCCGTTCCATCGTTTGAAGGTGCTAGCGGGTCGAGGCGTTCAAGGGATGCCGTCCGCAGCTTTACGGTAGTGTTCCGCTTGTTCAAGATATTCTTCGGGGCTCATTTACCGGATTCCGTGAGCGGCCCTACTTCTTCTTTGAGCTTATGCAAATCTGAAACAGCGATTTTCCGGCCTCGTCTATGACTTCTAACCGCCACTGTTGGCCGGGCCGAAACCTACCATCAATGTCCTTGAAAAGCTGGCCAGCAAAGGTCGTGGCCTCTCGCCATGCCGCTTCGTCGTCAGGAAGTTCCTCACCGTGCCTGTCGGCACTCGGTTCGATTTCGTGAACGTGGAAGAAATATCGCGGCATGGTGGTAAAATGCTGAGGTTCAGAAGAGTTCCACGTGTTAATCGTTGCCGGCCCAGGCCGAACCTGGAAAAAGGCCACTACCGCAACGAAAACGCCACCGAGCCGAATAATGCTCAGTGGCGCTGCGCTGGAACTGGAAACTGCAATCCTCCAGTAGCGATTGGTCTGGGCGATCGGAATTTAGGTTCAACGCTTTCCGATCTCGTCCTCGATTTCTTTGATCAACTGGCGGATTTCGGCAGTATTCATGCCGTCGAGCGCGGCGCGCTTGTAGCGCTCGACGATTGTTAATTCGGGCTCTGAAAAAGGCCCAGCGCGATCTTCCATCGCTATCTCCCTTTAATGGGAGGCGTGAGCATTGCGGCTCTCAGTCACCGATAAATGCCACGGACCGGGCGGTGATGGCAGACGTTAGCGCGCCGCCGATGCATTGTCTCTACGAAATTGGATTCGGAAAAGCCAATTTCAGCCAGCGAGGTCGGAAACGTCCAGCACCTCTCAGTCGTCCCAAACCAGTTCCCCGCACTCGCATTGTAGATGTGGACGTAGCTAGAGGTTTTGAGGCTCCAGAGGCGTTCAAGGAACCGGGTGGGCCGATTGCACTTGGGGCATCGGATCGGCGCGTTCGTCTGACCTTGCCGCATGGCACGTACTCCGCCAATCGAGGCATACGTGGGGCGAGCAAAAGCGTTCCTACAGCTTCTGATTTCAGGCTAACCCGAGCGGCTCCGCCGTCCGGCCGTTGTGGGTCAAAATCGGTGATCCAGGCGCTGGATTGCGCTTCCGCTCTACACCCGGCAGCTGACGTCTAAACGAGCATCTCACTGGGTAGCGATGGGCCAACAGGCGACATTCTGACGAGCGACGCCGCGATGCGAGGCGGCTTACTCGTGTCGTCAAACCTTGAACTCGGCACTATGCCCAGAAGCAAGCCGCCGATGAACGTCCCGATCATTGATCCCTAGTCCGGGACTTGGGGGGCTGTAAACACGGGATCGCCAATGTGTTAGACTTTGCCCAGCCGATCAGGGAGAAAAGCCATGCCCGCCGAGTTCGATGAAGACCGCTTCAATATGGCTATCCGTAAGTTTCTGAAGCATGTCGGAGTTACAGCGCAGCGTGAAATCGAGAACCTAGTGCGTAGCGGGGCGGTGAAAGGTGGCGAGCTCAAACTGCGAATGACCCTGTCCGCTGAGGGGACGCCGCTGAAACATGTTGTCGAGGAAACAGTCGCACTCTGACGAGGGCACACGCTGCGACCCAACGTCCGTTCAGGGTCAGGAACGTCGAGTGAGTATGCGCGCGACCACGTCCGGTCTATCCCCAAGCAGCAGACACCAAGGCAACCGTCGAGATCCGACGCTATGGGCCAAGATCAGTCAAACCTCTTTCCCCCACCATGTCATCGATGTAGCGTAACTACGGAGCTGCTCAACGGGATGTGCCGAAGTCCCCGTCTATTGTGACGAGCAGCAATTGTGCCCTCGGCGGGCATCGCATTCTCCACTGATCGCCTTTTTGCAGTGCCGTCATCCCGTGTGTGTTCCGCCGCGGAACACCGCCTGAGAAGCATGAGGGCCTAATCATGAACAGGTTCGAGGGCGCGCTGAAAATCGCTATAACGTTCCTTGCGTCGGCAACAGTTTGCGTGGCGCTATCCATTTTGACGGCCACAGCGGGCGACTCGCCGCCACGGTGGGCTTATCCGGAGAACAATCCCAACTACAAGCCGCCGGTCGATGACGGTAACGTTGTGCGTGTGCCGAACAGCACGGCCGGTTATACCTGGAGCCAGCTCCGGGACCGATTCGTCGCACCGATCTGGCACCCGGGCGACCATCGGCCGCTGCCGGACATCGTAGCCAACGGCCGCAAGCCCGACGTGCTCGCCTGCGGGTTTTGTCACCGCGCCGACGGGCCTGGGGGTCCGGAAAACGCTGACCTCGCAGGTCTTCCGAAGAGCTACATCATCCGACAAATGGCTGACTATAAGAACGGCGTGCGCAGCACCGCCGTCGCTGGCCGTCTGCCGACGAGCTTGATGATCGCCCTTTCCAAGCCGATCACCGATGCGGAAGTGGAAGCAGCGGCGGACTATTTTTCCGGCCTCCAGCCGCGCAAGCGCATCAAGGTGGTCGAGAGCGATACCGCGCCGAAAAGTTACATCGCGGCGTTCCTCTGGGCAGCGGTGGAGGGCGGTGAACGTGAGCCGCTTGGGCAACGCATTCTCGAAATTCCCGACGATCTGCACCGTTTCGAGAGCCGCGATCCCCGCTCGACCTTCACCGCCTATGTGCCGGTCGGCAGCCTAGCGAAAGGCGAGGCACTGGTGAAAGGCGGGTCGGGAAAGACGGTCGCATGCGCCCCATGCCACGGGCCGGAGCTCAAGGGTCTCGGGCCGTTGCCGAGCATCGCCGGCCGCTCACCGAGCTACATGTTTCGCCAGCTCTACGATTTCGGGCATGGCGCGCGGAGCGGCGAGTTGAGCCCGCTGATGGCACAGGTGGTTAACAACCTCGACCAGGACGACATGCTGGCGATCGTAGCCTATCTTGCTTCGCTCGATCCGTAACGCGGGGCGGGGCCGCCGACCTAGGGCGGCGCCCACGGAAGCAGGGCCGAGGCCAGCTACAAGTCTCTCGCAATGCCGACGATTCAGTCCGGCCGCTTAATGGGATGGACCGGCTGCTTCCCCCGCGGGGATAGTCTGCAAAGATTACCCTGCAGCATCCGGAGAAGCACCCATGACCACCACACCTTTGGCCTCGATCGGCATCGACATCGGCAAGGAAGTCTTCCATGTCGTCGGTTTCGGCACTGACGGCAAGATCGCTTTCCGTCGCAAGATCAAGAGACTGGCACTCTTTGAGGTCTTTAAACGACTGCCTCCCAGCATCGTCGGCATGGAGGCTTGTCTCAGCGCGCACTTTGTCAGCCGTGCTCTGCGCCAACTTGGCCATCAGCCAAGGATCATTCCTGCGATCTATGTGAAGCGGTTCGTGAAGGGACAGAAGAACGACGACAACGACGCCGAAGCTATTGCAGAGGCCGCCCTGCGGCCGAACCTGCGCGTCGTCCGAGAGAAGACACAGGACCAGCTCGACCGCCAGGCTCTGCATCGGGTTCGCTCCCGCCTGGTCTCGCGGCGAACGGCGACCATCAATCAGATCCGTGCCTTTCTGATCGAGCAAGGCATCGCAGTCAGGACTGGGGCGACGGCTCTGCGCAACTCGCTTCTGGCGATCTTGGAGAACCGACAGGACGAGATATCGCCGCGAATGCGCGATCTGATCGTGGGTCTCTACGGAGACTGGATACATCTCGATGAGCGGATCGAGATCCTCGCCGGCGAGATCGACCAGATCGGCGAGAAGGAAGCCAACTGCCAGCGTCTCATGAGCATTCCCGGGATCGGTCCGCTGATCTCGACCGCCATCGTGGCGGCCATCGGCACCGGTGAGGCATTCGAGCGCGGACGAGACTTTGGTGCCTGGCTAGGCCTCGTGCCACGTCAGTACAGCACGGGTGGCCGATTTATTCTGGGACGCATCTCCAGGCGCGGAAGCAAGTATCTCAGGACCTTGTTCATCCAGGCTGCAAACGTCACCCTGATGCGCCCGCACAATTGGAATCGATTCAGCTTCGGAGCATGGCTGCAGAACGCAGCTCCACGGCTACACCGCAACAAACTGGCAACGGCCCTGGCCAACAAGCTGGCGCGGATAGCATGGAGCATCTTGCGCAACGAGAAGACCTTCGACACACTCCAATACAAGTGATCGCAATCTGAATCCCACGCCGAGTTCGCGACAGAGAAAATGCATGGAACGGATCGATGAACGCATCCAGCGTCTGGTGACCCAAATGGTTGCTTGCCAGCCTGTCCGCTAATAAGACCAACGATGCGTGCGTATTTCCATCAAGGCCACGGCCCGCGAGCCGATCAAACAGGCCGGATACATATCAGCGACTTTCGAAACCACGCACGATCTCTATTGCGAAACGCAGCCGGTCCATACATTTGGGTCACAAGCGGCGGTCGAGCATCACGGCAGATGAGGTCTGCTCTCCCCGTAACGGCGGACCTCACCGGGCCGCCCAGCGACTTCGCGTTGGGGGCACGAGCAGAGCTTCACTTCCGATCGCCAACCATTCCCATCATTGGGGCGAGCCGGAAGATCTCGCCGCGCTTGCGATGTGTCTGGCGTCACCGTCGTCGCGGTACATCATGGGCACGGTGATCCCGGTGAATGGCGGTTTACGGCGGTATCAGTTCTAGGGCGGACGAGTCGACCGCCCGCGACCGGACTTGGGCCTGGCTTAGTTTTCCGACGACATCGACATCTCTCCGCTTATGGCGCGGTCCAAGGCGTCGATGAGTGTTTGCAACTCGACGAATTTGTTGCGTGCACGCTCGGCTTTGTCGCGATCAAAAGGAGCGGCCAGCACGGTTGCATGCGCGTCCCTGTCCTCGATCATGCGACTACGGGCTTTCTTGAGTGTTTCAAGCCGCTCGCTCATCAATATTCGCCTTCTTGCCACTTCGATCCGAACCGAACACTCAATTGAAGGCCGCCGGTAGCTCACCCTTGCGAAAGATGACCGTAGGCTCATCGTCATAGTCGCCCATTTCGGGATCGCCACTCGACGAGAACGCAACGACAGCAAGCTTGCTCAACGCGAGGCGCTCCGCCGTTCGGAGCGCGGCACTTTCCGTTTTGCAGACGATCGGAGAGTCCGGCTTCAGATGTCCGCCCGTTCCGGCGTTGAACGCTTGCACAACATAGGTTGTTTCACGGGCCACAAAGATTCCTTTGACTGCTGACAAGCGCGGGATGACGCCAACGACCGCGCCGGCTCGCTTCGCCGCCCTCCCTGTCTCGCACTCCCACTACCGCGGTGCCGCAATCTCAGCAGCCGCGACAGATATTCTTCAGCTTCGCTGCGGTTAGGGCCTCTTCGGCGGCGAATGGGTCCTTGTATGCCGCTCGCGATGCGTCGCTCTCGACCGTCACAGGCGCCTTGATTTTCGGAGGAAAAGCGGCGTCATAACAGGCGAGACGTCCGCTGGTGTTCTCGATCGTGCGGCAGTCGAGCTCCCGGGCAAGAGCGTTTTGCGCAAAAGTGCAGAGCGCAAACACCGCAAGAGACATCTTCATCATGTGCCTTTCCGACCAACAATCATGAGGTTAATGCGGCCTCATGCTTCGAGCTGATCGAACTCATCGGACAGCAGGATGCGGCCTCGCGGCGTGCAAATCCGCACGTCCGAATACCCCCTATCCAGGAGCTCGTTCGCCTTCTTCAAGGCCGCAGCGGTTGTATCGTGGCCAAAATTGACGCGGCCCGATTGATGGTCCCTGCTGACCAGGAATTGCAGCTGTGTGGCCCTATCCATGCAGGATGGCCGCTGCGAATACCAGGAGCAGAAGAAAGAGCGGAACGATCACCGGCGGTACGATCCAGTCGGCCAGACGAAAACGCGACATATGCGCTCCTCCTTCTCGGCGGGAGCGCTCGTCACCCTCAGTCACCGGTCGAAGCCGCGGGAAGGGCGGTGATGTCGCAACCCTACGCTTCCCCAGTGGGAATAGCGAGCTTTAAAACGCGGCCGCCGTCGGTGGATTCCAGCAATCGATGACCCCGTCGTGGCGCGCCGGAACTTGAGAGTAGATTGTCGCCAATGAACGGCCTCGGCTTGGAGCGTCGGCGCCCAAGACGCGCGCCGCGGGACCCGGATGCCGGAGCACCGTCGAGGTCCGGCCGAAATCTCTGCGCTCTTGAACGCGCGATCAATGCAGGTAGAAAGACTACCGCACCTCCGCGTCGACCGTTGACGGGAGGCAATAGTTCGCGCGCAGGAGACTGCTGTTTGCCAAACTCAGCCGTTTTATTGCCGGTTGATGGACAGCAGCGCGAACAAGGCAGAATCACCCTGGTTTGAGCAGCCTCCCGCGTAGTCTCAAAACCCGCCGCGATCTCTGTTGTACCGTCTGAAACGTTCCACTTCCAACGTCCCTGACCGGATTGCGACACGGCTACGTCAAGCAGGCGAACCGGGGATTTGGCCACAACAGCAATATGAACCTGAATTCCGCAGTTACAAGTGCGCCGTGCGCCGAGATCGCATAGTCTGTCTCGAGCTGCTTGCATGCATGAAATATTGGAGCACCTGTTGGTTGCGCTTCGAATTCAACATAAAACTATCTATCGCTTCCGTGGGTTGGTAAGCCTTGCACCACACCGCTTGATGCTTCGTCCACGCGAAAGTCGCGACCTTCGTCTCGCATCGCAGAACTTGACGATAACGCCGGTAGCGGTTCCGGAATGGGCACATGACGTCTTCGGTAATGCAGTCGCTGTGGCCACGTTCACGACCATGACCGATACGCTCGTTATCGATAGCGTAGTGAATATCTCGCTCAACACGGCTGATTGGCCCATTTTCGCCATCGCCGTTTCGGCGATCTCCTACCCATTCCGCTACTCCGCTGACGAATGGACCGACCTCGGAGCACTGACTATCGCTCAATATCCTGATCCAGCCGAGCGGTTGCAAAACTGGGCGAGAGGTTTCATCCGCAGCAGTCCGACCGATACCCTTTCCCTGCTCAAGGACCTGAATGCCGGTGTCGCGCAACGCATCCAGTATCAGAGCCGTGAAGTCGAGGGCACCCAATCGCCCAACGAGACGCTCGATCGCGGCTGGGGCTCGTGCCGCGACTTAGCGGTGTTGTTCGCAGAAGCCGCACGCAAGCTCGGCTTCGGTACGCGCGTCGTGTCGGGTTATCTGCACGATCCGAACCAGGACCTGCTGGGTTCGGCCGAAGCAGGCTCAACTCACGCCTGGGCCGAGGTTTTTGTTCCCGGAGCGGGCTGGATCACCTTCGACCCGACCAACCGCAGCGTCGGAGGCCGCAATCTGATCCCCGTTGCGGTCGCTCGCGATATCAGCCAGTGCACGCCGGTGTCAGGGAGCTTCTTTGGCAGCACTGACAGCTTTCTGAACATGGATGTGAAGGTATTGGTCACCTCAATGACCGAAGATAGTCATATCTATCCAGCAGGAAAGAGTGCACAGTCGGTGACGATTTCGTCGCCCGTCGAACGATGATGCCAATCTGGACATCATCCTTCGCAGAACTGGCTTGCGGAACTGAGCTGCCATGCGAGCCGCCGTAAACGGCGTTGGCAGCGAACGCCATTAGCGCAACCACATCACCGAGGCCAAGCCCACGCGGCCCTCCTTCTCGAAGAGAGAGCGGCGCCTGAATGCGAGTGGTACGGCTTGCGCCGCATAGGCCAGGGAGACCGAGTGTCGATCGAGCGCGCCATTGTAGAGGCCCGACGCAAGCCGTGGGGGAGCCGCAACTTGCTTCCCTGGAGCGACATCGCCGCTAGTGACGATCCAATCGGCGAATTATGGTTCCGGCGCGCGGGCGCGACTTCTCCGGAAAGCGTGCTGCTGCTCAAACTGCTCTTCACGACCGAGCCGCTGTCCATTCAGGTTCATCCCGACGATACGTTCGCCCGATCGATCGGTCTGGCCAATGGCAAGACCGAGGCGTGGTACATTCTTTCGGCCGCGCCCGGTGCCCGGGTTGCCATCGGATTGAAGCGTTGGCTGTCATCGGCGGAGCTGCGAACCGCCATTACTGATGGCTCGATCGGTGACCTCGTGCAGTGGCGTCCGGTTCGCTGCGGCGACGCTATTTTTGTTCCCGCCGGCACTATTCATGCGATAGGCGCGGGCATCGTTCTTGCCGAAATCCAGCAGCACAGCGACGCCACTTTCCGCCTTTTCGACTATGGGCGGCAGCGTGAGCTGCATCCCGACAATGCCGTTGCCGCGGCCAAGGCGGCGCCAGCACCGCGTCAATGGCCTTCGCGAAAACTAAATGAGACGCGAACGGCCCTCGTCACCAGTGCCCATTTCTTCCTTGAAAAGATCGATCTTGTCGCCGGCTCGGTCTGGACTCTCGATGCCCGAAACGAGGCGTGGATTGTCTTGATTAAAGGGCAAGGCCAGATCGCAGCAGGGACACTGTCCGCCGGTCAGGCCGTCTTTATCGAGGCGGATCAGCTTAGGATCGAGGCCGGCCCCGACGGCCTGACGGCGCTTCTCGCCTATCCAGGCCCAGATGCAGATTCAGTTGCACTCGTTGAGCACTACCCAGACATGCCCGGGCATCCCCGGTCGAAAACGGAGGAACTGCAAACGTGGTCGCGCTAAATCGGGTCGCATTCATCGGCAATTCGCTGCCTCGCCGATGTGGCATAGCCACGTTCACTACCGATCTTCAGCACGCTGTCGCGGCCTCGCGGCCTGATCTGGAAACGGTCGTCGTCGCGATGACCGACCACGGCCAGGCCTATGACTATCCTTCTGCAGTTGGATTTCAGATCAACGACGACCGGCCGGAGGACTATATTCGTGCGGCAGAGTTCTTGAACCGCAGCCGGTTCGACGTTGTTTCGCTTCAGCATGAGTTTGGCATTTTCGGCGGCGACTCCGGCAGTCACATCCTGGCCCTGCTGTCGCGCCTGAATATGCCAGTCGTGACCACACTCCATACCGTGCTTGCCGAGCCGACCAAGGTGCAACGCGAAGTCATCGTCCGGATTTCCGACATATCGTCCAAGATCGTGGTGATGGCCGAAAAGGGCCGCGAATTGCTGAGAACCGTTTACCAGGTGGCCGACGAAAAGATCGAGGTTATCGCGCACGGAATTCCGGAATTCGCGTTCGTTGAACCGGACGAGGCCAAGGCCAGGCGAGGTTTCAGCGGCCGGTCGGTCATTCTTACTTTCGGCCTTCTGTCGCACAACAAGGGCATCGAAGTCATGATCGACGCCATGCCCGCGATCCTGAAAAGCCGTCCGGATGCGGTCTATGTCGTGCTCGGCGCGACCCATCCGAACCTGATACGCGACCAAGGCGAGGCCTATCGCGACAGCCTCGTGGCGCGTGTCCGTAAGCTCGGTATCGACAAGCACGTCGTGTTTCTTGACCAGTTCGTCGACCAGCCGACGCTGCTCGATTTTATTTCGATGTGCGATGTCTATGTGACGCCGTATCTGAACGAAGCTCAGATGACGTCGGGCACGCTGGCTTACAGTTTTGGCTTGGGAAAGGCGGTCGTCTCCACGCCATACTGGCATGCGCGCGAGCTGCTGGCCGACGGCCGTGGTATTCTGGTTCCGTTTGGAGATACCGCGGCCACTGGCCATGAAATCGCGAAGCTGCTGACCAACGCGGTGTTGCGGCAGGCCATGCGTAAGCGCGCCTATTCGAGCAGCCGTCCCATGACGTGGGAACGGACAGCCGAACGTTACGTGTCGACGTTCGACAATGCCGGTCGCAGGCATCGTTTAAAGGCAATCGTGCGCTCGGACACCAGCACGCTGCTGCGCGATAGCCGCGCGCCACCGGAAATGCGCATCGGTCATTTTCTGTCGATGTGCGACGACACCGGATTGTTCCAACACGCCGTACATTGCGTGCCGGATCGCTCCCATGGCTATTGTGTCGACGATAACGCTCGCGCGCTGCTGCTGGCGTGTGCGCTCAACATTCCCGGCGAGGAACGATTGGCGGAAGTGTTGACGGCCCGGTTTGCCGGCTTTGTCCAGCACGCGTGGAATCCCGACACAAAGCGGTTTCGCAATTTCATGGGCTTTAACCGCTGCTGGCTGGAGAAAAGCGGCTCGGAAGACAGCCATGCCCGGACCTTATGGGCTCTCGGTGTGTGCGCGTTGACCGACGCGAATCTGTCACGGCGAAAATGGGCTGCGGCGCTGTTCGCCGAGGCTGCTCGGAGTGTGGAAGGCTTTCGCTCGCCGCGTGCCTGGGCTTTCGTCCTGCTCGGGCTCGACGCCTATTGTGCCGCCGTCCCTGGTGACGCGGGCGCCGCCGATCTCCGGCTTCGCCTGGCGGATCGGTTGATTGCGATCTTCAATGCGGTCGAGACACAGGACTGGGTTTGGTTCGAAGAAGGCCTTGCCTACGATAACGCCCGTTTGCCGCAAGCCCTCATCCTGACCGGCATGGCGACCAAGAGTGCCGTCTATCTGGACGCCGGCTTGAGATCGCTGCGCTGGCTGGTGAAGCAGCAGACTGCCGCGAGCGGTCAATTCCGGCCCGTCGGCACCGCAGGTTTTGGCGAGACGCGCCGGAAACCGAGGCCGTTCGATCAACAGCCGCTCGAGGCTACGGCCACCATCGCCGCCTGTCTCGCGGCGTGGCGAGCCGAGCATGATGTCGAGTGGAAAGCCGAAGCCGCGCGTGTGTTCGCATGGTTCCTCGGCAGCAACGATCTTTCGACTTCCTTGGTCGATCTGGAAACCGGCAGTTGCCGCGACGGCCTGCATCCGGACCGTGCGAATGAGAACTGCGGCGGGGAATCAGTCGTGTCGTATCTGCTCGGCCTCTGCGAAATCAGGCAACTCGCCCGCCTGAGTGAAAGCCGCGTGCAGCCCGCGCCGCTGGTTGCCTGACGGCTTTCGATCATTTTCCCTCTCCTTGAAAACAATCCGAGGATGCTTTGTCGCAATCTCCATTCCTGAACCGTCAGGCGCTTTATTTGCGGCCCGATCCGACACGGGTCATCGTGCGCCCTTTCAAGCCGGCGACCGAGCCGCGCGAACTCAACCCGACGGACAAGACTCGTGCGAACCACATCGTCGATCGGGTTCTGGCACTCGGCGCCGATGCGGCAGCCCGCCAACTCGAAGATGTTCTTGAGAATTTCCTCGGCCGGCACCGCAATTTGCTGCGGGCCTTCGAGGCACGCGCCGACGAAATGGAAGATGCGTTGGTCGTCCACGCCTCGTTCACGCAAACGCAACGTCAATTGGTCGGTGCCTATTTTCTCAACGAGTATTCGTTCGAAGCGTCTGCCTTGTTCAACCCGAGTATCGTAGCGCATCCCGATCAGTCCGGCGCTCCTCCCGGTGCGTTACGCTTCATCCTGAGCCTTCGTGCCGTCGGCGAAGGCCACATCTCGTCGCTGACCTTTCGGTCCGGAATGATCGCGGCAGACGGCGCGGTCAGCGTCGATCCAACGACGCGCCTGGCCTCGAGCCCTACCATTCTCGTGCAGACGCAGGGGCCCGCCGGATACGATGTCGAGGTTGCTTTCCAAAGCGGCGAAGATATCAGCGAACGGGTCATCTTTCCCATTACCGCATCTCAGTCGAATGGCATTGAGGATGCACGCTTCGTGCAGTTCAACGATGGCGAACGACAGATCTACTACGCGACCTACACCGCCTATAGCGGTAGGGCGATCAGGTCGGAGCTAATTGAGACGTCCGATTTCGTGTCGTTCAGGCTGTCCACTCTGAAGGGCAGCGCCGCTCGCAACAAGGGCATGGCGCTCTTCCCGCAGAGGATCGGCGGCCGGTATGCCATGATCGCCCGGCAAGACAATGAAAATCTCTATCTCATCTATTCCGACGACCTCTATACATGGGACGATGGCGGCCACGCGCTTCTGAAACCCGAATTCCCGTGGGAGTTCGTGCAGATCGGGAATTGTGGATCGCCCATCGAACTGGATGCGGGATGGCTGCTGCTAACCCACGGTGTCGGGCCGGTTCGGAAATATTCGATCGGGGCAGCGTTGCTGGATAAGAACGATCCCTCGAAAGTACTTGCGCGCCTGCATGAACCCTTGCTTCGACCCGACCCGTCCGAACGTGAGGGATATGTCCCAAACGTCGTGTACACATGCGGCGCGTTGCGACATCACGACAAGATCATTTTCCCCTACGCCGTCTCGGATACATTCTCAAACTTCGCGACGATCAACATCGCCAGTCTGATGAACGCCATGGAATGAACGATATTTTGTTGTAAAAGCAGAGATTGCAAATGGCCAAATGAGAACCGCGGATCAGTAAATGATCGGTGCAACGTGAACGGCGGAGCGGCTCTCATCTGGTCTCGAAATAGAAGAGTCATGCTTCCAGAAAGCGGCATCCGTCGGCGCTACCCGGATGTCCGTGAAGGGCTCAGAAGCGGAACGGCAACAGGTGTATTGCATTGCATCACAGTACGGCCCGCGTTAGAGCAGCTGTAGGTTTAGAGATAGATCCATGTCATACGCCTACAAGCTGAATGAAGACGTTCGCCACCAGCCACAAGGGCCACAAGGACGTGCTGCTACTGAGCGTCCAATGATTTACACCATCGTTCAACATATGCCCATAGAGGCAGATGGACGTATTAGATACCGCATCAAGTGCAAATCGGAGAAGATCGAGCGAGTCGTTACGGAAGATCAGCTTTCGTATTCTCAGTGATCTGGCGCGCTTTTTGACGGTAGGATTCTAGTCATGCTCAACGATCGCGAAAATATCCTGAATGCGCTCCGCGAAAAACCACTCAAAGTCTACGAAGTCATGAGACGCGCCAACATCGTGAATGAAGAAACTTGCCAATCCCTCCTGTTGAAGATGCGAGACGAAGGGTTGGTGAAGTTCGATATTCACAAAGGGCGATGGCTCATCGGATGATATTCGAGAAATTGCGGCGACCGTCCAGCGTTGATCGGCGGGCCAGAAAGAGATGTTGATGCCGATCCAAGGCAAGAAGCCGGCGAAGGAAGCGACGACGAAGAAGCCCGCGACAGGCCTGCGGCGGAAGTCGGCCTAGGCGACTGATGTCCGGGGTACCGGTGGAGCGCCAGGAAAACGCGAATCTACCCGATCGAGCGCTGCGGCTCAGCGCGCGATAGATCCGGACGCTGAGATGACCTTCACGATCGGCATCATCTCGGATACGCACGGCCTGCTTAGGCCGGAGGCTCTTCGCTTGCTGGCCCACGTCGACCACATCATTCACGGCGGCGACATCGGCGATCCCGAGATCATCACCGCGCTGCGGAGAATTGCCGACGTCACAGCCATCAGAGGGAACGTGGATATGGGCGAGTGGGCCACCCAATTTGCCGAAACCGCGTTCGTGCAGCTGGCGGGACGGCTGTTCTATGTTCTGCACGACCTCAACACCCTGCAGATCGATCCCGTAGCTGAGGGCGTCGATGTCATTGTTTCCGGCCACTCCCACGTGCCGAAGATCAAAACCGTAGACGGCCTGCTCTACGTCAATCCCGGCAGTGCCGGGCCCCGGCGCTTCAAGCTGCCGATCACGCTTGCGAGCCTCGAAGTCACGCCCGTGGGACTGAAACCGATCATCCACAATCTTGAGGTCGGATAGGCCGCGCCGCGGCACGTGCAGCCAGGCGAAGCTTTCGGCGTCATCTCGGCCGCCAGGCTGTAAGTCGCATCCATGCGCGGCGTCAGATGGACAGATCGAGCTGAGGTTCGACATCGTCGTTCCCCTGCGTTTGCAGCGAGGACAGCGACACGCCCAGCACGCGCACCGCCTTCGGGAGGGGCATCTCGGCCTGCAGCAGGCCGAGCGCCAAGCTCTCCAAGTCGTCCCGGCTCGACACGACTGTCGGGACCGACCGGCTCCGCGTGATGATCTCGAGATCGAAGAACTTGACCTTGAGCGTCACGGTCCGTCCCCGGTTGCCGGTGCTCTCACAGTGACGCCAGACCTTGTCGATCAGTGGCCGCAGCTCGGCTGCCATCACGTCGAATGTCGTGAGGTCCGCCGAGAACGTGTTCTCGGCGCCGATGGACTTGCGGATGCGGTTGGCGCGGACGGGGCGATCGTCGACGCCGCGCGAGATCCAGTAGTAATAAGCGCCGAACTTGCCGAAGTTGGCATTCATGAACTTGAGCGTCTGGTTGCGGATGTCCCTTCCGGTGAAGATGCCGAGGCCGTTCATCTTCGCGCTCGTCGCCGGACCGATGCCGTGGAATTTGCCGACCGGCAGCGCCTCCACGAACGCGGCGCCCATCTCCGGAGAGATGACGTACTGCCCGTTCGGCTTCCTGTGATCCGAAGCGAGCTTCGCCAGAAACTTGTTGTAGCTTATGCCGGCCGAAGCGTTGAGGCCTGTCTCGGCCTTGATCTTCTCGCGGATCCGAAGCGCCACGTCGCGGGCGAGGGGAATGCCCTCAAGGTTTTCGGTGACGTCCAGATAGGCCTCGTCGAGCGAAAGCGGTTCGATCATCGGCGTGTGCTCCGCGAAGATGTCGCGGATTTGACGGCTAATGGCTTTGTAAACCTCGAAACGCGGCTTCACGAAAATCAGGTCCGGACACTGCCTCTTGGCGGTGACGGATGCCATCGCCGAGCGGACTCCGAACTTGCGCGCCTCGTAGCTCGCCGCAGCTACGACGTCGCGTTCCGCCGAGCCGCCGACCGCGACTGGCTTGCCTCGAAGATCCGGATTGTCCCGCTGCTCGACCGACGCGTAGAAGGCGTCCATGTCGATACGGATGATCTTGCGGTAGGAAAGGCTGGCGTCGGGTCGGCTTGCGTCCATCTCTACGGGTCCGTCCTTCGCTCCATCTTGACAAATAGAGCTGTCAGAACAAAAAAGGAACGGTAAAACGTATTCGGCTAGTCGTTGAATTTGATGGGAACCCGGCACGCGTCACATGAAGCCTACAACGTTGCCGGTCTACTACTATCTCGACCATTTCGTCGAAATGCTCGACTTCGTCGAGAGGACGTATGGCGAGATCCTCACCGACGAGCACCGTTCGTTCACCGCGCGCTTTCGCGACCTCTCAAAGGACGCGCAGTGTCTGCTCATCCGGATGGTCAACCGGCGAGGGGCGATCTTCAATCGCGCGCTCTTCAAGTACCCCGAGATAACCGACCTCGAAGCCGCGGCTCGTGACTTGATCGAGTGTGGCCAGGCGCGCGGCCTGCGTGCCCAGGACTATTCCGCCTTCGTACTTTGCCTGCCGAAGACCGCACTTCTCGACGGCGCCCGTGCGGCGGGGTTCGGCCGCGACGTCCGTACCTCATGGTCGAAACCGGTGCTGGCCGACTTCTTCGTCGCCGCGATTCCGTTCGATCTTGCCGCAAAGCATTGCGGTGCTGGCGGCTTCATAGCGCTCGACAACACACGACCGATCAAATTCCTGCTGTATCTCTACTTCGGGAAGACGGCCGACGACCTCAAGAACTTCGCTCTGCGCGATCTCGGCATCCTGCGCACGAACAGAGAGACGTCGTTCAGCGCTCGCTTCGCCGACGCCGACGAAGCGCATGCGTGCTTTCACTACAGCCAGGTACTGGACCGCATCGAGGTCCGTTCCGCCGACATCTACCAAAGGGCGGTCGAGGCGATCCTGGACGGACCCCCGCGGACGACCGAATACGCCGTCGACCTTGCGGCCCGCGCCGCGTGTCAGGTCGGGCAGTTCTTCGAGAAGCAAGGCGACAAGGATCTGGCCGAACGGCTCTATCGTTTCGGCGGCTCGGCCGATTGCCGCGAGCGCCTTGTCCGGTTGCTTTACGCGAAGGGCGACAAGGAAGCGGCGGAGAATCTGCTCCGGGACATGATCGATGATCCCGAAAGCGACGACGAGCATCTCTTCGCGACGGATTTCTACGCGCGCAAGTTCGGCGGACGACGGACAGGTCTGTGCACCGAGTTGCTGCGGTCGGGACGGACAATCGTCGTCGACGACACGCATCGCGGCAATCCCGAGCCAGGGGTCGCCGGCGTGCTGCGGCGCCAGGGCGGGCAGGTCTATTTCGCAGAGAACACGCTTTGGCACACGCTGTTCGGGCTGTTGTTCTGGGATGAGCTTTTCGAGTCCGGCCAGCTTCACAGCGGTTTCGACTGGGTCCCGCATTGCCTTCGCGACCGGACCTTCCATCGGCGGTTCGCCTCGCAGATCGACGTTAAGCTCGCGGAGGTCAGATCCGGCAATGCGCTTCCGATCGTCTTGCGCACCGTCGCCGCCAGATGGGGCCGACCCAACGGAATCTTCGCTTGGGACCACGTGCAGATGGACGCACTGCGTGCCTTGCTCGAAGGCGCCGGCGCGGACGGCTTGGCCGAGATTGTTCGGGCGATGTGCGACGACTTCCGCGGCATGCGGGACGGCTTCCCCGACCTGATGCACGTGCGCGACGGCAAGCTGTCCTTCGTCGAGGTCAAAGCGGAGGGCGACGCCATACGCCGTAACCAACTGACCCGTCTGCGCCAACTACAGAACGCCGGCATCCCGGCCGAGATCGGGCGCGTGGATTACCGATTCGATCCGGAGCAGGACTACGTGGTCGTCGACATCGAGACGACGGGAGCCTGGTCGTCTGGTGATCGCATCACCGAAATCGGAGCGGTCAAGATCCGTAACCATCGGGTGATCGACGAGTGGCATTCTCTTGTCAATCCGCAGCGGCCGATCCCGGCGAAGATCGTCGAACTGACCGGCATCACCAACCAGATGATTCGGGATGCGCCCGTGTTCCACGACGTCGCGGACAGTTTTATGGCGTTCATGGGCGATGGCATCTTCGTCGCCCACAACGTAAACTTCGACTACGGCTTCCTGTCGTACGAGTACGAACGGCTCGAACGGCGCTTCCGCTTTCCGAAGCTGTGCACTTGCGTGGGAATGCGGCGTCGATATCCTGGGCACAAATCGTACGGACTCGGAAAGCTGTGCGCGATCTACGACATCGAACTCGAAGACCACCATCGCGCGCTGTGCGACGCTCGGGCGGCGGCCAGGCTGTTGAATCTCATTAACAAGAAGCGCGACGACGGTATCTCGGCAGAAGCGGTGGAGGCCGCTTAGTCCCGCTCCGGGCAAGGTATCGGCTATGCCGTCCGAGACCGCTGCTACGGCGACGACAGCCGGGGCTCGCTAGATCGAAGCTAGTCCGGTGGACACTCGGGACACGTATCGCCGATCGAGTCCAATGCTTCGGTGATCGCGGCTGCGGCGACCGCCGGCGAGACGCCGGGCGGCGGTGCCTCACGGGCGATCTGGAAGGCGCGGTCGCGGGCATGAGGGTCGGCCCGGCCCTGCATCCAACCGTGCTCCTCGCATTCGCGGATGGCGCCGGCGTCGCTCAGCGCCAAAATGGCCCAGCCGCGCAGGGTCCGTATTGCCGGCCATCTCTCCTTCGTCATCAGCATAGAGATCACTCCTGCCGGGACGAATCCTTCCGCCCCCTCGCTCGTTCCGGGCGGTTAGCACGTGGCAGGGATTCGCAATCGGCAGGGCTCCGGCTTGTCCACCTGTTCCGTTGTCCTGTGCAGAACGCTAGGCGACCGGGGCGGTCGTTCGGCCACGATCCGCACCGTGCTGTCCTTAGCGGACGCGACGGCGCTTGCAGCTCAATGCGCTCTTCGTCGCGTCCATCAAAGCTTTGCGATGACGGCATGCACTCCGCGAAGGCCTTGCAAAACAAGGGGAAAGCTAACTGCCAGACAGGCTTGAACTGTTGCCCCGCTCTGCCGTGGTATTGATTCCGTTACATTTTTGGATTCGGAAGACCGTTGCTGTGTGGCACCTTCGAAAACGCGAAACGGAGTCAGTTCGCACACTGATAAGGTTTGGTCGCAAATGGGCCCTCGACGCCGCCGCTTGCTAACCGCCATCGCAAACACAGGCGATCCGTTGCTTGACACTTCCGAAGCATTGGTCACTAATCTGCCAGGCAATTTCGGTCGGAAGCGTGCAGTTTCTGCCGAAAATAAAGAGCAAAGCGCCCCGCTCCGGTCCGGCGTATGTCCGGTCAAGGGAGGGACAGCCACAATTGCCTCCAGGGAGAGAACAATGGATAGACGCCAGACACTCAAGGTGATCGGTGGTGCGGCGGCGATGGCTGGCGTCGGCTTTCCGGGCCTTGCCTTCGCGCAGACTCAGAAGGAAATGGTTACGGTCGTGAAGATCGCAGGCATTCCCTGGTTCAACGCCGTTGAAAAGGGAATTCAGAAAGGCGCGAAGGATTTCAACATCAATGCGACGATGGTTGGCCCGGCGAACGTTGACCCGGCCCAGCAGGTCAAGTTGCTCGAAGACCTGATCGCCAAGAAGGTCGACGTGATCGGCCTCGTGCCGCTCGATGTGAAAGTCTGCGAGCCGGTGCTGAAGCGTGCTCAGGCCGCGGGCATCAAGATCGTCACGCATGAAGGTCCGGAGCAGGAAGGTCGGACTGGAACGTCGAACTAATCGATTCCGTCAAGTTCGGTGAAGTGCAGATGGAGCGCCTCGCCAAGGACCTCGGCGGGGAGGGCGAATATGTGGTGTATGTCGGAACTCTGACGACGCCCCTTCACAACAAGTGGGCCGATGCTGCAATCGCATATCAGAAGAAGAACTTTCCGAAGATGAAGCTCGCGGCTGACCGATTCCCAGGCGCCGACGAGATCGATACGAGCCAACGCACCACACTCGACGTGATCAAGGCCTATCCGGACCTCCGCGGCATCATAGGCTTCGGCTCGAACGGTCCGATTGGCGCTGGCAACGCGGTGCGGCAGCAGCGACTCGGCAAGAAAATCGCTGTCGTGGGGACCGTGCTGCCGAGCCAGGCCAAATCACTTATTATCGAGGGCATCATCCGCGAGGGCTTTCTGTGGAATCCCACGGATGCGGGTTACGCGATGGTTGCAGTCGCAAAACTGATGCTCGACGGCAAGCCGATCACTGACGGTGTCGAGATCCCGGGGCTCGGCAAGGCGGCGGTCGACGTTCCAGGCAAGCAAATCAAGGTCGACAAAATCATGCGGATTAACAAGGAAACCGTCGACGGGCTGATCGCCCAGGGGCTCTAGGACAAATCGCCAGCACGACGCCCACGCGTTGCATTTCCCTTAGGTGTTGATCCGGAAATGCAACGCGTGTTGGATCGCCTCTGCAAGAACAGTTTCACGACGGAACGAGCCCTTGGCGACTTTTTGGAGTTGTCCCGGATTTCGAAGCGCTTTGCCGGTGTGCACGCACTTCGCAATGTTGATCTGGAGCTGGACGTCGGCGAGGTGCATTGCATCGTCGGCGAAAACGGCTCCGGCAAATCGACACTTATCAAGATCATTTCCGGGGTGGAAGAGCCGGAGCGGGGTGGCTCGATCGTAGTCGCCGGCAAGGCTTATCCGAAACTGAACCCGGTACGCTCCACCCAATGCGGCATCCAGGTCATCTACCAGGACCTCTCGCTGTTCCCGAACCTCAATGTCGCCGAGAATATCGCAATGGCCCACCATCTCGGCGGTCTGCACAGGGTTGACTGGCGCGCGCTGAAGTCGGCGGCCAACGCGGCGATGGCGAAGGTCGGGATTGAGCTCGATCCGGACAGAAAGGTCTCCGATCTCAGCATCGCCGGGCGGCAGCTTGTCGCGATCTGCCGCGCCCTAGCGGCCGAGGCCAAACTCCTCATCATGGATGAGCCGACGGCATCGCTTACGAGGCACGAGGTCGACTCCCTTATCAGTCTCGTGAGCGAACTGAAACGTGCAGGCATCTGTATCGTATTCGTGAGCCACCGGCTGGACGAGGTACTCGAGATCGCGGATCGCGTGACGGTGCTGCGGGACGGGGCGAAGGTGGGCACCTTTCCCGCCGACACGATTGACGGCCGCAAGCTTAGCCATCTGATGACCGGACAGGCATTCGATTATCAAGTTCAGGCGCACGACGTTTCCGCAAGCCCTGTCGTGCTCGAGGTCGATAGCCTCTGGCGGGACGGCGACTACCAGGACATCAGCTTTCAATTGCGGGCGGGAGAAGTGGTCGGCCTCACCGGATTGCTTGGCGCGGGCCGAACCGAACTCGCACTGTCGCTGTTCGGGATGAATCCCTCCGATCGAGGCACGATCGCCATCAATGGCTGCCCGGTGACACTGAACAGGAATATCGACGCGATAGACCTGGGCATTGCCTATGTCTCCGAGGACCGGCTCGCCCTTGGGCTCGTCCTGGAGCAGCCGATCTCGGCCAATATCACGCTTACTGTACTGGAACGCCTTGTGGGCAGGTTGGGCCTGATTCGCACGCGTGCGCGACGGGCTCATGTTGCGCGATGGATCTCCGATCTCGCCATCAAGGTGTCGAATCCGGCAAATCCGGTGAAGACCCTTTCAGGCGGCAATCAGCAGCGCGTCGTGCTCGCCAAGTGGATGGCGACGAACCCGCGCGTGTTGATCCTCGATAGTCCGACGGTGGGCGTCGACATAAGTGCGAAGCACGGAATCTACGAAATCATTCGGAGGCTGGCCCGCGAGGGAGTCGCCGTATTAATGATTTCCGACGAGATCCCGGAGGTGCTCTACCATAGCGATCGCGTGCTGGTGATGCGCGAGGGGCGCTTGACTGTGGACGTGCCCGCCGACAAGACATCCGAAGATGCGCTTCGACGGGCCGTCAATGCTTGAATCCTTCGTTGCTTCATCCGCCAGGTTTCGACGTAGTCACGAGTTCTGGCTGCTGATTGTCACCCTCATGCTGTGCGTCGGCCTGAGCGTTGCGAACGGTCAATTCCTGACCATGCAGAACCTGTTTGATCTGCTGACTTCATACGCGTTCGTGGGCATTCTTGCGCTCGGGCTGCTGGTGGTGCGGATCGCCGGCGGGATCGATATTTCGTTCACCGCAACGGCGTCGGTCGCGCAATACGTGGCGCTTGCGGTTGCGAATGCGTACGGCGCGAATTGGCTCACCGTCTGCGCCATGGCCATGGCCATTGGCGCCGCGCTCGGCGCGATTAACGCGGTGCTGATCCAGAAACTTCGCATACCATCTATCATCGTCTCCATTGCGACGCTGAATGTCTTCTACGGACTGCTGATCTTCTTCACGGGCGGCAAATACATTTACTCCCTGCCGGACTGGTTCGCGGCCGGAATATTCTGGTTCGAGTTCGACTGGGGCAAGGACGCGTCATACGGCGTGAACCTGCAGATGCTCGCACTGGCGATCTGCTTTCTCGTGACCTGGCTTCTGCTCAACCGCACCAATATCGGCCGGCAAATCTATGCGATGGGCGGCAATGCGGATGCTGCACGACGGCTCGGCTTCCACATATTCGGCCTCAACATGTTGGTTTATTGCTACATGGGCATCATGGCGGGCGTCGCCTCGCTGGTTCAGGCGCAGCTCGCCCAATCCGTTGCGCCAACCGTGCTGGTAGGCAAGGAGCTCGATGTGGTTGCGGCTGTCGTGCTCGGTGGCGCTAGCCTGATGGGCGGTGTCGGCACTGTTCTCGGTACATTTCTGGGCCTTGCACTGCTTGCCGTGTTGCAGAATGGGCTGATCTTGCTGGGTGTTTCGTCCTATTGGTCGCCGCTTTTTGTCGGCTTCGTGATTCTGGTATCCGTCTCGGTGACGGCGTGGTCGCAGCGCGAGCGGCACGCGAGGGGGGCGGGCGCATGAAGAAGTCACCGGCAGCGTCCCTTGTTGGGCGTCTAACCGGCCTGCTCGGCAGCGGAACGACGGGCACGCTCGCCCCTCTGCTGCTCTTCCTGTGGGGGGCGTTCGCGATTGCCATCGGGGACCGCTTCTTCTCCATCAACACCTTCCAGTCCATGGCCTTGCAGGTGCCGGAGCTCGGCATCCTCTCGCTTGCCATGATGCTGGCCCTGCTGTCAGGGGGGCTCAATCTGTCGATCATCGCGACCGCCAATCTGAGCGGACTGACCATTGCCTACTTGCTGACGCGCTATATTCCGGGCACGGATGGCATCGCATGGATCGGCGTGCAGGTGGCAGCGCTTGCAGCCGGGTTTGTGGTGGCCGCCCTGGTCGGGCTCATCAACGGATTCGTCATTGCCTATCTCGGGGTCTCGCCGATCTTGGCAACGCTCGGCATGATGACGCTCTGCAAGGGGCTTGCGATCGGGCTCACCCATGGCAACGTCATCTCCGGATTTCCCGATCCCATCGTTTTCATCGGTAACGGGACGGTTTTCGGCGTGCCCTTCGCGTTGATCGTCCTTGCGCTCTGTGCCGTGCCGGTCGCCGTCATGCTCAACGCCACGCCATTCGGCGCCAAGGTCTACATGATCGGATTCGAACGAGAAGGCGAACCGCTACTCCGGCGTGGATACCCGCGCGATCATTCTCAAGCTCTATGTCTTTTCGAGTCTGCTCGCCGGTGTCGCGGCGGTCGTCATGCTGGCGCGGTTCAATTCGGCCAACGCGACGTATGGAGAGAGCTATCTGCTCATCTCCATCCTCGCGGCGGTGCTCGGCGGCGTTGATCCCTTTGGCGGATTCGGCAAGGTCGGCGGTCTGATGTTGGCGCTTGTCATCCTGCAGGTGATCTCGTCCGCGTTCAATTTGCTCAATCTCAGTCAGTTCCTCACCCTGGCGATCTGGGGGGGGATCCTGATCGTGGTCGCGGCCATTCCCAACCTTCGCGGCAGGTCGATGGGGTAGCAACAATGACGTCGCCGATGGAAGCCGCCCGCATCGCCGTCTTCGACATCGGCAAGACCAACCTGAAGCTGCTTGTCGCGACCGATGATGGCCAGCCGCTCGAAATACATTCGGTTGCGAACGCTGCGACCACCTCCGGCCCCTACCTTGCCTATGACCTTGCTTGGCTGGAGGAGCGGCTTCTCGATGCTCTCGCCGACGTTGCGCGACGCCATGCGATCGGCGCGGTGATCTCGACGGCGCATGGCTGCGGCGCCGTTCTTGTCGATGGAGACAGGCCCGTTCTCCCGATGATGGACTACGAGGCGGTGCCTCCGCCAGCGATCGATGAAGCCTATGCCAGTATCGCGCCGCCATACGGCGAGGTGTTCTGCGGTATCGGCGCCGGTGCAATACGGCTCGCCAAGCAGCTCCTGTGGCAGGAAAGTGCTTTCCCTGACGAGTTCGCACGCGCAACGGGCTATCTGACCACCGCCCAGTTCTTCGCCGTGCGCTTGGGCGGACGCGCGGCCAGCGAAATCTCCCAGCTCGCGGCCCAGGGGCATATCTGGGACCTGCTCCACCGTCGGCCTTGGTCCGTCATGCGTGAACGCGGCTGGGATCGCCTTCTGCCGGAACTCGTCCCGGCCGGTGCATCGCTAGGAACGGTCTCCGAGGCCGTCGCAAAGCGCACGGGCCTCGCGCGGTCGACCGAGGTCCTGTGCGGTGTGCATGATTCGAATGCAAACCTTTTTCGCTACAAGGCCGCCGGCATGGCCGACGCCTCGATCCTCTCGACCGGCACTTGGATGATTGGCTTTCAACGTGGCCTGGATCTGGATCGGCTCAGCGCCAATGGCGCGATGGTGCTCAACATCGACGTCGATGGCGAGAAGATACCGTCCACGCTCACCATGACCGGGCGCGAATACGACCTGATCCGCAAGGAGGCCGTCGCCGAGGATGCGGCTGTCCTCGATGCGCTCGCGAGTCTTGTGAGGCGAGGAACCCTGGCGCGGCCATCTTTTGTCGGCGATGACGGACTATTCCCCGGTGCCGCCAATCGCGGCTGCATCATCGGCCCGCCTCCCAAAACCGCGGCCGAATGGCAGGGATTGGCGGTGCTTTACGTGGCATTCAGCGCAAATCGTTGTCTGGACGCGCTCGGCAGTTCAAGGCGCATCATCATAGACGGCGGCTTCGCCGGTAACCTGCCCTTTGCCCGCTGCCTCGCCGCCCTGCGTCCATCCCAAGAGATTTTCGTCAGTCAATCCCGGGACGGAACGGCGCTCGGCGCTGCCTTGCTCTGGCGAAGGTCTTCGCGCAACCATCCAGTCACGAGCGTTGTTCTTGAGGCGATTGGGCCGCCCGGCGAGGCTGAGCTCGATCGCCGTCATCTTTCCACTGGATACGAATCGTGGGTTACCCTGTCGGAGCAAGCACCATGACAGACAAACATACCGAACTTCGCCAGGGCATCGTCGATACCTGCCGTGAGATGAACCGGAACGGCCTCAACCAAGGCACATCAGGCAATGTCTCGCATCGGATTCCGGCTGGGATGCTAATCACGCCGACAAGCCTCCGGTACGATTGCATGCGACCGGAGGACATCGTTGCCATGGATTTTGCCGCCAATTACGAGGGTAGGCATCGTCCTTCATCGGAATGGCGTTTTCATCGCGATATTCTGTTGGCGCGAGACGATGTGAATGTGGTGCTCCATACACATTCCACGTTCAGCACCATTCTCGCTGTGCAGGAGCGTGACATACCCTGCTTCCACTATATGGTCGCGGTTGCCGGTGGAAATGATATCCGCTGTGCACCCTACGCGTGCTTTGGTACGCAGGCATTGTCGGACCATGCCGTCAAGGCGCTTGAAAATCGCAGTGCATGCTTGCTGGGCCATCACGGTCTGATCGTAACGGCCCAAACATTTGAAAAGGCGCTCTGGCTGGCTGTGGAGGTGGAGACCCTAGCAAAGATGTATGTCCATGCGCTGGCGATAGGCGAGCCCCCGCGCCTCAGCACGGACGACATGGCCCAAGTCCATGAGCAGATGAGACGCATGAGCTACGGGCAGGCGCCTGATCTTGACGGAGTTGGCGACGTGCCGAGCGAGGTTGCTGGATCGAAACGCGACTTGCGTTCATAGTATTCGAGGCAGGCGGTCGTTATTCTTCTGGGATTCCGCCATCCGGCGCGCTGACGGCTCCAACTCGTGACCCATTTGCGCCGCCCATAAACCAGCAGCATCGTGACTATACCGAGCCGATTGACCAGGTGTCGGCAAAGCCTCGGGCATGTCCATGATCGAGAGAGCGCGATTGAGGAGCATGAGCAGAACGCCCGGGAGAGCGGCCACCGCACCGCAAAGCGAAGAAGATCACGTAACCGGCTGACCGCCGAGGGCGGACTGATAAGCTTTCGAGCAAAGCCTTATCAGTTGGGCGCTCAACGGGCGATGGATACCTGCCTTGTCCCGAATGGCTGACCGTAGCTGCAGCCATTGGAAATCAACTATTCGCCAGAAGCGAAATCTAGAGTTTGGTCGACGGTGCTAATCAGTTGAGAGATCATCGAGCGCTATGCGGGCGTGCTGCGTTCATCTCCTCACCGTGCTATCGCAAATGGCAGAGACGGAAGCAGAGATAGGAAACCTGATCTCCGCCCACGGCGGAAAGTGATCCTAACCCGTTGCCCGCGGGAGCGCGCCCCTAGCCGTAATCTCCGCCGAAAGCTCCTCGATCGTCTTGCGGTGCTCCATCGCCGCTTTACGGATCAGCGCAAAGGCGGCGGGTTCGGCGAGCGCATGCGAATTCATCACCTGGAGGACGGCGGCAAGCACGACGCGGCGAGACTTCAACCGGTTCTCGAGCTTGATAATCTGTTGCTTCAATTCGCTTGTGCGTTCGTTGCGCTCGAATGCCATGACGAGCGCCGCATAGATGCCGGCCGATCGTAACGGCTTTACCAGAAACGAAGCCGGGTCAAGTTCGAGCACCATCTTCAGGCGGCTCGGCGTCTCCGTGCCGAGCAGGGCGATGACAGGTGATCGCGCCAGGAACGCGCGCTGCGCCGGTTGCAGCAAAGGCAGGAATTCGTCATCGATCAGCGACAGATCGGGTGCGAAGTCGACGGGCTCACCCAGCGCCCATGCAACACCCTCGATCCCGAGACGCTCGAACTGGCGTCGCACGATGCTCGCGTCGCGTTCGTCCTTGATGGCGACGAGCGCTTTGCGTCCGCGCAGCGAAAATGAAGACCGTCTGCTCATTTTACAACCCGCAAATGCGGCGCATTCGGCAATGTGCCGGCCGCCGAGGTTTCCCTCGCCGGGCCGACGGCAACGTCGAGCTGCGTCAGGTAAGGATCAGGCTTAACAGGCGCCTCGGCTTCCCAGAAGATATCAAATTGTCCTTGCGGATTGGATACGGCAAGCCGTGGTGTAAGGACGCAATGGTTGTTGCCGCCGTCGATCCACACCGGTCCTTGCGGCGAATTGTAGCGATGTCCCGCCGCGGCGCGCCGCACCTCTGCAATGTCCGACGTGCCCGCGCGCTGCAGTGCGCGCGCCAGCAGATAGACCGCCACATAAGCGGATTGTCCGTCAACGGAGGGGCTGCTGTCCTCGCCATAGCGCGCCTTCCAGCGCGCGACGAAGGCGCGGTTCTCCGGCAGGCGGATGCTCTCGAAATAGGCGGATGACGTGATGCAGCCGGCCGATGCTGGTCCGACGATCGACAATTCCGGCTCGCACAGACTGCAGCTCAACATGGGAATCTCGAGTCCCGCAGCCTTGGTGCCGGCATGGAAGGCCCGAATGAAGTCGTAGCTCGAGCTTCCGACGAGCGTGTTGAACACGATCGGCGGCTTGCGGCGGACGATCTCGTCGACGATGTGGCCGACGGCGCTTTCGCCGAGCTCGAGCAGCCGTTCCGCCAGGATATGGCCATCTGCCGCGCTGACCAATTCCCGGGTGACGCGATTGGTCTCCCATGTCCAGACGTAATTAGAGCCGACGCAGAAGATCTCCCGCGAGAGGTTGTCGAGCACGTAGCGGACGAGGGGCAAGACGTTGTGATTGGGCGAGGCGCCGACATAGATGACGTTGTCGGAGCACTCGAAGCCCTCATAGCGCGCAGGATACCAGAGCAGGCGATCAGTGCGCTCCACAATCGGCAGGACCTGTTTGCGCGACGCCGACGTGTAGCAGCCGATGATGTGCTCGACGCCGACATTGCGGATGAGATCGTCGCAGACCGTATGGTATTCCGAGATGATGCCGTGGGGATCGCGAATATGGGGAACGATCGAGAAATCAAACTCCGTCTGGTTGTTGATCTCGTCGACCGCCATCATCGCGCTCTTGAGGATCTCGCGCCCCATGGCCTGATAGGGGCCGGACTGCGAGCAGATGATGCCAACGGGAACAGACGGTTTTGTCATTGACGACTTTCGGTAGTGCAGCGCGAAGATGAAATCATCTTCGGCGACAACAGTGCAAGTGGCTTGCCGCTTTGCTGCGCAGCACTATCGAAATTTAGGCAGAGAGCATCGTTGACAATGCGATAGGCAGTTACTTAGACTTTTCTCCTACAGGGGCTCCTGTCGAACCTCGCGTGCGCCGATCTGGCCGATGACGTCCAGCTCCTTGCACTAAGTGCTTCGTTCGAGTTCGGACCCTAAGCGATAGATCATAGCCGCGGCATTTAAGCCATTCGTCACCTCATTCGGGAGGGACGGGTGGCTTTTTTCGTTTGCCGCCAGGGAGGCTGGCGATGCGCCGTGTCGCCAGAACGGTGACGCATGCGCGAGTGCGGCGGTGCGTCACGTCGAGTGTGAGGATGAAGAACGATGGCGGCAACGGATCTCCACTATCTCGGGCTCGTCGATGTCGGACAGAAGGTCCAGGCGAAGGATCTGTCACCGGTAGAAGTGACCAAAGCGATGCTCGGGCGGATCGAGAAGCTCGACGGCAAGCTCAAGAGTTTTGCGCATGTGATGGCCGACTCTGCGCTCGCCGATGCCGCCACGGCGGAAAAGGAGATTGCTTCCGGCAGGATCAAGGGGCCGCTTCATGGTGTGCCGGTAGCGGTCAAGGATCTCTGCTGGGCCAAGGGCGCCCCAGCGGCGCATGGCATGACTATTCATCGCGATTTCCGTCCCACCGAGGACGCAACGGTGGTTGCGCGGTTGAAGGATGCCGGTGCGATCATCCTCGGCAAGCTGCAGCAGACCGAGGGCGCCTACGCCGACCATCATGCGAAGATCGATCCGCCCAAGAACCCGTGGAACGCGGAGCTCTGGCCCGGCGCATCCTCAAGCGGCTCAGGCGTCGCAACCGCGGCGGGCCTTTGCTTCGGTTCGCTAGGCACCGATACCGGCGGATCAATCCGCTTTCCGTCCGCGGCCAACGGCGTCACCGGGCTCAAGCCGACCTGGGGACGTGTCAGCCGCTACGGTGCGTTCGAGCTGGCGGCGACGCTGGATCATATCGGCCCGATGGCGCGGAGCGCGGTCGATTGCGGCGCGATCCTCGGTGTGATCGCGGGCCAGGACCCCAAGGACACCACGTCGGTTCCACTGCCGGTGCCCGATTATCTCGCAAGACTGTCCGGCGGCCTGCGCGGCGTGACGATTGGTGTCGACCGGCGCTGGACCAGCGAAGGCACCGATGGCGACGCCGCCAAGGTGTTGACCGAGGGGTTGCGGGTGGCGGCTGATCTCGGCGCGAAGATCAAGGAAATCAATTTCCCAGATCCCAAGGCGGTCATCGACGACTGGTTCCCGCTTTGCGGTATCGAGGTCGCGGTCGCGCACGAGGACACCTATCCTGCGCGCAAGGACGAGTACGGTCCGGCGCTCGCGGCCCTGCTCGATCTCGGCCGGCAACAATCCGGCATGGACTATCAAAAGATCGTGCTCCGGCGCGAAGCGTTTCGCGGCGCTGTGCGTGCGCTGTTCGAGACGGTCGATCTCCTCGTGATCCCGGCCCAGGCGTTCGCGGCGCCGACGCTGGCCAAGATGGCGGCGCTTGGTGAGGACGCCTCGCTGATTGGAGCCCTGCTCCGCTTTACGTGCCCGTTCGATATGACGGGAAGTCCGACCGTGACGTTGCCTGGGGGCTTCGCGGCAAATGGCGGCCCGGTCGGCTTCCAGTTCGTCGGCCGTCATTTCGATGAGGCCGGCCTCGTTCGCGCGGGCGATGCGTTCCAGCGCGTCACCGACTGGCACAAGCGTCATCCCGCGATTTGAGCCGAGGAGCCGATCTCATGTCTGAAGACTGGTTGAAGACATCCATCATGGCCAAGCGCGCCGTCGCCAAGGGTGCGACCGGTGCGACCCATAGCCTTACGATCGAGCAGCAGGGGGACTTCCACTACGTCTACGGTCCCTATGCCAAGCCGACCCTGTCGATCGACCCCGGCGGTGTGGTCGTCGTCGAGACTGAAGACGCCTTCGGCGGAGTGCTGACCAAGGAGACAGACAGTCCCACCGCCAAGCTGAATTTCCCCTATCTCAACCCGCAATGCGGTCCGATCGCGGTAAAGGGCGCCAGGAAGGGCGATTGTCTCGCGATCTACATCCGCGATGTCGAGACCCGGGGCGAACAGCCGGCCGGCACAACCTGCATCATTCCGGAGTTCGGCGGACTGGTCGGGACCGGTTCGACGGCGCTGCTCAATCCGCCGCTGCCGGAGCGCGTGAAGAAGCTGCATGTCGACAGGAACGGCGTGCGCTGGAACGACAAGCTCACGCTGCCCTACGAGCCGTTCATCGGCACCATCGGAGTTTCTCCGGAGATTGAGGCGATCTCTTCGCTACAGCCGGACTATCACGGCGGCAACATGGACCTCCCCGACGTCGCGCCTGGCGCAATCATCTATTTCCCGGTGCATACCGACGGCGGGATGCTCTACGTCGGCGACTGCCACGCGACGCAAGGCGATGGCGAGCTCTCCGGCGTGGCGCTGGAGCAGCGCGCGACCGTCACACTGCAAGTCGACCTGATCAAGAACTGGAGCTTCGCCTGGCCGCGGCTTGAGACGAAGGACTTCATCATGACGATCGGCAGCGCGCGTCCGCTCGAGGACGCCGCGCGCATAGCCTATCGCGAACTGGTGCGGTGGATGGCGGCCGATTACGGCTTCGACGAGATCGACGCCTACATGCTGCTCAGCCAGGCCGGCCGCATGCGCCTCGGCAACATGGTCGACCCCAAATACACGATGGGGGCGTCCATCCTGAAGAATTATCTCAAGCCATGACAATCAGCCGCTTTCATTAGAGAGGACATCACGATGGATTCGGGACGCAAGTTACGGACGATTTTGCTCGGCGCTATGCTCGGGACGGCGGCGTCGATGAGTATTGCTCGCGCCGCGGAGCCACCGCTGAAGGTCGGCCTGCTCGAGGACGTGTCCGGCGATCTTGCCTTCATGGGCATGCCGAAGCTGCACGGCTCGCAACTCGCCGTCGAGGAGATCAACAAGGGCGGCGGCATCTTGGGGCGGCAGATCGAGCTGATCCACCTCGATCCGCAGGGTGACAACGCACGCTATCAGGAATTCGGTCGGCGCCTGCTCAATCGCGACAAGGTCGACGTGCTGATCGGCGGCATCACCTCGGCCTCGCGAGAGGCGTTGCGTCCGATCGTCGATCGCACCACGACGCCGTATTTTTACACTAATCAGTACGAGGGTGGCGTCTGCGACGCCAGCATGGTCAGCATGGGGGCGGTGCCCGAGCAGCAGTTCTCGACTCTCATTCCCTGGATGGTCGAGAAGTTCGGCAAGAAGGTCTATGTCATCGCGGCCGATTACAATTTCGGTCAGATCTCGGCGGAGTGGAATCGCAAGATCATGAAGGACCTGGGAGGCGAGGTCGTCGGCGAGGAGTTCATCCCGCTTGGCGTGTCGCAGTTCGCGCAGACCATCCAGAACATCCAGAAGGCCAAGCCCGACTGGCTGCTGACGATCAACGTCGGCGCCGCACAGGATTCTTTCTTCGAGCAGGCGGCCGCGGCCAATCTCAACCTGCCGATGGGCTCGTCGATCAAGGTCATGCTCGGCTTCGAGCACAAGCGATTTAAGCCGCCTGCGCTCAACAACATGCACGCGACCGCGAACTGGTTCGAGGAGATCGATACGCCGGAAGCGAATGACTTCAAGAAGCGATGGCACGCCAAGTTCCCGGATGAACTTTACATCAACGATATGGGCTATAACGCCTACAACGCGCTCTACATGTACAAGGCGCTCGTCGAGAAGGCGAAGTCGACCAAACTCGAGGACATGCGCAAAGTGATCGCTGCGGGCGATGCCTGCATCGACGCGCCAGAGGGCAAGGTCTGCATCGATCCAAAGAGTCAGCACACGTCGCACCGCATGCGCCTGATCTCCGTCGGGCCCCAACACGAGGTGACCGTGGAGAAGGACTACGGGGTGATCCAGCCCTATTGGCTTAGCCAGATCGGTTGCGATCTCACCAAGAAGAACGACAAGGATCAGTATACGCCAAGCCATCTACCCAACAAGTCGTGACGCCGGCAAGCCGGATCTTGCTCGCGATGGGTACGACCATATCAGAACAGGCCGGCGCCGCGATGATGCGGCGCCGCCATCAAGGGGATTAAAATGTCGGCTGAATTGTTCTCGCTGTTCTATCAGTTCGCCGACGTCTTCGCGTTCCTCATTCTCTCGGCCGCAGGCCTCGCCATCGTGTTCGGCATGATGGGTGTCATCAACATGGCGCATGGCGAATTCATCATGTGCGGCGCCTATGTGACTGTTGGCTTGGTGAATCTGGGCGTGCCGCTTGCGATTGCCCAGATACTGGCCGCGGTGACCGCCGGGCTCATCGGTGTCCTCGTTGAATTCCTCGTCGTGCGGCGGTTCTACAAGCGCCCCCTGGATTCACTGCTCGCGACCTGGGGACTGAGCCTGATCGTGACGCAGTCGATGCTCTTGATCGTTGGCTCCGCCGTGCGTGGCATCGGGACGCCCGAGGGCAGCTTCGCGATTGGCGGCTACACGTTCTCGACCTACCGTCTCGTGCTGTTTGGCTGCGCGGTGGCGGTTCTGGCCGGTCTCTACATCATCTTCATGAAGACGCGTTTTGGCGTCGTCGCCCGCGCAACCATGCAGAATGCGGCGATGGCCAAGGCGCTGGGCGCGCGCACGGGCCGCATCTATGCGATCAGCTTCGGGATCGGAACCGGCCTTGCCGGGCTTTGCGGGGCGCTTTACGCGCCGACCATAACGCTGATCCCGACCATGGGTGCGACCTTCGTGGTCGAGAGTTTTGTCACCGTCGTGATCGGCGGAGCGAACGTGCTGCTCGGAACGGCGCCGGCAGCGGTGTTCCTGGCAATGATCCGGATGGCGCTCAATGCGAGCTACGGCCAGATTATCGGACAGATCGGTATGCTGGTGGCCGTCATCCTGATCATCCGGGTGCTGCCCGAAGGGCTCTCCAGCGTGCTGGATCGTCGTGGGCGCTAAAGGGAACTGTGATGTTCAAGCTGCTCGAAGGCCCACAGACGCTCGGACGCGGCAAGCTGTTCTGGTCGTGCTTCCTGGTCGTGCTCGCGGGCGCGCTGGCCTATCCTTTGTTTGCCGATTCCTATGACGTCGGCAATTTCGCCTACTTCCTGATCTGGATCTTCATGGCGCTCGGCCTGTGCCTGATGTGGGGCTATGGCGGCATGTTGTCGTTCGGCCAGACGCTGTTCTTCGGTATCGCCGGTTACGCCTACGGCGTGCTCGCGATCAACATGGGTGGCGGCACCGCGACGATCGCCGCGCTCGTGCTCTCTGTCGTCCTGGCGATGATCGCGGCCGGCATCCTCGGCTATTTCATGATCTGGGGCGGGATCAACGGCATCTTCTTCGGCATCGTGACGCTGTCCGCGACGTTGGTGCTGGCTTTCTTCCTCGGACAGACGGCCGGACCGGAATGGCATATCGGGCCGGCGCGGTTGAACGGCTTCAACGGCATGAAGGGCATGGACCCGCTGACGGTCGGCGACTTCTACATCGAGGGCTCGGCGCTCTATTACGTCATGGTCGCGCTGATCGTGATCGTCTACCTCGCGCTGCGGATGCTGGTGAACTCGGGCATCGGCAACGTCATCGTGGCGACGCGGGAGAATCCGCAGCGAGCGGAGATGCTGGGTTACGACGTTCGGAAATATCAGCTGCTGACCTTCGTGATCGGCAGCGGTCTCGCAGGCCTCAGCGGCGCGCTGTACACGTCCTGGGGTCAGTTCATCACGCCGTCCAGCATCGGCTTGCCGGCAGCCGCGATGCCCATCGTGTGGGTGGCGTTCTCCGGGCGCAGCGATCTGACCGCGACGTTGGTCGGGTCGTTCCTGCTGCTGTTCGGCTTTCAGACCATCACGGTCTACAGCCAGCAGGCGGCGCTGCTGCTGATGGGAGCGCTGCTGCTCGCGACCGTGATGCTGGCGCCTCAGGGCTTCGTGCTCGGCATCGGCAAGCTCGCCGCCGACTGGTGGCAGGGACGCCGGCGACGCGGCGACGTCGTGAGCGAGGCCGGCCGCTTGCAACCGGAAGAGTCCTGATCATGTCGCTGGTCGAAGTCAAAGGCGTCTCGAAGCGCTTCGGCGGATTGACTGCCGTCTCCGGCGTCGACCTCACGGTCAACGCCGGGGAGATCCACTGCCTGATCGGCCCCAACGGTGCCGGCAAGAGCACACTGTTCAAGCTGATCGTCGGCCTCTATCCGCCCACCGAGGGCAGTATCCTGTTCGACACCGTCGATATCACGGCCGAGCGGCCCTACGCGCGCGTGCAGCGGGGCATGAGCATCAAGATGCAGGCCCCGAGCGTGTTCAAGGAACTGCCTGTCCGCCAGAACATCCAGACGGCGCTGCAGGAGCGATTGTCCGGCTCGGAACGCATTGCCGAGGAAGATCGCCTGCTGACGCTGCTCAACCTCGCGCCGGATAGCGACAAGCTCGCGGGCGCGCTGTCGCATGGCCAGCAGCAATGGCTCGAGATCGGGATGGCGCTGGCGTTGAAGCCGCAGCTCTTGCTGCTAGACGAGCCGACCGCGGGCATGTCGCCCGAGGAAACCTTCAGGACCGGCGAACTAATCAGGTCGTTCAATGCCGAGGGAATGACGGTGCTCGTGGTCGAGCATGACATGGCCTTCGTCCGCCAGGTCGCCCAGCGCGTCACGGTGCTGCATCTCGGCCGGATTTTTGCGCGCGGTACGCTCGAAAGCATCCTGCAGGACGAGAAGGTCGCGGAAATCTATCTGGGTAAGACCCATGCTCACTAATGTTTCGTCCCCTGAGCGGATTATCGACGTTGCCGAGTTATGGGCGGGGTACGGAGCGACGCCGATCCTGCAGGGCGTCACCATGTCGGTCTCGCGCGGCGAGATCGTCGGCGTGATCGGCCGCAACGGCGTCGGCAAATCGACACTGATGCGCTGTTTGATCGGCCTGCTGCAAACCTGGCGCGGGACGATCCGCTTCATGGGGCAGGACGTCACGGCGCTAGAAGCCGACGCACGGGCGCGGGCGGGCTTTGGCTACATCCCGCAAGGGCGCGATGTGTTTCCGCAAATGACCGTCGAGGAGAACCTTCAGGTCGGCGAGCTGATCGGCGGCCCCGCCGGCAAGAAGTTGCCGGAGCTGGTCTATGAGTATTTTCCGCGGCTGAAGGAGCGCCGGCGGCAGGCCGCGGGCACCATGTCGGGCGGTGAGCAACAGCAGCTCGCCATCGGCCGCGCGCTGATCGGCAATCCGTCGCTGATGATCCTGGATGAGCCCTCCGAGGGCATCCAGCCGTCGATCGTCCAGCACATCTGCGAGGCGCTCCGGTCGTTTCGCAACGAGCTCGGAACCACCATCATCTTCGTCGAGCAGAACCTCGACACGATCCTGGCGATCGCCGAGCGCTGCTACATCATGGAGAAGGGCAAGATTACGCGGTCGCTCGCAGGCGGCGAGGTCAACGAAGACAACGTGCGCGAACATCTTCTGCTCTGAACCGCCTCGGGCGTGCTTTCAAGTCGTCAATAGGGAGGGAATGAACATGGATCTCGGACTTAAGGGAGCAAAGGTTCTCGTCACCGGCAGCACCAAGGGCATCGGTAGGGCGATCGCCGACACCTTCGCGGCGGAAGGGGCCAATGTCGGAATCTGCGCGCGCAACCAGGCGGACGTCGACGGCGCCGTCACCGCGATCAAGGCGAAGGGCGTCGCCGCGTTCGGCAGTTCGGTCGACGTCTCCAATGGTCCGGCGCTCAAGGCCTGGGTGGAGGATATGGCCTCCAAGCTCGGCGGCATCGACATCGTCGTCGCCAATGTCAGCGCCCTGTCGATCGGGCAGGACGAGGAGAGCTGGGAGAAGGAGTTCTCCACCGACATGATGGGCACGGTGCGGCTGGTCAATGCCGCGATGCCTTATCTGGAGAAGAGCAAGGCCGCTGCGATCGTCACCATCTCCAGCGTGTCGGGCCGCGAGGTCGATTTCGCCAGCGGTCCCTACGGCACGTTCAAGGCCGCGATCATCCACTACACGCAAGGGCTCGCCTTTCAGCTGGCCGGCAAGGGCATCCGCGCCAACTCGGTGTCGCCCGGCAACACCTATTTCGAGGGTGGTGTCTGGAATCAGATCAAGGAAGGCAATCCCGAGCTGTACAAGACCGCGTTGGCGCTGAATCCGACCGGCCGCATGGGTACGCCGCAGGAAATGGCGAATGGCGCGGTGTTCCTTGCCAGCAAGGCGGCGAGCTTCATCACCGGGACCAATCTCGTGGTCGATGGTGCGCTCACGCGAGGGGTGCAGTTCTAGGCGCATCCGGAGCCGCGCCGTTACGAGACCGGGTCGTCGCGGCGCCGGTGAGCGAAGCCGTTTCCCGACAACAACAGGGCTGTCAGATGTCAGCAGATCCAATTCACTACAAGTCGATCACAGAGCTCTCGGAGCTGTTCCGCCGCGGTGAGCTGCTGCCCTCGAAGGTAACCGAGGCCATGCTGAGCCGAATCGCCAAGCTCGATGGCAAATTCCACGGCTATGCGCTCGTCCTCGCTGAGCGCGCCATGACGCGGGCGAAGCGCTGCGACGCCGAGCTGGCCAGGGGCATCTGGCGCGGACCGCTGCACGGCGTGCCGATCGGGCTGAAGGACCTCTGCTACACGACTTTTGCGCCGACGGCCGGTGGCACCACGACCCACGCGAAGTTCATTCCGTCCTTCAACGCCACGATCGTGGATCGGCTGGAGCAGGCCGGCGCCGTCACGCTCGGCAAGTTGAAGATGACCGAGGGGGCCTACACCAGCCATCACCCGAACGATCAGGCACCGCTCAACCCCTGGGGCGTCGATTACTGGGTGGGCTCGTCCTCGAGCGGATCGGGCGTGGCGACGTCGGCGGGGCTCTGCTTCGGCTCGATCGGCAGCGACACCGGCGGCTCGATCCGGTTTCCGTCGGCTACTTGCGGGCTGACCGGGATCAAGCCGACTTGGGGACGCGTCAGCCGCCACGGCGTCTTTCCTTTGGCCGACTCGCTCGACCATGTTGGGCCGATGTGCCGGAGCGCGGCCGATGCGGCCGCGATGCTCGGCGTCATCGCCGGCGCAGATGTCAACGATCCCACCGCGCTGCAGGCGCCGGTGCCGAACTATCTCGCAGGGATCGGCGACGGTGTCCGGGGTTTGCGGATTGGCGTCGACCGCAGCTACACCCAGGACGGAATCGATCCGCAGGTGGTCGCCGCGTTGCTGGAAGCCGAGCGGACGCTCGCGGCGCTCGGGGCCGATATCCGGGAGGTCAAATTCCCGGCCTACGAGAAGCTCGTGAGCATGTGGATTCCGATGTGTTCGATCGAGACCGCGGAGGCGCATCTCGAAACTTATCCCGCGCGGAAGTCGGAATACGGCCCGGACCTGGCGCAGCTGATCGAGCAGGGCAGGTCGGTGAGCGGCGTCGAGATCGCACAGATCCATCACGAGCGGCTGAAATTCTGCGGCAGCCTGGCCGCCCTTTTTGGCAATATCGACCTGCTGTTGATCCCCACCATGCCCGTGCCGATCCCGACGCTGACCAGGATGGGCGAGTACGGCGCCGATCCGAACGTGCTGCTCAGCATCCTGCGCTTCACGGCAGTGTTCGACTTCTCGGGCAGTCCGACCATCACGCTGCCGAATGGCGTGGCGTCGGACGGCCTGCCGCTCAGCATGCAGCTCGTCGGCCCGCATCTGTCCGAGGATGTGCTCGCCCGCGCCGGGCATGCTTTTCAATCAGTGACGGATTGGCATACGCGGCGCGCTTCCATTGAATAAATGATCCTGGAATGGTGGCGAAGCTCTCGCTGAATGCCACCCTCGTTCGCAGCAAGGCAGTTGCTTGACTGGCAAGGAAAACCGATAAAGCTTATCAGTCTGTGGACGAGCGTAAGGGCGCTGCTAGACAGGATTTAACTATTGTAACAGTCCAGTTGAGCTGCACCCGGTTCGGTTGACACCCGCTTAAGCTAATCCAGCCTGCCGCTCGAACTTCATAGGGCTCAAATATCCGATCATCGAGTGCCGACGTTTCGGATTGTTGAAGCGCTCAATATAATCGAAGACGTCGGCCTTGGCATCGTCCCTCGTTCGATACATTTTGCGCGCAGTCCGCTCTGTCTTCAATGACGAGAAGAAGCTCTCCATCGCGGCGTTGTCCCAGACGTTGCCGGACCGGCTCATCGAACAGACAACGCCGTGATCGGCCATCAACCGCTGGAACTGCTCGCTGGTGTATTGGCTGCCACGGTCGGAATGATGCAGCAGCGCATCCGGTTTGCCGCGTCGCCAGATCGCTATATCATCATGCGGTTCCCACTTCCACATATGTTAGGAGCAACTCCGCTCGTCTCGAGAGCGGCTCGGCGCATCATTCAAAGTATCCGGCGCGCGTCAGCATTATCGCCAACGGCTGTCGCTGCTGAGGCCGTGGCTTGGCTGCCGGGGGGTACTGCAACCGTTAAGGACAATGGGTAAGGACTGATCTGACGAGACTCATGGTCGCAGACCACCAAAAGGATATCGCCGAGTACAAGAAGGCATCAAAAAGTAAAGATGCTGCCGGAGAGTATGCGTCCGGCCAAATAGATACATTGCAAAAGCATCTGGACGCCGCAAAATCGTTGAAGGCCGGTCACTAATCCACACCTGATCCGCTCGGCAGGATCTCGGCAAGGCAACTTCACGATGGCCTCCTTCATGGAGACGCGCGAAGACTACTTGGTCCGCCTCTCTAGTGCGTAAAGCTGAACTGATGAAAAGTATTCAGCTCAGTTGCGTTGAGGTCGTGATGAGTATTTCCGATTGATCTTTCAGGGTGCTTTGCACCAAGTATCGCAGTGACCTTGCCCCCTGGACTTAATCCAGATTGAAGTTCGCTCTGGCCCATATGAGGACCAGAGCATGAAGCGCAGCCGCTTTACGGAAGAGCAGATCATC
>NZ_JADPKU010000097.1:0-1076 GCF_023074095.1 Bradyrhizobium sp. 137
TTCGGGGCGGGATTTTGCTGCCTGGCTCGGGCTGACGCCCAGGCAAATTTCGAGTGGGGGTAAACCGACTCTCGGAAGCATCACCAAGGCGGGTAATCGGTATATAAGGAAGCTACTGGTTCTCGGAGCAACATCGCTTCTAAACGTTGTGGAAAAACGCCGCGGCGGCTTGCGCGACTGGATTGTCGGGCTCTTGGCGAAAAAGCCGGCGCGGCTTGTGACCGTCGCCCTTGCCAACAAGCTGGCTCGGATCATCTTGGCAATGGTGAAAACCGGAGAATGCTTCCGTACCGAGATGTTCGCCAAACCTTGAACGTGAGTTTCGGCCAGCCGCAAAATCAAAGAGTTCTAAGCTTGGTAAGTGCAAGAAAGGCATGATGAAAGACAACGGTCGCCACCGAAAACCAGGAAAACCCGACCAGTCGTGTGAGCTCTAAAGCTCCGCATCCTTGATGTGACCCCTTGGTTGTCGGACTTCATCAGGGCCCGCGGAGATATGATCCGCGCTAAAGGCCGGACATACGATCGCAGCCGTCCAAGTCGTTCGAAGTGCCAAATTGTGCTTGCCATCAGAGGCCGTCCACATACGGGGACCTGAACCGCTCCACGGCCGACCAGCGTCGTGATCTGGTGGAGATCGTCGATGACCGCTACGACAAGGGATCCTTGTTGATCACAAGTCAGGTCCCCGTGTCGCAATGGCATGACGTCATTGCCGAGCCGATGACTTCATGATGCCTCCTTCTTCGAACGCTTGGTGCGTCGTACCCGATTGCGCAGCTGACCGATTTGTTCGTCTGAGAGCTCGATCTGCCATGGCTGGCCTTTGGTTAACTGACGACCTGCCAGCATTCCGCGCGCAAGATGATCGAAGATTGTTTGCGGGGTTACTCCAAGCTCAGCCGCTGCGCCCTGAATCGAGAAGCTGCCGTCGGGCCAGCGCATCGGATTCTTGTCCACGCCGTTGATTTTGACGATGGGAATGCCCCAGCGGGTGCGCAACAGCCAGACGTTCTCGCCTTTGAAGGCGCAGCCTCGGGCCGCGACAAAGCCTTCCTGATTGAGTATTGCCGCGA
>NZ_JADPKU010000102.1:0-79132 GCF_023074095.1 Bradyrhizobium sp. 137
TCACGGCCTTTGAGCGCGACCGGGCTCAGATCCAGCAACGGGCGGTTTTGCGAGAACCGCCCGTTTGCACATTCTGGCAGATTTCCCAGACACAAGAGCGCGACATAAGCCGTTCCAACCATCCGCGCAGGGAAGGCCGGGATGTCTCCGGTTGCCCTGTTGTCCGCTATGCATGAAGCACACGCAATCTGCTCTTGGCATGGCGGTCCATCGGAGCCAACCGGCTCCCGGTCTTCCCTGCGCCTTCTTTCATGAGAGGGCAAGGCATCGAGACAAAGCTCGGGCGAACAAGCCGCGAGGATGCGAAGATGTGTCTGCGATTGAGCTGGGCGTTAGAGGTCGCAATGCCGACGTTGATGCAGTTGCGCGACGCCGCGTCCACTTCAGCATGCGTAGAAGCGCAACCGTCATAGTCTCTAACGCCCACTAACCAACACCTGACTTAAAACTGTCATAATCACCGAACGGAACCTGCGCCTGTGCGCTCTTTACACGCCGTTAAGCGCACCTGCATTGGGATGCGCCCGCATAGTGCGTTGGGGACTGCCATGAGTGCCGCAAAGAAAGTGCCGGGAAAACCGGCCGCCGAAATGTTCGATGACATCCCGGTGCTTCAACGCAAATGGCGTGCCGCGTTGAAGCCGGGCGAACGGCTGCCGCGTTACGAGGACGTGATGCTCGGCAGCCTCGGACGACTCGCCGACCATATTGCGCTGCTGAAAGGTGACGGCGCGCTCGAACTGTCGCGCAGCGGACGTTACGTGCAGAAATGGCTCTGCGAGGAGCGCTGGGACATTCCCGTCGCGGAGCTGTCGCCCGACTGCGCCACAGCGCTGACGGAAGCGGCCGCGATCGCGCTCGCAACGGGGCGGCCGCATCACGCGAGCGCGCATTGCGTGCGCGACGGCATGGTCAGGACCTACGATCTACTGGCGCTGCCGACCGCCTCGCGCTGGAGCGCGACGCTGGTCGGCACCTACATCAACGAGCGCGGGACGCAATATAATCTCCTCGACGCAATTTTTTCCGCGACCGATGACGCGGTCGTCTCGCTGACGACGCTGCGCGACGCAAGCGGCAAGCCGTTCGATCTCCAGATCGTGCACCACAACAAGAGTGCGAGCGCGCTGCTGAAGGCCGCGACCGGAAGCCTGCTATGGCGGCGGGTCAGTGAGGCAGGCACGCTGCTGGCCGCGCCCGAGATTATGGACTTCCTGCTCAAGGCCGTCTCGGGCGGCCGCTGCGAGCAGCTCGAGATCGAGAGCGACGGACGACACCTGCGCCTCGGCACCACCGCCTTCGCCGACGTGGTCTCGTTGACGATCTCCGACGTCACCGCATTGAAGCGGCGCGACGCCTCGTTCCGCCTGCTGTTCGACAACAACCCGATGCCGATGTGGGTGTTCGACGCACAGACTAAGCAATTCCTTGGCGTCAATGACGCCGCGGTCCAGCATTACGGTTACAGTCGCGCCACCTTCCTGCGCATGAAGCTGCACGAGATCTGGCCCGAGGACGAGTGGAAGAGCCACGCCGAGGCGCTCGAGCGCGTCGGCGATGCCTATCATTCCTCGCGCAACTGGCGGCACTTACGCGCCGACGGCAGCGAGATCGAGGTGCTCACCTTCGGCCGGCGCGTCGCCTTCGACGATCGCGACGGCTATCTGGTCGCGGTGGTCGACATCACCGAACGGCGCAAGGCCGAGGCGCGGATCGCCCACATGGCCCATCACGACGGGCTCACGGACCTGCCGAACCGCGAATATTTCCAGGAGCGGCTGAAGCAGGCGCTCGACCAGGCCGGCGGAAAGCGGGTCGGCGTGCTCTACATCGATCTCGACCTGTTCAAGAACATCAACGATTCCTTCGGGCATCCGGCGGGCGACCGCCTGCTCAAGCAAGTTGCCGAACGCCTGACCAATGCGGTTCGCGGTGCCAATCTCGCGGCGAGGCTCGGTGGTGACGAGTTCGCCGTCATCCTGGCGGCCGACGTCTCGCCGAACGAGGCCAGCGCCTGCGCGACCCTGCTGATCGACATGTTGAAGGCGCCCTATGAGATCGATGGCCAGGAGATGGTGATCGGCGCCAGCATCGGGATCGCGCTGTCACCGGGGGATGGCATGACGTCCGAGGAATTGATGCGCAACGCCGACATGGCCCTGTACCGGGCGAAGTCCGACGGCGGCTGCGTGCACCATTTCTTCGAGCGCGAGATGGACCTTCAGGCGCAGAAGCGCCGCGACATGGAGCTCGACCTGCGCCGCGCCTTTGCCAATGGCGAGTTCGAGCTGCACTACCAGCCGTTGGTGTCGATCGCATCCGACCGCATCTCCGGCTTCGAGTCGCTGTTGCGCTGGCGGCACCCGGACAAGGGCATGATCTCGCCCGCCGAGTTCATTCCGGTCGCCGAGGACATCGGCCTGATCACCCAGCTTGGCGAATGGGTGTTGCGCGAGGCCTGCGCCGAAGCCGTCAAATGGCCTGGCGACGTCAAAGTCGCGGTCAATCTGTCGCCGGCGCAATTCCGCAGCCGCAATCTGGTTCAGGTCGTGATCTCCGCTCTGGCGCAGTCCGGCCTGTCGTCGAGGCGGCTCGAGCTCGAGATCACCGAGTCGATCTTCCTGGCGGAGACCGAATCCAACCTCGCCACGCTGCATCAATTGCGCGAGCTCGGCGTCGGCATCTCCATGGACGATTTCGGCACCGGCTATTCCAGCCTCAGCTATCTCCGCAGCTTCCCCTTCGACAAGATCAAGATCGACCGTTCCTTCATCAAGGATCTGGCGCAGCGGCCCGATTGCGGCGCGATCGTGCGCGCGATCTCCGGTCTTGGCCGCAGCCTCAACATCACCACCACGGCGGAAGGCGTCGAGACCGAGGATCAGCTCGACTGGCTGCGCGCCGAGGGCTGCAACGAGGTGCAGGGCTTCCTGTTCAGCGCAGCGCGGCCCGCCGCCGAGATCGCAAAGCTGCTCGCCGATTTCGGCCAGCGCGCCTCACGGGCGGCGTAGATCCGGAGGATAGCAATCGTAGACCAGTGCCTTGAAGGCGGGTGTGATGCGGCTGCGCTCGTTCTGGGTCTGCTGCATCATGAGGTAGGCCATGTCGAGCTTGGGATCGACGCCGAAATAGGTGCCGCTGCCACTGTCCCATTTCAACTCGCCGATCGAGCCCGGCGGCGGCGGTTTCGCGTTGCCGGGATCGGTGCGCACCGCAAGACCGTAGCCATAGCCGAAGCCGTCGCCCGGGAAATAGAAATAGTCGCGTCCGACGCCGGACCCTGGTCCGATGTGGTCGGTCGTCATGGCCTTGAACGCAGCCGGGCTCAGATAACGCTTGCCCTCGAACTGGCCGCCGTTGAGCAGCATCTGCGCGAAGCGCTGATAATCGGTGATGGTCGAGAGCAGCCCACCGCCGCCGGACTGCCATTCGGGATGGTCGAGGCGCTCGCGCTCGGCGGCGAGCAGGATGAAATCGTTCGGCAGCGGCCGCGCCATCCGCGCCAGCTCGTCCTCCGTCGCCAGCGCAAATTTGGTGCTGCTCATGCCGAGCGGATCGAAGATGCGTGCTTTCAGGAATTCGTACAGCGTCTGGCCCGAGATGATCTCGATGACGGCGCCGAGCACGTCGGTGGAATGACCGTAGCGCCACAACGTTCCCGGCTGCCGCGCCAGCGGCAGCTTCGCGATCCGATCGGCGAATTCCCTGTTGTTGAACTGACCTTCGAAGATATTGGCGGCCTTGTAGGCCTGCTCGACCCATTTGCCGCCAATATAATCGTAGCTGATGCCCGAGGTGTGCCGCAGCAGGTCCTCGATGTTGACGGGACGGACCGGCGGCACGAGATCGAGCTCCAGCTTGCCGTCGGGCTTGGTAATCTCGAGGCCCACCTTGGTATCGGCGAAGAGCGGGACGTATTTCGACACGGGGTCGGTGAGCGCGAGCTTGCCCTCATCGATCAGCATCATCGCGCCGAGGCATGTGATCGGCTTGGTCATCGAGTGGATGGCGAAGATCGTGTCCGGCGTCATGGCAAGGCCGGTCCGGACGTCGCGCACGCCGAACGTCTTGAAATAGACCGGCTTGCCGTGCTGCTGGACCAGGATGACGGCGCCCGGCAGCCGGCCGCTCGTTACCTCGTTGTTGAAATATGCGGTGATGCGATCGAGCCCGTCGGGCGACGGGGAAGGGATGTCGGCGGCGCGACCTCGCGCCATCGAGCCGGCGAGCACCGCGGCTCCGACCAGAAACTCACGCCGTCTCATCCGGGCTTCCTCCCTCGGCGGGATCAAAGCCGCAAGACGCCAAGGGCGTCAACAAGACATCGATTAAAAACGCGTCACGATCTCCGCAAGGAACGGTCGCGGACGGTCTTCGCTTGGCTTGGTCGGCGTGCCGATATGGACGAAGCCGGCGAGCTTTTCGTCCGGCTTGAGGCCGAGGCCGTCCAGCACGTCGCGATCGAAGGCGAACCAGCCGGTCAGCCAGCAGGCGCCGTAGCCGAGGGCGGTTGCGGCCGTGACGATGTTCATGGCGCTGGCGCCCGCCGACAATTCCTGCTCGAAGGCCGGCACCTTCGGATGCGGCTTGGTGAAGCTGACGACGCCGATCACCAGCGGCGCGTCGGTGAGGCGCTTGCGCTCGATCTCGATGTCGGCGGTGGGCGCGCCTGGATTCTTCCGGGCAAAGACTTTTGCGATCACCTCGCCGGCGCGCTGGCGGGCATCGCCCTCGAAAATGATGAAGCGCCAGGGCGCCAGCTTGCCATGATCAGGCACGCGCGCGCCGATGGTGAGGATGGTCTCGAGCTCGGCTGCGGAGGGGCCGGGCTCGGTCATTTCGCGCGGCTTCACCGAGCGGCGGGTCTTCAGGAGTTCGATGGCATCGGGCACTGCGATATCCTCTTCAGCTGGTCGGCGAACGTGCACACCCGAGATAGGCATGCACGCCCGCAACCGGAAGCGAATTTAGATCGATTTCAGGGATCAGAGGGCGCCACGCGCCCGCTGGACGTCCGGCGGCGTTGCCTCGTGGACCAGCGCGGCGATCGCCTCCTGCGTCGTCATCACCTTCTGGCCGTCGCTGCCGAGCCGGCGGACCGAGACCGAATGCGTCTCGGCTTCCTTCTTGCCGACCACGAGCAGCGCCGGGATCTTGGCCAGCGAGTGCTCGCGGACCTTGTAGTTGATCTTCTCGTTCCGCAGGTCGATCTCGACCCGAAGGCCTGCGCGCCGCGCCTGCTCAACGACCTGCTTGGCATATTCGTCGGCTTCCGAGGTGATGGTGGTGACCACCACTTGGACCGGCGAGAGCCAGAGCGGGAAGCTGCCGGCATAGTGCTCGATCAGGATGCCGATATAGCGTTCCATCGAGCCGCAAATCGCGCGGTGCACCATCACCGGCGGTTTCTTGCCGCCGTCATGGTCGATGTAGAACGCGCCGAACCGCTCGGGCAGGTTGAAGTCGACCTGGGTGGTGCCGCACTGCCAGTCGCGACCGATGGCGTCGCGCAGCACATATTCGAACTTCGGGCCGTAGAAGGCGCCTTCGCCCGGATTGATCTCGGTCTTGATGTGGTTGTTCTGCGACTGGATCTCGCGCAGCACCGTCGCCATCACACGCTCCGCGTGATCCCACATCGCGTCGGTGCCGACGCGTTTCTCCGGCCGGGTCGAGAGCTTCACGGTGAGATCGCCGGTGAAGCCGAAGTCGGCGTAGGTCGACAGGATCAGGTCGTTGATCTTCAGGCATTCCTCGGCGAGCTGATCCTCGGTGCAGAAGATGTGCGCATCGTCCTGGGTGAAGCCGCGCACGCGCATCAAGCCGTGCATGGCACCGGAGGGCTCATAGCGATGCACCACGCCGAACTCGGCAAGGCGCAAAGGCAGGTCGCGATAGCTTTTCAGGCCGTGCTTGAAGATCTGCACGTGACCGGGGCAGTTCATGGGCTTGAGCGCAAACCAGCGCTTATCCTCGGCCTCGTCGCCGGCCGACTGCGCCGCGAACATGTTCTCGCGATACCAGCCCCAATGGCCCGAGGTCTCCCACAGCACCTTGTCGAGGATCTGCGGCGCGTTGACCTCGCTGTAGTCGCCGGTCAGGCGTCGCCGCATATAGGCGATGAGCTGCTGGAAGATGGTCCAGCCCTTCGGGTGCCAGAACACGACGCCCGGACCTTCCTCCTGGAAATGGAAAAGGTCGAGCTCGCGTCCGAGCTTGCGATGGTCGCGCTTCTCGGCCTCCTCGATCTGCTTGAGGTAGGCGTCGAGGTCCTCCTGCTTGGCGAAAGCGGTGCCGTAGATGCGGGTCAGCATCGGGTTATTGCTGTCGCCGCGCCAATAGGCGCCGGCGACCTTCATCAGCTTGAAGGCATTGCCGACCTTGCCGGTCGAGGTCATGTGCGGGCCGCGGCAGAGATCGAACCAGTCGCCCTGGTAGTAGATCTTGATCGGCTCGTTGCCGGGAATGGCGTCGACCAGCTCGACCTTGAAGGCTTCGCCCTTGTCGCGGAACACCTGTTTGGTCTTTTCGCGATCCCACACCTCCTTGGTGAAAGGTTTGTCGCGCGCGATGATCTCGCGCATCTTCTTTTCGATCGCGGCAAAATCTTCCGGGGTGAACGGCTCGTTGCGGAAGAAGTCGTAGTAGAAACCGTTCTCGATCACCGGGCCGATCGTGACCTGGGTGCCCGGCCACAGCGATTGCACGGCTTCGGCCAGCACGTGCGCGCAGTCGTGGCGGATCAATTCGAGCGCGCGGGGATCATCGCGATGGACGAACTCGATCCGGGCGTCGGCCTCAATCGGGTCGTTGAGGTCGGCGAGCGTGCCGTCGAGTGCCATCGCCACAGTGCGCTTGGCCAGCGACGGCGAAATGCCCTTGGCGATATCGAGGCCGGTGATGCCCTTGTCGAACTGACGCTGGGCGCCGTCGGGGAAGATGAGGGTGACTCTGGGGGCGGGGGTCGCGGGCTTCAGATTGGAGAGGCTGTACTGGAAGCCGGACTCGGATTTGGGCTGGTCGGTCATTGCTTTACTCCTGAGGCTCACTCCTGCGAACGAGCGCAGGTAAGCGGGAACGAGCGATATATCAGCCGATTCGGCCTGCGCAATCCGGCAATTCCAAGAAAGTGGCGCGCAAAAGCCGGGACGGTGCACCAACTATTTCAGACCGTGCCCTTTAACAGACCGCAGCTCTGCTCTACATGCACTTGCATGGAAAGATCGCCTGCTGTCCGCCGCTTCGCGCCAACCGCTCTGATGCTCGGCAACATCGTCACCGGCTGCTCGGTGCTTGCGCCGGCGGGCATGCTGCCGGAATTGGCGACTGGGCTCGACGTCAGCATCCATGCGGCCGGGCTCCTGATCACCTTTGGCGCCATCACGCTGTGCATTGGTTCGCCGCTGACGGCCTGGCTCACCAGTCGCATCGAACGGCGGACGCTGCTCACGACGACGCTGGCCGTGCTTGCTCTCGGCAATCTTGCCTCGGCCTTTGCACCCGATTATGCGAGCCTCCTTGCAATCCGTCTGGTGATGCTCGCGATCGGCGCGCTCTATACGCCGCAGGCTGCCGGCACGGCGGCGCTGATCGTGCCGGTGGAGCGACGCGGCAGCACCATCGCCTACATCTTCCTCGGCTGGTCGCTCGCTGCCGCCGTCGGCCTGCCGCTGATCACCTTCATCGCCAGCCGCTATGGCTGGCGCGCCGCCTATGGCGAGATCGGCGCGCTCGGCTGCATCAGCTTCCTGTTGCTGCTGCTGCGCCTGCCGGCGGGCCTGAAGGGCGCGCCGGTGGACATCAAGACTTGGGCCGAGGTCGCCCGCAGCAGGGCCATCCTGCTCCTGCTCGCGATCACCATGCTGCAAATGTCCGGGCAGTTCGTGGTGTTCACCTTCATGGGCCCGCTGCTCAAGAAGCTCACCGGCGCCGGACCCGATGCCATCGGCATCGTGTTTGCCCTGTACGGGGTCTGCGGCTTCCTCGGCGTCGCCATCGCGACTCGCATCGTCGATACCTGGGGGCCTTATCGCACCTCGCTGCTGTTCACCTGCCTCCTGCTTGCGGGGGTCACGGGCTGGGCGCTCGGCGCCGGCACGCTTGTCTTGATGGCGGGCGCGGTCGCGGTCTGGGGCCTTGGCTTTGCCTCGACCAATTCGATGCAGCAGGTGCGGCTGGTCGCGGCCGCGCCATCACTGGCGTCGGCGACCGTCGCCCTCAACACGTCCGTCCTCTATATCGGTCAGGCGGTCGGCTCGGCCATCGGCGGATTACTGTTCGCCCGCGAGCTCCTGCACACGCTCGGCTTCGTCGCGGTCGGTTTCGTGGTGCTGGCGCTGCTGCTGGTGTTCCTGACCAGGCCCCGGCGAGCCGCCGCCGCAACAGCCTGAATCTCGCAGCTTCCTATGCGCAAGGTGCTTGGCAAACCGAGCATGAGGGCGCTAGAACGCCATGCATGGGGACCAAAGAGAGTTGACTGAAATGAGGATGATTCTGGCGGTTGCCGCGGTGCTCTATTCAGCCTCCGCATTTGCGCAAGCCGACAAGCCACCGATGGTGGGGGACAAGCCGCTGGTGCAGGTCAAGCCCAAAGGGACCAAAGAGGCTGCGGCCAAACCCGCTGCGGCGGCGAAGGGTAAGCCGCAATCGATCGCGGCGCGGCTCCAGGCCTGCCTCGAGATCGACGACGGCACCAAGGACCGCCTCAACTGCTACGACGCCGTGATCCCGCCGGCGCCGAAGCCGAAGCCGGCGAAGGCCAAGGGCTACGCAGACTGCCGTTTCTTCAAGGAAGAGGACGAGCGGCTGGCCTGCTTCAACGGCTTTGCCGAGAGCATTCCGAAGCTGCCGAAAACCTAAGCGAGAGACCGGGCCCCTCGGCGCCTTAGAGTCACGTCCGTTTAGCGGCTCGATGCGGGTGGATTGGTAGAGGCCACGCGCGTGAGCGCGGGCGTCGCCGACATCTTCACCAGCACGTCCTTGAGCGGATCCCGCGTCCAGGCCCTCGTCACGTAGTCGCGATGGGTGATGCCCTCGCCAGTCTCGACGAACACCACGCTGCCGGGCCGCAATGGCTCGTCCATGTCCTCGGAGACGCTGATGCCCTTCTGCCGCAGCAGGCTCATCAGCTCGCGGTCGCGCCGCGCGGTGTAGCGGGTGTAGGCGCTGACGAAGAAGCCGGAACGGTGGCTCTCGATCCAGGCCGCGAACTTGTCCATTTCGCCATAGACGGCGTCGAGCAGCACGACGCCGCGGACGCGGTCACTGATGCCGCCGACCTCCAGGCTCCAAGCCGTCGGCAGGAAGCCGCCGCTATAGCCGACGATCACGATCGGCATGTTGGCGAAGGCCCGCGCGCTGTTGGGATCGCCGGTCAGGCGGGCGAGGTGGTTGGCCGATTCCTCCATGAAGCGCTTGAAGCCGCCCGCCTGCCAGAATTTGCCGGCGCTGGAATCGGCGGCATCGACTGCCATCTGCGGCGCAAGCAGGACGGCATTGGCGCCGGAATCGGTGATCTGCTTCGGCACCAGCTGCCGGTCGCGCACATCGCGCTCGAGCGTGGCGCCATTGCCGTGGAAGAACACCACGATCACGCCCGGCTTGCGAACGTCGAAATGCTCTGGGACGTGCACCAGCACGCGGCTGTCGCTGTAGGTTTCGTCCTGCCAGTAGACGCGCCCCGAATAGCTGCGGTGGCCGCGGCGGTCACCCTTGGAGATGTTGAGGAAGGGTGCGTCGGAGGCGGGGTTGTTGCCGAAATAGGGAAAGGCCGACGACTTCATGCTGACGAGCGTCGTCAGGTCCTCACGGGGCGGGCGCTTGTAGGGGAGCTGCGGCTCGAGCGAAGCGACCTTGTAGGGCGCCTGCTCAGCCTGGGGCTGCTGCTGGACGGCGCGCTTGGGCGAGAAGTCCGACATCTGCCGTTGCAGCAAGCTCTCGCTCGCCGAGGGGAAACGCTCCTTGAACTGCGGGGCCGGAAAGCGATCTTCGAACGTGTCGCCGCTTGCCACCTGCGCATTTGTCTTTGCGACGACCTGCACGTTGGCCTGCGAGTTCGCCGCGAGCGCCGCCGGATTGGGGGCCTTGCCGCATTGAACCAGCGTCAGCGACAGCGGCACCAGGGCTAGAATCAAGCCGACCCGGAGCACACGACCGCGCGCGCCGGACGTCGTCCGATCGGCACGCGCGTTCGCTCTCAGTTTCGGAACGGCCCCGACCATCCACCCATGACCCCAAGTCACGTCCATCGGCAATTTCAAATCAATTCAGCCGACTGGCGTTTAGGTGACGTTAAGCGTCCAGAGAAATTTCCCCACATCCGGAACCGTCAAAGGGACCATACAATCGTGTCGTGATTGTGGGGAAGGGAAAAGGGATTCTCGGGGGTGGTGCAGCTTTATCGCCCAAGACCGTGCGTGAAAGGTGTCAACATACCCGTCACGCCTGCCTCATTTAACCCTTGTTAACCCTGCTTGAATTGACTGGATCAATCTGCACGATGCCTCCCGATGAGGCGTGACGCCTGAGGCTTGAGAACCCCGATGACGGCATCAGATGCGGGTACCGCGCCCTGGACTGGCCGGCTGACCGAAAGCGGGTCGGGGGTCTCTGTTCTGGTCGCAACCGCCATCGTCATTGCCGACATGATTGGGGTCGGCGTCTTCACCAGCCTCGGCTTCCAGGTCAAGGACATCCCGTCCGGCTTCTCGATCCTGCTGCTCTGGACGGTCGGCGGCATCGTCGCGCTGTGCGGGGTGTTCTCCTACAGCGAGTTGGGCGCGATGTTTCCGCGCTCGAGCGGGGAGTACAATTTCCTCGGCCGCGCCTATCATCCCGCCTTCGGCTTTCTCGCCGGCTGGGTCTCGGCCACGGTGGGGTTTGCGGCGCCAGTCGCGCTCGCCGCGATGGCGTTCGGCGAATATGCCAAATCGGTCGCGGACGATCTGCCTCCGATCCCGCTCGCCATCGGCGTGGTGTGGCTGGTCTCGCTCGTGCAACTGACCGGCGTCAGGCACTCCTCGACGTTCCAATTGATCTCGACGATTTTGAAGGTCGTGCTGATCGTCGCCTTCCTGGTGGCCGGCTTCGTCATCGGCGTGCCGCAGCAGATCGCCTTCACGCCGCAGCCGGGCGATCTCGCCCACATCGTCAGCGCGCCCTTCGCGATCGGGCTCGTCTTCGTGATGTACTCGTTCTCGGGCTGGAATGCCGCGACCTACATCATAGGCGAGATGACCACGCCGCAGCGGAGCCTGCCGCGCGCATTGCTTGTGGGCACGCTGATCGTGCTCGTCCTCTATGTCGCGCTGAACGCGGTGTTCCTCTACTCGACGCCGGTCAGTGCGCTGGCGGGCCAGCTCGACGTTGCCAGCGTCGCCGGCAGCGCCATCTTCGGCGGCCTCGGCGGCCGGATCGTCGGCGCGATGATCTGTGCTGGTCTGATCTCCTCGATCAGCGCGATGATGTGGATCGGCCCGCGGGTGATGATGACGATGGGCGAGGACATTCCGGCGCTGCGCGTGTTCTCGCAGCGATCGGCGAACGGTGCGCCGGCCTATGCCATCCTGTTTCAGCTCGCCGTCGCGACCCTGCTGCTGTTCACGCGCAGCTTCGAGGCGGTGCTCGACTTCATCCAGTTCGCGCTGCTGTTCTGCTCGTTCTTCACCGTCGCCGGCGTCATCAAGCTCCGCATCACCGATCCCGATTTGCCGCGGCCCTATCGCGCCTGGGGATACCCGTTCACGCCGCTCGTTTTCCTGCTCGTGACCGCGTTCATGATGTACTACCTCTTGATCGAGCGGCCGGTGCAGTCGCTGTCGGGGATGCTCGTCATGCTCTCGGGTCTGTTGATTTATGTCGTCTTCCGCAGGCGGCCGGTGGCCGCTGCCGCTTCACCACATCGCGAATCGACATGATCCGACCCCTGAGAATTGCGGCCGTCGCTCTTGCCTTGCTGGCTGCGGCTGTCTCGTCCGCACGCGCCGCCGACGTCACCTTCGACGACACTGCGCGCTTCCTTGCGGGCATGCAGCCGTCGGCGGACTCGCCGCTGGTGCCGCTCACGAAGGATCCAGGCTGGCAGCGTCATGCAAAATTCTTTGACAGCGCCTTCGCCCAGCTCGAGCAGCGGCAGCTCTCGAAGATCCGCAATTGGGCCGACGTCAATCTCGCCGCGCCGCGGCCAACCATGTTCTACATGTTCAGCGGCCCGGACTTCCTCTACGCCAATGCCTTCTATGCCAACGCCAGCACCTACGTGCTTGGCGCGCTGGAGCCGGTGGGAGCGGTGCCCGAGCTGACGCGGCTGCCGCGTAGTTCGATCGGCGCTGCGCTCTACAACGTCGAGCGCTCGCTCGGCTCGATCCTGAGCTTTTCCTTCTTCATTACCAAGCAGATGAAGGTCGACCTGCACGCCAATCAGGTCAACGGTACGCTGCCGATCCTCTATGTTTTCCTCGCGCGCTCCGGCAAGACCATCCGCAATGTCGAGATGATCGCGCTCGACAACAAGGGCGGGGTTCACACGGCCGGCGACAATCCGGGACCCAACGCGACGCATGGCGTCCGCATCACCTTCGCCGGCAGCGACGGGGAAGCGCGCACGCTGTATTATTTCTCTACTGATCTTTCCAATTCCGGTGCGCGCGCGGCCGGCTTCCTGAAATTCTGCGAGACGCTGGGCCCCGGCAACAGCCTGCTCAAGAGCGCGTCCTATCTGCTGCATTCCGGCAATTTTACCCTCGTGCGCGACTGGCTCCTCGCCAACAGCGCCACCATCATCCAGGACGATTCCGGCATTCCGCTCGCGAACTACAATGCACGGCAATGGCGGTTCTTTCCGTTCGGCCGCTATCTCGGTCCGATCGATGAATTCGCAAGCCGCTACCAGGAGCGCTATGCCGAATTGTTCACGCGCGCCCAGCCGATCGATTTCGGCGTGGGCTATCGCTGGCGGACGCACGAATCGAACTTGCTGCTGTCGGTGAAGGTGCCGGGCAGCGAGATCGCGCCGGCGGAGACCACCTCGTCCGCCGAGCCGTCGTCAAAGCCGCCGCGACCGAAGCGGCTACGCCCGCCGGAGTCGATCCCGCCGCAGTCCGGACGTTTCTTCTGGTTCCGCTAGCTACCAGTGCACATTCTGGCTCGGCACGATGAACGCCGTCGTGCTTGGCGGCGTGGCGAAGCTCGTCGCCAGATACCAGCCGGAGCCGAGCACGAACACCAGTAGGGCGACGATCGCGAGCAGATCGATGATTCTGGGATCGTGATGGCCTCTCCGACCAGAATTGAGACCAGGTCCGGAGGGAAAATGACGGCTGATTTTCCAGCGCATTGTTGTTTCCTCCCGATGGGAGCATCACATCAACGCGAGGCGAGAGTTCCGGTTCCGACCGCGACGGCACAGCACCGCAGCACTCAGGATGCGTTGACCCCGCGCCAGCGGCCGTAGCGCCAGGGCACATACCAGCGCGCGCCTTGCGGTGCGGTGAGCGGTACGTTGTCGATGCCCGAGGTGCCGAAGGGATTGCAGCGCAATAGGCGCGCGAGTGTCATCCAGCCGCCGGCCCAGAGTCCGAACCGTTCGATCGCTTCGTCGCCGTAGACGGAGCAGGTCGGCAGGTGCCGGCAATTGTAACCAACCAGAGGCGACAACGTGTGCCGATAGAGCCAGATCAGCGCGCGGCCGAATCGGCGCGGGAGCCGGAGCGCGCCCGCGACCGGGCTGGAACAGTGCTCGCAGGCTGAATGCTTCATGTGCGCTTTGCTGTCAGGTTAAGCGAAGTATTGCTCAGTTCCGCAGCAGGGAACTGTAAGCTGTTGTTTGCGCGCCATATTTTGCCTGCTTTCTGGGAGCAGTGCAGCAAGTATCTGTGGACGATCTGTATTCGCCCGGATACCATTTTTATGACGCCCGTGTGTAGAAACATACGCCTGTATGATGGACTCAGAGGGCGCTACCGGGGATTGTTGGGGGACCTTTTAGGGCTTGGGGAAGGAACCAGATTGAGACTTCTGAACTCCCTTAATCTTCGCGGCTGGTTGCTGGTGGGAACCGCCGTGTGTGGAGTCGCGCTGGCTGGCGCCGTCGCGACCCTTGGAACGTCAGCTCGAGCCGGTGCTGCGCTCGAAGAGCGCAAGCTGCCGATGAAGTTCAGCTGGGTGGCCTGCGAGCCGAACTGCCGCGGCTGGGTCAGCGCGGTCGGAATCATCACCGCCGATACGCCGAAGGCTTTTGAGGAGTTTTCTCGCGGGCGCCAGCTGGGCGGCGCCACGGTGGTGCTCGACTCCAGCGGCGGCTCGGTCAACGACGCGATCACGCTCGGCCGGCGCTTCCGCAACCTCGGATTTCTGACCACGGTCGGAATCAGCGTTCAGAACCGCGGCGGGCAAGGCGCCCGTCCGGCGGTCGCGCCGGGGGCCTATTGCGAATCGATGTGCGTGTTCCTGCTGCTCGCCGGCAAGAAGCGCTATGTGCCGGAAGCTGCCCATGTCCGGGTCCACCAGATCTGGATGGGCGACCGCGCTGACGATGCCAAGGCTGCGAGCTACAGCGCCCAGGACCTGATGATCGTGGAGCGCGACATCGGCCGGCTGGCCAAATACACGTTCGACATGGGGGGTGCCGGCGATCTGCTGTCGCTCGCACTCAGCGTGCCGCCGTGGGAAGATTTGCATGAGCTCGACGCCGGAGAGCTTAAGCTCACCAATCTCGTGACCACCGACCTCGTGGCCGACGTGTTGCCGCATGTGGACATCTCCGCACCGGCGATGGCGGAGCTTACATCGAAGACGCAGGCCAGGTACGGCGCGGAACCGGAGCAGCCGCAGCAATCTGCCAAATCAACCAAGACCGCGGAAGCCCTGGTGCCGACGGCCGGCGGCGTGGCGACACCAGCGGCGGCGGCGCAGAAGTAAACGATATGCTTTGATGGGTCATTCCGTGGCGCGCGACAGCGCCAGCCCGGAAGATCGGCAATCTCTGGATCCGGGTTCGATGCGGAGCATGTCGTCGACCCGGCCAATACGCCGGGTCCGGTGGCATCGCCCCGGAACGACGGAGAGCACTCAGCCCTGAGCCGCCGCCGGCTGCTTCGCCTTGGCCTCGATCTGGCCGATAGCATCGACCACCGCATCGAAGGTGAGAAGGGTCGAGGCATGCCGCGCCTTGTAGTCGCGGACCGGCTCGAGGAACTTGATCTCTTCCCATTTTCCTTCAGGAGGCGCACCGTTCTCCTTCAGCATCTTGCGAACGGTTTCGCGCAACTCACGGAGTTCGCTCGCAGTCGACCCCACGATCCGACTTGCCATGATGGACGAAGAGGCCTGTCCCAAGGCGCAGGCCTTCACGTCATGGGCGAAGTCGGTGACGGTGTTCCCGTTCATCTTGAGGTCGACCTTCACGGTCGAGCCGCACAGCTTGGAGTGGGCAGTGGCCGAGGCATCGGGGTCCGACAGCCGCCCGAGCCGCGGAATATTCCCGGCCAGTTCGATGATCCGCTTGTTGTAGATGTCGTTCAGCATGTGATGGAGTCCAGCACTTCCGCACCCGATCGGCCTTGGCGGGCGGCGTCCAGGGTCCTATATAGGGTCGGAACTCGCGGAAAAACAGTCCAGCGGCCCACCGGCGGTGATCCAGAATGGTGCGGCCGGCGTGGCGACGAGCGGACCTTTTTCGCCGAGACTGTTCTGTTCAGGCGTCCGGCGGCTTGCCGCCCCGTCTGCCGGTGACACTCCGGCCGTAAGGCCGTCGAACGGAGTCGATATGGACGCTGCAATCAAATCCATCCGCCCCAACAAGCCCTCGGACCGCCAGCCCGAGAGCCGCCCGGCCGAGCTTGATCCCGCTGAATTTCTCGCGGCCGCCGTCCGCGCCGACCAGCCGCGCCCTGCGCGCGCCGAGGCGGAAGCAGCGGTGAAGACGCTGCTCGCCTATATCGGCGAGGATACCGAGCGCGAAGGCCTGCTCGACACGCCGCGCCGCGTGGTCGAGGCCTTCGACGAGCTCTATCAGGGCTACCATCAATGCCCGGCCGAGGTCCTGGACCGCACCTTCGGCGAGACGGCGGGCTATGACGATTTCGTCCTGGTGCGGGATATCGAGTTCACCTCGCAATGCGAGCATCACATGATGCCGTTCTACGGCAAGGCGCACATCGCCTATACGCCGGTGGAGCGCGTCGTCGGCCTATCCAAGCTCGCGCGCCTGACCGATATCTTCGCCCGCCGGCTCCAGACCCAGGAACATCTGACGGCGCAGATCGCGGCCGCCATCGACGAGGTCCTCAAGCCGCGCGGCGTGGCCGTGCTGATCGAGGCCGAGCATACCTGCATGTCGGTGCGCGGTGTCGCCAAGCATGGCGCTTCCACCTTCACCAGCCGCTTCACCGGCATGTTCCGGGACAATCCGGCGGAACAGGCCCGTTTCCTGTCCCTTGTGCGAGGCCTGCAGCGCTGACCTCGCCAACGTTTTAAGCGAGGACGCTCGTGTCCGCCCACTCTCACGAAGTCGAGGAAGGTCTCGCCTTCCTGCCGAAATTCGACGCCGCGGGCCTTGTGACGTGCGTGGCAACCGACGTCGTCAATGGCGACGTCCTCATGGTCGCGCACATGAATGACGAGGCGCTGCGCAAGACGATCGCGACCGGCGAAGCCTGGTACTTCAGCCGCTCGCGCAACGCCTTGTGGCGAAAAGGTGAGACATCGGGTCAGACCCAGCGCGTGGTCGAGATACGCACCGATTGCGACCAGGACGCGGTCTGGATCCGCGTCGAGCAGATCGGCGCGGCCTGCCATACCGGGCGACGTTCGTGCTTCTACCGCAAGGTCGAGGCCGAGGGCGGCGGCGCTAGGCTCGTCTTCGTTGATGCCGAGCGGCTGTTCGATCCGGGCGACATCTACAAGAAGTAGCCATCCGTCATTCTGGGGCATGTGAAGCACGAGCCCGGAATCGATCGTGCGATATCATGTGCGGTGGAATGGATTCTGGGGCTCGCAGCTTCGGTGCGCCCCCGAACGACTCGGTTCGGCAGGGCGAGAGCCAAATTTACCCCGCATTAACCATACCTGTTCCACGGTGAGACGACTGGGCGCCGAATTGCCGGCGCCGCTCAATGCCGCGCGGGGCGGGCACTTCATCATGTCGGTCGACAAGTTCAGTGCGACGCAGACGGCCGGTCTCGATCCGTCGCGGGCGCGCGTCGCCGGCGCGATCAAGCAGGCCTCCAATATCTCCGGCGTCGGCTTCCAGTACATGTTGACCACCGCCAAGATGGAATCGGATTTCAATCCGACGGCCGGTGCCACCACCTCGTCCGCGCACGGGCTCTATCAGTTCATCGATCAGACCTGGCTTGGCACAGTGAAGGAGGCGGGCACTCAGCTCGGCTATGGCAGCTATGCCGACGCCATTACGAAGACCGCGTCGGGCAGCTACATCGTCGATGATCCGATGATCAAGCGGTCGATCATGAAGCTGCGCGACGATCCCGAGGCCGCGTCCAGCATGGCGGCGGCGCTGACGCAGTCGAACAGTTTCAAGCTCACCGGCCTGCTCGGGCGCAGGCCGAGCGACAGCGAACTCTACATGGCGCATTTCATGGGTGTCGGCGGCGCCGCGAAACTGATCGCCAATGCCGAGGACAATCCGCAAGCCGTCGGCGCGCGGCTCTTTCCGAACGCGGCCGCCGCCAACCGCTCGATCTTCTACGCCAATGACGGCCGGGCGCGCAGCGTCTCCGAAGTCTACTCGGTGCTGGACGCGCGCTATGCCAGCGCGGCGAATTCCAAGATCACCCGCAGTGCGATGGCGATGTATGGCGGCACGCCCTCGACTACGCAGGTGGCGGGCGCCAACGGCGTACAGCCGACAGCGCCGGTGATCGACAACGCCGCTTATCTCCAAACCTTCCCCAATACCCGCGCCGTGACGCCCGTCAGTGCGACGTCACCTACGACGCTCGCGGACAATGCGCCGACCACGCCGGCGTTTCGTTCGATCTATCAGCCTGGCGACGCCACGCAGCCGGTCTCGACCGCTGTGCAGAAATTGTGGGGCAACAACGCCACGCTCACCTCGGTGGCCTCAGCAACGCCGGACATGCGTCCGCCGCAGCCGCTCGATCTCTTCAGCGATCGCAGCGGCACGTTCTCGAGCTAGCATCTGCTCTCGTGCCCGGACGCTCTGCAGCGTACAACGCTTGCGGCGCTGAGCTGGGACCCAGGCGCAGCAAATCCTTCCGAACAAATAGGCCCGGCTTAGCGGCGCAGCGCTCGCGCGCCGCACCGTGTGCGGGATACAAGAAAAGCGCGGCTTTGTTCCCTTAACAAAACGTCAATAAAACCAGCCAGTTATGGTGAACGCTTTGTTAAGCGTCGTGGTTTATTTTGTGTTGCAGGTGACAAGCCGTCACTATTTTTCGTTTTCGTTGCGTAGGCCGGAAGCACCATGATTGTTCGGCAGTTCATCAATTGGATCAGGACGGCGTCCGCGGGCGAGCGGGCCGAGGCGACGCGGGCGTTGGCCCGGGCCTGGCTGATTTCAGACCTTTCTCATGATGACCGCGTCGCCGCCGAAGGCGCGCTTTTGATGTTGCTCGACGATCCCTCGCCGCTGGTGCGGCGGGCGATGGCCGAGGCCTTTGCGCGCAGCACCGAGGCGCCGGCTGCAATCGTGCGGGCGCTGTCGGCGGATCAGCCGACGGTTGCGCTGCCCGTGCTCGAACATTCTCCGCTGCTGATCGATGCCGATCTCGTCGACATCGTCGCCACCGGCAATGACGAGGTGCAGTGCGCGGTCGCCCGCCGTATCGCGCTGCCGGTCTCGGTCTGCGCCGCCATCGCCGAGGTCGGCTGCGCGGCGGCCGCGCTGGAGCTGATCGAAAATCCCCATGCCGAGCTCGCGCCGTTCTCGTGGAATCGTATCGTCGAGCGCCACGGCCACCTCGCCGCGATCCGCGAAGCGATGCTGGTGCTGGAGGATCTGCCGGCCGCAACGCGCGCGGCGCTGGTGGCCAAGCTTTCCGAGACCCTTGCGCAATTCGTCGTGGCCCGAAACTGGCTGAGTGCCGATCGTGCCGAACGCATCACGATCGAGGCGCGCGACCGCTCCACCATCAACATCGCGGCGCGCTCGCGCGGTGGGGACATGCAGGGCCTGGTGCGGCACCTGCGCATCACCGGCCAGCTCACGGCGGGTCTGATTTTGCGCGCGCTGCTGTCGAGCAATCTCGACCTGTTCGACGCGGCGCTCGCCGAACTCGCCGATCTGCCGCTGGCGCGCGTCTCGGCGCTGCTGCACGAGCGCGGCGGCAACACCCTGCACGCGTTGCTCCGCCGCGCCGGGCTGCCCGAGGCGACATTTGCGGCATTCCAAGTCGCGCTCGACGCCTGCCACGAGCAGGGTTTTGTCGACACCGATGACCGCGCGGTACGGCTGCGCCGTCGCATGGTGGAGCGCGTGCTCACCCATTGTGAGACCGACCGCGGCGCTACCGAACCGTTGATGGTCCTGCTCCGCCGCTTCGCCACCGAGTCCGCGCGCGAAGAGGCGCGGCTGTTCTGCGACGAGCTCGTCGCCGAGGACGCGGTCGATCCGCTCTATGACGATCTGATCGCGGCGTAGCAGGTCCTGCGAATTCCGTCACTGCGAGCGCAGCGAAGCAATCCAGAGTCTCACCGCGGAGACAGTTCTGGATTGCTTCGCTGCGCTCGCAACGACGAGAGGGAAGAGCTGGGCCTTATTCCGCCGGCGCAATGCTTGGCGCCAGGATCACCTCGAGATGTTCGGGGCGATCACGGTTGACATGGGCGAGATATTCGTCGGCGACCTTGCGCAGGCGCCGGCTGAGCTCCGCGGAGACGCTGATGCTGTCAAGCCTGGTGTTCTCGTGCGCGATGGCGAGGATTGCGTTGATGTGGTGCGTGAACAGCTCGGCCGGCACCTTCGAAAGATCCGGCGCATGCTCGATGATGCGGCACAGGCTCTCGGCGATTCCCGCTGCCGAAGGAAAGCCGAAAGTCGCCGCATCGCCTTTGATGTCGTGTGCGGCGTGGAACAGCTCGTCGCGCAGCTTCCTGGTGAAACCATCCTGCTGCACCTCGGTCCAGGCGGCGGACAGTCTCTCGACCTCGATCCTCATCCAGTCCTTGAATTGGCCGGACAGGCCCGCCAGCGCCTGCTCGGCGCGGGCGACCGGATCGTCCATGTCTTTTGCTTCGACCCGGCGCAGCACTTTTCGCAAGGGATTGGGCTGCGTGATGACGTGATGCGTGGCGAAGGCCTTGACCTCGATGTCCTTTGCGCTGTTCTTCGCCATGATGCCTGCCTCGTGTGAGACGCTGCGCTAGATGGAGGAGCGGGCCTTGTCGAGCAGCGAGGGCTGCTGGAGCACCTCGTGCTTTTCGCCGACGCGACGCTCCGGGCCCATATAGGCAGAGTTGGTGTTACGGCGCCGGTCCGGGCCGAAATAGGTCTTGGTCTTGATGAAGGGGCGGGGATTGGCAACCACGTTGAGGATGCGCTGGTAGAGTCCCTTGGCCGAGATCGGCTTGGCCAGGAATTCGGTGACGCCGGCATCGCGCGCGACCGTGACGCGGCGCTTCTCGGAATGGCCGGTCAGCATGATGATCGGCGCGTAGGGGTTGCCCTTGGATTCGGGCTGCCGGATCATTTGCGCGAGCTCGAGCCCGTCGAAGATCGGCATCGCCCAATCGGTGATGACGATGTCGGGCACGTAATGGCTGTACATTTCCAGCGCCGTGGCGCCATCCTCGGCCTCGTAGACTTCGCGTGCGCCGAACGAATGCAGCAGCGTCCGCAGGATGCGGCGCATGTGCGGATTGTCGTCGCAGACGAGGAAGCGCAGCTTGTTGAAGTCGATACGGAACATGACGCCCGGGCCAAAGCGGTCAACCTTCGTTAACCATATCGTGGCGGGGGTTAACGAAGGGTTGCGATCGGCCTTTTGAGAGGGGCGGGCCGGCGGCTCAGTAGCCGAACTGTTCGCGCAGGATCCGCTCTTCCAGGCTGTGGCCGGGGTCGAACAGCATGCGCATCGAGATGGTCTTGTCGGAGAGGACCTCGACACGGCGAACGTCGCGCACCTCGTCATGATCGGCGACCGCCGCCACGGGGCGCTTGTCGCCCTCGAGCACCTCGATCACGACATAGGCCGTGTTGGGCAGCAGCGCGCCGCGCCACCGGCGCGGGCGGAAGGCGCTGATCGGCGTCAGCGCGAGCAGCGCGGCGTTGATCGGCAGGATCGGCCCTTGGGCGGAGAGGTTGTAGGCGGTAGAGCCGGCCGGCGTCGCCACCATGATGCCGTCGGCGATCAGCTCGGCCATGCGCTCGCGCTCGTCGATCAGAATCCTTAAGCGTGCGGCCTGGTAGGTTTGCCGGAACAGTGCGACCTCGTTGATGGCGTGGTGCAGGTGGACGCGGTCGTTGACGTCGGTCGCGCGCATTAAGAGCGGATGGATTTCGGATTCATGCGCCGCCTCGAGCCGCGTGCGCAGATCGTGCGTCGAGTATTCGTTCATCAGGAAGCCGACCGTGCCGCGGTGCATGCCGTAGATCGGCTTTCCCGTGTGCATGTTCCGGTGCAGCGTCTGGAGCATCAAGCCGTCGCCGCCGAGCGCGACGACGACATCGGCTTCCCTGGGGTCGTAATTGCCATAATCCCGGGTGAGCTGGCCGAAGGCGGCCTGCGCCTCGCTGCTCGGGCTGGCGACGAAGGCGATCCGGTCGTATCGCGAGGGTTTGGTCATGGCTTCCCGGGCAGGTGCCGCTGGCTCGAGTAAGTTCCGCCGGGCTCGTCTATACGACCTGGGCCTGGATTGTCGAGGAGGACCGCCTTTCAAGGCAAACGGGGGATTGCCCCATCCCGATTCAGGACGAAACGGGAGCGCTTCGGGCCCGAAAGACCTCTCCATGCGCCGCCGAACCCATGATCCCCCAAACCGTCGCAATTCCTGGCTAATGATCGGTGCGCACCGGCCTTCAGAGCCGGGCACGGAGAACGATCATGGTATTGAGTTTGCCGGCGCTCCGCCACGCGATGCTGGTGATGGCGGTGTCGGCTTTCGCCTTCGCAGGATGGGCGCGCGCGGAGGATCCGCCGCAGCCGCGCTCCGAGACGACATCGCCGGCCGGACAGAAAGGCGGGCGTGGCGGTGGCGCGCAAAGCTCTGCGCCTGGTTCGCCGTCGGCGGCCGAGCTGCATCGTCTGCCGCCGGACTCCACCACGAAGCAGACGCTCGATCTGCCTGGCCGCACTCTCAACTTCGCCGCGACCGCCGGCTCGATCCGCGTGTTCGACGGCAAGGGCGACCCGCTGGCCGACATCGCCGTGACCTCCTATGAGCTCGACGGTGCCGATCGCGCGACGCGCCCCGTGACCTTCCTGTTCAACGGTGGGCCCGGCGCATCTTCGGCATGGCTCCAGTTCGGCGCCGCGGGGCCGTGGCGGCTGCCGCTCGATGGCGAAGCCCTGTCGCCGTCCGCCTCGCCCGAGGTGAAGCCGAACGCGGAGACATGGCTCGACTTCACCGATCTCGTCTTCATCGATCCCGTCAGCACCGGCTACAGCCGCTTCGTCGCCAGCGGCGAGGACGCGCGCAAGTCCTTCTATTCCGTCGACGGCGACGCCAATTCGATCGCGCTGGTGATCCGCCGCTGGCTCGAGAAGCACGACCGGCTGATCTCGCCGAAATACGTAGCAGGCGAAAGCTATGGCGGGATTCGCGGACCGAAGGTGGTGCGCCAGTTGCAGCTGCAGCATGGAGTCGGCGTCAGGGGATTGATCCTGGTCTCGCCGCTGTTCGACTTCCGCGAGTTCGCCGGCACGAGCTTGCTGCAATATGTCGCGACGCTGCCGAGCTATGTCGCGGTGGCGCGCGAAGCCAAGGCACCGGTCACGCGCGCCGATCTCGCCGACGTCGAGGCCTACGCGCGCGGCGAATTCCTGGCTGACCTCGTCAAGGGCGAGGCGGACAAGGAGGCGACCAACCGGCTGGCCGACAAAGTCGCCGAGCTCACCGGCATCGACCAGGCGGTGAGCCGCAGGCTCGCCGGCCGGCTCGACGTCGGTGAATTCCGCCGCGAGTTCGATCGCAAGAACGGCAAGGTGACGGGACGCTACGACGGCTCCGTGCGCGGCTTCGATCCCTACCCGGATTCCAGCAGCTCCCGCTTCGGCGACCCCTCGGGCGATGCACTCCAGGCGCCGCTGACGAGTGCCGCGGTCGACGTGTTGACACGCAAGCTCAACTGGCGGCCGGACGGCTCCTATGAAGTCCTGAACGGCAGCGTCGAGGGCCACTGGGATTTCGGCCGCGGCCTCAACCCGCCGCAATCGGTGTCGGAACTGCGCCAGATTCTCGCCACCGATGCAAAGCTGAACCTGCTGGTCGCGCACGGCCTGTTCGATCTCGCCACGCCCTATTTCGGATCGAAGCGCGTGCTCGACCAGTTACCGGCCTTCGTTACGCAACGCGTGAAATTCGTCGTCTATCCCGGCGGCCACATGTTTTATTCGCGCGACGGTTCGCGGCAGTCGATGCGCAGTGAGGTCGAGGCGCTTATCCGCGAGTAGGCCGCCGCTTGCGTGGCGGATACCGGCGCGCGATCTCGCGCGCCACGACGCTTGCAGGCTTGACGTTGGCACCGGCGATCCAGATGTCGCTCACCTTGCCGCGCTTGTCCCGGACGCGGCGGACCGGCTCGCCATGGCTGGAGTAACCGGCGGCCCAGGCGAGCTTGCCCCTGTCGCGGCCGGTGACCTCGATCTCGGCGGCATCCATGAATGGGTTGTTGAACTGCGGGTTGGCGACGAGCACGCGGTTGCCCGCCGGCACGAGATCTGTGGCTCCCCAGATCGTCCACCACCGGCCGGTCCAGTCGCGCACGCGCCGGTCGGGCGCGCCGCGTGTCTTGAACGCGCGCAGGATCTGCATCGAGCCGTCCATCCAGAATGGCGCCGCGCCGTCAATGGAATTGCTGAGGATGCTGATCGCGAGCTCGCAAGCGGGGATGGAGCAGGTCCGGGAGATGTAACCCTGGAAGCCGCCGCCATGGCCGAACCAGTCCCAGCCGTCGGTCTTGCCGGCGTTGACGCCTAACCCGTAATAGCCCTCGAAGCTCTGCGGGATGCGCCAGTGGTGTCGCGTCATCTCGCGGCGGCTCGCGACCGAGAGAACGCTCTTCTTCGCATTGGGCGCGAGCTGCGCGAAGAAACGGGCGGTATCGCCGGCGGTCGCGACGAAGCCCGCCGCGGACGCCATGGCGTGCGCGGGATTGTCGCCGGGGATTACGCAGCGCTCGCCGAGCGGCAGCTTTCGGGTATGGCCGCGCGCGAACGGCGTGCTCTTGGCAAGCGGCGCATCCGGTTCGGTCTCACGCAAGCCCACGGGTTCGACGATTTCGCGCTTGATCCAGACAGGGTAGGGCTCCTTGGTCACGGCTTCGATGACGAGGCCGATCAGGCCAAAGCCATGATTGGAATATTTGAAGCGGGTGCCGGGCTCGATTGCGGCCGGCAGCTTCAATTCCGCGAGCAGCTCCTTCGCATCGAGATAGGGCCGGCTATCGATGAACTGGCCTGAATCGGCGCCGTCACGCGTCAGTCCCGCGCTGTGCGAGAGCACCTGCGCGATCGTCGTCTCTGCCACGCGCGGATGCAGGCCGCCGACGTATTGACGGATCGGATCGTCGAGTCGGAGCTTGCGCTGCTCGCGCAGCTTCATGATGCCGGCGGAGGTGAAGCTCTTCGAGTGCGAGGCAATGCGGAAGCGGTGCCGCGGAGTGAGCTTCTCGCCGGTGTCGAGATTGGCAAGGCCGAATGCGTGCTCGGCGACGACCTCGCCGCGATGGGCAAAGGCGATGATGACGCCGGGCTGTTGGAATGTCCTCTGTTGGAATTCGATCCAGGAGCCGATGTAGTCGATCGCGGATCGCAGCCACGTATCCATTGCACACCAATTGCGAGGGATGCTGCGCAAGGCTAGCCGAGAAAGTGGAACGGGCACAACCCCAAGGTTGTGCGCGCTCGCTTCATTCAAATAGTGATGTCTTAGTAGACCAGCGTCGCGCCGGTAGGCCTGTCGAGCGCGGCGGCGAGCGAGCGATATTCGGAGCTGTCGGTGCCGGCGAGCGAGGCGATCTTGTTCAGGTGGTACTGCGCCTGTTCGCGGTTGCCCTGCTCGAGCTGCCAGAGGCCGTAATACTGCCAGGTGCGGACGTGGTTCGGATCGTCCTTCAGCGCCAGCTCGTAATAGGCCTTCGACGACTGGTAATCGCCGAGCTTGCGATAGGAGTAGCCGATCAGGTTCGCGACATCGGCAACGTCGTCGCGCTTGAGCGACTTCAGTTGGTCGATCGCGCCGTTGTAGTCGTGACGGTCGTAGATCGCAGTGTAGGCGGCGCGATAGGCCGCCACGAATTTGGGATCGCTGACGGATGAGCTCTTCTTCTTGCCTTTTTTGGTCGAAGTGTCCGACTTCGGCGGCGGCGAAGGTTCATCGCTGCCGGCGGCATAGGCGCTGGTCAGCGTCGGCCCGGCCGCCAGCGCCATCGAGACCAGTCCCGGCACCAGAAGCGTTGAGAGTCTGCGCATTGATGTTCTCCCGTATGAAACGTGGCGATCCTACACGATTGCCCGAAGACCGGAACACCCATGGGGCAAAAACATTCCCGCTTCGCACGATCTATTCGTCCCGGCGCAGATGACAAACTTGTCATCGAGATGAACGGGAGCCCGCAATGGGCTTCAGACTGGGTTCAGTGGCTGCTCTCTAGGCTCGGACTTACGATCGAAGGGGTGACGAGAGGGCGCCGCCTCAAGATCCTTCCCAGAGGAGACCAACCATGTTGAAGACCATTTCCGCAGCCTTGCTCGCAGCCTCCGTGATCGCAGCCCCGGCTTTCGCCGCCGAGGCGGGCAAGACCACCACGACCGCGCCGGTGATCAAGGCGGACCAGAGCCAGACCAAGGCGGCGGATACTGCGGTCAAATCGGATGCGGGCGTCAAGCCCGACACGAAGGCTTCCGACGTCAAGGCGAATGCCAAGGTGGACACCAAGTCGAACGCGATGAACGCCAACGCCGCCGCCACGCCCGACGAGCACAAGTCCGTGCGCAAGCATCGCCATCACCACAAGCAGGTCACGGCCAAGGAATCGCTGAAGGCGCAGCCGGACGTGACCAAGCCGGCGACATCGGACAAGCGCAACTGACCACTGATCCCGCGCGGCGGCATCCCTGGCATTGCCCCGCCGCCGCGTGCGGAGTTCAGGCCCGGTCCGTTCGCCATGCCTCGTGCGAAAGCCCGAGGTGTCGGCGGCGGACCGGCGCGCCGTTTGCGCCGCTGCAAGCGAATTCCCTTTGTGCAAGCTTAGATCATGCAGGCTTGGGTTCGTGGAAGCTTGGGGCTAGAACACCTCCGAGTCTGATCGAGCGGAGAGCGGTGCCTGTGGGGCGATTGGCGAGATATGCAGTGATCATGGCGTTGCCGTTGGCGCTTGCGGCATGCTTCGGCAGCGACGGTGACCGTCCAACGCTGATGGGCGGGACCCAGGCCGGAGGGCCGCAGCCGTTTCCCGACAACTTCCGCAGCGACACGCTGGCCTTGATGCGCAGCTATCTGAACAACCCGGTCGGGGTGCGCGACGCCAGCATGGCCGATCCGGTGCTGCGCGAAGTTGGCGGGCGCCAGTTCTACGTGAGCTGCCTGCATTTCACCCCGCGCGAGACCGATGGCAGCTACAAGGGCATGCGCGAGCGCGCCGTGATTTTCGTCAACGGGCGGAGCGACCGCGTTATCGATCGGACGAGCGAGCTCTGTGCCGGTGCGGTTTACGCACCCTTTCCGGAACTGGAAAAGATGACGCGGTAGCGCAAAGCCCGCCTTCATCGCCTCATGATAGGACAGACCGCGCCGGAGCCGCTGGATCACATCTTGGCGAGCTTTGAACGGGCGGTTTCGTCTCGCGACAAATCGTTACGGCTCGCCCTGCGCCGACGACGAGAACGGCCGGCGCAAGGGACGTGACGGAACAAAATCGCGTTGTTGCCAACCCGTCACAGTAACGAACGATCAACGTTCCGGCATCGCCGCGAAGCAACCAAATTCACGCCACGTTGTTTGCTGAGGGTCGAATTTGAGAGAACGGGGATGATCATGAAAACGATTTTGCTCGGTGCAGTCGCGCTGCTGGCGCTGGCCGCGCCAGCCGCTGCAGCCGACATGCAGCCGCGCCCTTACACCAAGGCACCGGCCTATACGCCGCCACAGGTGATCTACAACTGGACAGGTTTCTACATCGGCGGCCATGTCGGCGGCGCCTTTGCCGGTGACAATGGCTTCCAGTCGAGCGATGCCCGCTTCCTCGGCGGCGTGCAGGGCGGCTTCGACTACCAGTTCGCGCCCAATTGGGTGGTGGGTATCGAGGCCCAGTATTCCTGGCTGCCGACCAACAACAACGGCGTCACGTTCCCGCTGGGCACGCAGGTGACGTCCAACACCGACCAGCTCGGGTCGGTGACCGGTCGCATCGGCTACACCTGGGGACCGACGCTGCTCTACGCCAAGGGCGGTTATGCCTGGCGCAATAACGGCCTTGGCGTGAACATCGCCGGGGTGCCGCAGGCCTTCACCACCACCGGCAACAGCAAGGACGGCTACACCGTCGGCGCCGGCCTCGAATACATGTTCGCGCCGAGCTGGTCGGCCAAGGCCGAGTATCAGTATTACAACTTTGGCAGCACCACCTTCACCTCCGGCCCAGCCGATATCGTCGGCGTCCGCGGCCGGGAGGATGAACATACCGTCAAGGTCGGCGTGAACTACCGGTTCGGCTGGGGCGGTCCGTCGGCGTCGCGCTACTGACCTCTGCCAACGACGCGATCTGACAAGGCCGGCTTTCCCGCCGGCCTTTCGTTTGCCCGCCTCTTGCTCGCCGGCCTGTTGTTCGGTTTGCGTCAACCATCTGGCGCATCGCTTGCAAGCAAACGTTCCGGCGCGCGTCTTCTCACGCGCGTCATGGCCGCGGGGTAAAGCAAAAATAATTTTTGCCGCTTACGGAACTCGCGCTCCGGAACGCGTTATATGAGAATTGCCGGGCTGGTGGGACGACGAACATGCGTATCTTGGTGTCGGCAGGGGTGCTCGCGTGCGTCATCTGCTTGCCGTGCTCTGCACAGACAATCCTTAAATCCGAGCCTCTGATGCTGGCGCCCTACGAGGTGGCCTTCGTCAAGGACGCTTCCTGTCCGTCGGGCAAGGTGCTGAAGGTCACCGGCGCGATCCGCGGGCTGCATCGCCGGAAGGCCTGCGTGGCCCTGGCGGGCGAGCAGGCGTCTCTCGCGACCGCGACGCCCTGAGCCTTCGCTCAGGTTTCCCGCCCCGGAGCTCCGGACCTCAAGTGTTCAGCTCAAGCTCCATCCTCGACTGCTGCTCGGCCTCAGCTTTGTTCTTGGCGGGGTCCTCGCCCTGGGCTGCCTGGCAGGGCGCGATCTCGTAGTCATTGTCGAGCACCCGGCGCGGTCCCGGCCGCTCGTCGTCCGCGGTCACGTCCACGACGAGACCACTTCGCTGCGCGAGTTTCCAGACGTCGGACTCGCTCGGATAGGCCTTGCTGATCTGGGCGTCGTTGCAGAACAGGGCGTAGGGCATTCTTCCCGCTCCAGGAAAGCCCGTTAACGACTTTGCGCGGAACGGGTTCCGGCCGGCTGGTCGATCACGGCGCCGTGATCGGGCAGTTCGTGTCCTGAGTCGTAAACGAGTCCTGAATCCGTAAAAAAAGAATCCCTGGGACTCTCCGGCTGGAATCAGCGGATGTTTTCGGCCATGACGAGCGACCTGAAAACCTCCTGCGGGCACATGCTCCTGCCCCTGACGTTGGCGCTGTTTGGCGCCTGCGCGGCCAATCTCTGGCTGGTGTGGTCCTGGCTGTAAGCCCCGATTGGAGCGCCGGCCCTACTTTTCGGCCGGTGGGCGGGGGGAGGCGTCGCTCATGGCGGCGCGCAATTTGCTCAGGGTGGCCGCGCAATACTCCTCGCGCTCGCGCGCGAACCGCTCCTGATGCTTGCGGAAATTGGCGATCCGGGCCTGCATCTCGCTGCGAAAATCGCCGCTTGTCCGTGCCGGCGGGAGCTTGACGAACTGAGCCTGCGGAGCGGGCTGGAGCGGTCCGATCTCGACCGGGGCGGTCTCGACGGTCGCCGCCGGCGAATCCGACAGCGCGGCCGGCTGAAGGAAATCATCCTTTTTGCCCGTCACCGATTGAACGAAGGCCAGTGTCTGCGCGATCAGTGCGTCGCGTTCCCTGATCCACTTCATGATCCACCTCTGCCGCGCTCCATTCCAGCAAAGCGGCCGCGCCGAATCAAGGTCGTTTGAAAGGGATTGCATATTTTTCCCGATCGCCCGACATTGGTCGGATGAATGACGAAGACGAACGGGTGGACGAAGCGGAGGGCTTAAGGCTCGTCCGCGCGTTCCTGTCGCTGCCGCCCGACAAGCGGGCGGAGGTGATCGCGTTCGTCGAGGAATTGGCGCGGGCCCATGGCCGGCCCGAGAAGGGCACGGAGGCATCGCCGACGTGATGGTTATCGCTGGCGCGGATTGACGTTGGGCTCGAAGGGTGCGCCGACCACCCGAACCGGTGTCGGAGCGGTGGCGTCGATTGCCATCCGCTCGGCCACCTGCTTTGCAGGAGTCGGTGCTGGCGCCGGTTCGAACAGCGCAACTGTGCCGGCCACGACGCCACAGCACAGCGTCACGCTCGCCAGCAAAAATATGTTTCGATTTTCTTCCCTGATCCGCATGGGTCGAGAACGAGCGACGCACGGCTTTGGTTCCGACCCCCATCGGATCAGCGTCTCCGACTCTGCCCAACGCTAACGATCAGATCGGATGGCACGCTGCGATTCCGGAGGCTCGAATCGCCTGTACACTGGGCTTCCGACTTGCCTAGAGGCTCACCCGATGACCGCCCACCGTCCTCCCGTGCTCGCCCAACAACGTTTCCTCGCCGACCGCGAGAATTTCGCGGACCTCGATCTCGCCGCCCGGTTCGAACGCATCGAGCGGACCAACCTTTGGGGCGCGCCAACTTCCGTCTCCGGCCTCGGCTCTGAGGACCCAGCGACCGCCGCGATCCGAGAGGGGCTTCCTCCACTGCTGCAACGCCTCGGTGCCCGCTCGCTGCTCGACGCGCCCTGCGGCGATGCCGGCTGGATCAGCCGCATGACGCTCGATGTCGATTACACCGGCATCGACATCGTGCCGTCGCTGATCGAGGCCAACCGCCGGCGTGTGGCAGGCGGGTCGTCGGGCCGGTTTCTCGTTGCCGACATCACGCGCGATGCACTGCCGCGTGCGGATGTCATTCTCTGCCGGGACTGTCTGGTGCATCTGAGCTTTGCGAATATCGATCGCGCCCTCGCGCAATTTCAGATGAGCGGCGCGCGCTTCCTGCTCGCCACCACCTTTCCGGAATGGGAGGCAAATCGCGATTGCGAGGATGGCGACTGGCGGGCGCTGAACATGGAGAAGCCGCCGTTCGACTGGCCGGCGCCGCACGCGCTGATCAGCGAGCGTTGCGAGGAGGGCGGTGGCGGCTGGCGCGACAAGAGCCTCGGGCTCTGGCAGCTGGATCAATTGCCTGATCGTGTCTGCCTTGCCACGGAGGAGCGTTTTCGATGATTGATGCCAGATGCAGTTGTGGCGCGCTTGCGCTGTCGCTTCCGGGGCCGTCGCGTCTCGTCGTTGCCTGTCACTGCACCGACTGCCAGCGCCGAACCGGCGCGCCGTTCGGCGTCGGCGCCTTCTATCCAGCTGACGCCGTCACGTTCTCAGGGACGCCGAAGGAGTTCGTCCGCGCTGCCGCAAGCGGTGGCAAGGTCCGCAGCTATTTCTGCACCGACTGCGGTTCGACGGTCTATTGGAAAGCCGACAATCTACCCGCGATGATCGCCGTTGCCGTCGGTGCGATCGCGGACCCGAACTACCCCGCTCCCGTCAGATCGGTGTTCGAGCAGGCGAAGCATGTGTGGGTGAAGATCGCTGACGCCGAGCACTTCCAGCAAAGCAGCGCGCCGAAGAATTCGAGGTGAGAGCCGTGCGGCAAAAGCTGGTGCGGCTGAGGGGATTGCTAAATCGATCTAAGGCATTGAATTTTATTGTAAAGTCTATTCTCGAATTGCCCGTCTACCAACGGAGCTACCAACATCTTCCGGACGCTAGCGGAGATTTGGGCGGGGATAATGGTGTCGGGAGCATGCCCGGACAGCGACGCTGCGGGTATTGTTGAGCAGCACCAACCCTGAAAGGAAGGCGCGCCAGTCCAATGCGAACGACAGTTCCGGCCGCCGTTCTGACCGCGGCAGCACTCGCCTTGATGCCCTGTTCAACGGCCTTTGCGGCAGAAGACGGCCCTGAGTGCTTCTCCCAATACACCAAGACCAACGTTTGCGACTACGCGCGATCGGCACAAGCCGCGGTGGCACCGACACTGCCGATGAAAGCCAGCGCGAACCTCACCATAGTGTCGGTGGCGGCTGCGGGACCGCGCCTCGTCTACGTGGCTGCAATGAGTTCATCCGCTGCCGAAGCAGAGGCGACGGCGACGGCGCGTGGCATAACCATGCAAGACTGGGCTGCGCAGGTGGAAGAGTACACGCGAAATTCGGTGTGCAGCATGGAAGCACTCGCAGCGTTCGTCGGGTTGGGCGGTGAGGTGCAGTATTTCTACAAGGGCGCGGACGGGCGAGTTCTGTTCTCGCCGCTGGTTGGGCGCAACGATTGCTTGAAGCGCCGGTAAACGGGAAGTTCCGGCGACCGGATACCGAAGGTTGGAGTTCGATGAAGGCTGATCGCTTTCCCTATGAAGCGTCGCGATGGTCGCCGGCGCAGCCGGACGAAGCCAGACGCTGGTTCGAAGAACTGGAAACGCAAAGTCCCCTGAACGTCCGCAATAGGCTGACGCAAACCGACGCCGGCCCTGCCGGCACGGTTACGATCGGCACGACGCAAATGACGATCGGCTTCGCCGAAGACTGGCTGGCTTGGCACGATCGCAGGCGTGAGGCATCGGAAGGCAAGCCAAAGAAGCACTGGCTCGATTGGGCTGGTTGGGCAATTGCGGTGATATCCCTGTGCATCACCGGGTTCACGGCCTACCGCACGCTGCTAATCCAACGCGACGACATCCGGGTCGTTGTCGACGGCACGCTGGCAGTGCGGCCCGATAAGGGCGATTTGCTGCTGGATCAGGATCAGCAATTCACGTTCATCAATTCGGGAAACCGCGCGGCGGTCATCACCGAAATCTATGGAGAATTGGTGCTGGTCACCGATCCTAAGACTGGATGCGATGGCCGCTTCGCCAAATCGATCGTCTTCAACCCGACCCAGATCGTCGTAAAGCCGGGAGACATTTTGCCTGTGCACGCGAACGTGGTGGAGCGTTATCCTTGGGTGAAGGACGGCAACGCACTCCGGTTTCGGCGGAGCAAGGGAGAACAGAACGACAGCTACATCCTCTGCCTACAGCTGTACGTGACGACACCGGACAGTACATCGATCCGGTGGGTTCAAAAGCTGTATTCGGTCCCGACGAAGGACGACCAGTCCCCGGACGCCCCCGATAGGGGCCGGCCGCCGTTGAACGTGATCCAACAGATGCACTGGGGCTCAAACTGACAAAGCGGGTCTTGAGTTCGATCCTCACGCTTCTGCTGTGGCCGATCTTCATCACCAAGAATGCTGCGGTCTACGCGAGTTTGTATCCCAGACGGCTCGCAAAGGTCGCTGTCTTCGTCGTGTTCATTCCACTAATTGCGATCACCTCGCTGATGTGGGCCGGTCTCTGGATCGTCGGGGTTGGAAGGGCGATGAACTTGTTCAGGTAGTCCGCTGACGGCCGCGAGCGCCGGCGTCGGGTCGTATTGAAGCCCCCCAGCCGGTCCCTGAGATTTGACGTGGAAAACGGCACCGGGAGCATGCCCGGTTCGCGGTATCGCGTGTAGTATCGGTGCCTGCAACCGGGGGGCAAGTCATGGCGCGGACGCGGGTCACAGAAGATCAGTTTCGGGTCGACGAAAACGGGGTGACCCATACCCCGACCAACGCCCGCTGGACGGCCTATCCCGGCCGCCCGGAGCCAGCCGTCTACTCTTCCGGCATGCTGGGAAGCGTCCTTCCGAACGGTGATGACTACTGGCGCGAAGACGTCGAACCGATCGCGCTGAAGCTTCTCGCCGCGCGGCCCGCGGCATCAGAACCATGACCCATCGCCTTGGGACCGCCGATCTGATCGAGTACGCCAATCGGAAACGCGCGTGGATTGCTGCTGCCCGAATGGCCTTCGAACCTAGGCGTCGCGAGGCCTGCTTTGTTTGCGGCAAGTTTCAGTCCATCGCTCAGGCTCACCATGTCGTACCATTGGGGGAACAGTTCGACCGTGGCTTTCCCGCCGCTGACCACGAGCACGAGTTCCTTTGCCCGAACCACCACTTCATCCTCCATCTCTGGATCGATGATGACATCTCCCACCAGCGGCGCGGCCGGCGCGCCGCTCCCACCGTCGACGATCTGACGAACGAAGAAATCGAGCGAATGCTTCAGCTGTCGGGCCGCGCCGACGTTTAGAGGAACAGAATGAACCGACTTCAAAAATTCGTGGAACGGGGCGCTTTTGGTGAAGGCACCGGACGCGCTGCGTACGTGCTTGATCCGACGAAGCTGCCAGAACCTGGCAGCGGCTTCGATTGGCAGATCGTGGATGACTTCCTGCCGGGCGATGCCGTCCTTGCCGACCCGGGCCTGAAGCAACTATTCGAGGTGGCATTGAAACGCGGCTGCGCAGTGGTGGCGCGAGCTACAGAAGCATGACGTTCGGGTTAGGCATTATCACGACGATCGTTGCCATCGCCGGCGCGGCGATTGCCTACTTCCAATTTGTCACGGCTCGCCGGAAGCTGATGCTTGATCTTTTCGACCGCCGGCTGAAGGTGGTTGAAATGGTTGAACGGGCCGTCGGAGCGTTCCAATCGAGCGGAAAGGTCACCGGTCAAAACTTCAACGACTTGCTGACCGCGAAAGCTGGCGCGCGTTTCCTATTCGGCAGCGACGTCCAAGATTACTTGAACTCCCTGCATCGGGACTTCGCTTTTTGCCTAACCTACTCCGATGCGATGCTTGCTGATCTTGCAACGGCTAACCGAGATGCGCTGATCGATCAGAAATACCAGATCGAACTGCGGCTGGCCCAACAGCCCGCGCAGCTGACGGTCGCCTTCGGGCCTTATCTGAAGTTCACCGACAAGCAGACGAAGCCGTGGCTGCCGTGGTGAAAGGGGGCCTCACCCGGTCAGGTGCGCGCGAAAAGAAGAAAGGCGAGAAGTTGGAAACAGACGACGAAAGAACGCGGCGCCAAAACGCGGAGCGAGAAGCCGAACTGGAACGCGTGCCCCTTCAGACGATCGACAAGAGCCAGTGGCCAAAGGGCGTTAGACCTATCGCGCTTTCCGAAACGAACGGTCTTGGCATCGACAACGACGGGCGTTTGCACTGGAATGGAAAGCCGGTCGAAATCATTGGGCGTCGAGTTGATCTGACCCGCGGCCAATCCGCGTTCGCCATTGTAGTTGCTATCTTCACGATCTTCGGCGCGATCGGCGCAGCCGCCCAGGGTTGGGCGGCCTACCACGATTGGGCTTGCAAAAATAAGCAGCCAGCGCTGCTAAGTTGCCCCTCGAATTGAGCCTCAGCGTAAGATGACCTCACTTCCTCAATTACTCCCTGACGTCGACTATCTACTCAGCCTAGAGGCCGAGGAACTGGCAAGCTATCTTCTGATCGCCCTTTCGGCGCAGCGGCAAAACGGAAATGTCCATGCAACGAACTTCCTGAGTGGCTTGTTCAACCACCATCCCCATTCAGGCTCGTACGCTGATCGATCCAGGCAGGATCAGATCGAATTGGCGATAGCTGAGGCTTGGAATTGGCTTGAGGTGCAAGGGCTGTTAGTCCCAGCTTCAGGGACGAACGGAAGCCACGGCTGGAAGCGCTTTAGCCGTCGCGCCGAAATCATGGCTTCGCCGTCTGACGTCACTACGTTCGCGCGTTCTCGTCGGATCGAAAGGGAGAAGTTGCACCCCCGGATCGCCCAATCCGTGTGGTCTGCCTATCTGCGCGGCGAGTACGATGTAGCTGTCTTTCAGGCGATGAAAGCAGTTGAGGTTTACGTCCGCGAGGCCGGCGATTTTTCGGCGGCTGATCTCGGCACGGATTTAATGCGGCGCGCTTTCCACGAAGAGACCGGCCCTCTGACAGACAAGTCGGTTGAAAAAAGCGAGCGGCTAGCAAGATCGGCGCTGTTTGCCGGCGCAATTGGATCGTACAAAAATCCACACTCACACCGAGACGTGGACCTGAATGATCCCAACGAAGCGATGGAGATCGTCCTTCTTGCGAACCACCTACTTCGCATTGTTGATGGTCGCGCCGCGGTCAGAGGCGCCCCTCAGGCGTGAACTCCTCAGGTTGAAAATGAGCGACAGCGAGATAGATCGAGTACCTAAGACAACTCTCGACTGTTGGAAGGCTGAGCTTTCAGAATGGATGGTCCCCGGCGCGTTCCGCAGTCGTGTCGACGCGATCATACGACCTCTTCCTCGTCATATTTTCTTTCGCCAAGGAGGGTTGGCGTTCCTGCGTGACGCTTGGATAGCTGGCAAGGTCGCGAACGCGCTTTCATCGCGACTAGTGCGGCTCGTGCCACACGCGCGGCCCGACTTCGAAGTGCAGACCGACATGCAGACGAACCAGCAATTTGAGGTAACAGAAGCTGATATGGACGGGCGTCGGCGCGGTGACGAGATCGATCTCCCTTCTCTGGAACCCGACCCGGTCGAGAACTGGCGGAGGAGGTTTGAGGCTATTCCGGCGGCCCTAGATCGTGTCGTCACAAAGAAAGTAGCGAAAGATTATTCCTCCGACGTCAGTCTGGTGATCTACTTAAATCTTAGCTGCTACGGTGCCTACACAGCCGAAGGTCTGCCAATCATCCGCGAGAGCACCTCGGCTGCACGTGAAAAATTCCGATCCGTTTTCGTCATGTGGGAGGGCATTCTCTACAAATTCTGGGAAGACGGAAAGCCGGCGACTGAGCGATGGCCAATTGCTCAGCTTGACGATTTTTGATGTGATCCGAGATGAGTTCTAAGTCATCAGCCGCCCTTCTTTGTTCAGCATTTCTGGTATTGATCGCCGTCAACGCCGTTAAGGCCGGCGAGCGCTCGGCCGAAACCCCCGAATGCAAGGAAATAACGGCGCGGATCATCGAGCGAACGAATACGCATTTCGATCACTTCTCACCGTCCGGCGGCAGCGTTTTCTTCAAGCGCCCCGACATGGTCCTGATCTGCGACCCCAAGTTCGTGACCTACGTCTCACTGAACTGGGACGCGAGCGGCTTTCCGCCGAACGAATGGTTCACTCTTGCTGCAACGGCGGGAAACGCCGTCACCGGCATCGATCCGACCACACTGGAGGCGGCGGCGCATCGGTGTCACCGCGCTGCTTTGAAGGATAAGAACGAATTGGCCAGCGTGTATCTCCACGTTGCGACGGTAGAATGTCAGGCCTTCACAAGGGACGGGGGTGGTCTCGTGATCACTTTTGCTCGGCCATTGAGCCGGTAAAGGCGCAAAAGACAATCCGGCCCTCTCGCAAACCGATCCCGGCCCATGCCTACTTCTTTTTCGCTTTTCGGCGTGGCTTTCGGGCCGGCACAGTTTGACGTAGAGTGGCGCTTTTTCAGTAAGTTTCGCCTCCAGCGCAGGCGCAACGAAAGTTCGATGAACGAAGTGCTCTAGGATATCAACCATCGTTGACAAATGGGACGGCGTTGGGACCCAGCCACGATGCATTGAGGCGCTGCCAGCCTCCGTCAAAGCCTCTAAGCGTTCGCGATCGACGGCGTTGATACGACTTGATGCGACCAGTTCATCAAGCTTTTCTTTGAATGTCAGATCGGCATTCACACCGAGTAGTTCGGACGCAATGTCAAAAACAGTCCTCACGCCCGCGGATGCCAATCGAACTAGGTCGTTATCAAGCGCGACATACAGCTCTCTCATCGCGTCATACAAGCGATCATGAGCGCCGATAAATCCGATTGGGCCGAACCAGTCCGGTGACTTGCGCTTAGAGATGGCAGGCCAATAGGCTATCTTCTCGTCGTAGACCAAGACATCTTGCTGGGTCGCAGCATCCCATTCGTGATTATAGTCCTCAGAGAAGACTTTGACCGTTTGACAAAAGACGTGCTCACACCCCCTGCATTGTAAGATGGACCATGTGGTCTGCCCCCAGACCATTCCGCCGGCATCATCCCAGCTTTCGACCATACTGCCCTTAGTATCGCAATTCCGTTCACCCCCGCATTGTGAACACATGGCCTTCTGTACCGTTATGGGTTCACTTGTCTCCGTACCTTGCGACGTCATCTTTACTCTCCGATGGATGGCATAGCGCTACCTACTCGGCTGCTCGCTTTATCAGGATTATCGCAGTTGTCAGCCCATCAACAGTAAGGCTGTGGACCGCTTCGGTCCCGCAGCTCCCGCGCCGTTCGCACTCAACGAAGAGCGAGCAGCAGCACAGGCCCGCCGCGTTGTTGCCCGCGAAATAACCAGAGCCTGCCAGAATTGGTTAGCGGGTTGTTAATCGGTGGTCGGCAGGCTTGCCGTCAAGCGCCGCCTGATTACCCCCAGCCCAAAGGCAGCGCGAAGCGATGGCCGGCGGCAGTGATGCCCGCCGGCCATTCTTAAGGATGCCGTCGAGCGCGTCCGCCAACGTGCCGAGAAGAATTTGATGCCAGCCGTCGTCCGCCGGCACCTGCCACTGCCTCAGGCCGGCGACTTAGCTGGTCAGTGCCATGACGCCACCGATCGTCGTCGGTTCTAAACGGATCAGCACGGCTGCATGATCTTGGAGAGCTTGGCTGCTTTGCGCGCTGACGTCGTCGACCGCGACGATCGTCCCGTCGGCTTCGACGACGACCGCCGCGATCCCGGCACAGTGCATGAAATGGATCGGCATGTTCGCGGTTCAGTCCCCAGACTTTCGGCAGCAATCGCAATGCCGTTCCGGAAACGTTTTTCACCTTTCTGGAAACTACTTTCCGGCGTGAACGTCGGCGGAACGCAATAAGGCGACCGCGTCGACGTGCGCCTTGATCTCCGCTTCCTCATCCAACTGAACCGCGCTGCCCGGGCCGCCCATAGGCTTCACCGTGAACGGCTTGAAAGCGTCGACCAAGCCGCGAAGGGCGGCGCGCAGGCGCAGGTTTTCCGCCGCGACTTGGCTGTCCCGATCCATCCCATGGCTGATCGCAAAACTATCCACACCCCCAAGGTCCAGTAGTTCAGCCGCATACCGCCCCACGATCGATTGATAATTTGCCGGCCTCATTAGATGGCGCTTTGATGCGATATGCCCAATCTTACCCGCCGCCGCAGCAAGGACGATCCAGATCGCGAAACGTGGCTGATCTGTTTCGGCGACGTGCGGGTCGGCATTATCGGCCGGCGCGCTGGCGTTCCAAATTCAGCCCCGCAATGGGGGTGGTCTTGCGGCTTTTACCCCGGCATTGACCCGGGCAAACATCGAACTGGGATCGCCGAAACGTTTGACGGGGCACGCGCCGACTTCCACGCCGCGTGGGAGGAGTTGGCGGGCACGCGTACGGAGGCCGATTTCGAGGCGTGGCGCCGCGAGCGAGACTGGACGACTTGGAAACACCAAATGCACGATCTGGCGCTACCGTTGCCCACACAGCGCCCGGAAGGGATTGCGCGCTGCTTCTGCGGCGAGGTAGTTACCACTCGCACTCTCGACGCCCACGTCCGCACCGCTCACCGCCTGACCGCCGCATGAAGCTCACCACCGAACGTCCTTTCGCCGATCCGGAAGCCGCTGCCCGCAAGCTGGTCGAGATTACCGCCGGCATCGAGCCCGTCCAGGACGGTCGCATCCATATCGAGAAGATCAACGCCCCGTTCCTCTACGCGCTGAAGGCTAGCGGCGAGGAGTTTGGCGCAGGGATCAAGCATGCGGTAGAGAGGGGCTGGCTGGAACTGCACGAGAGCGGTAGTTATGTCCGCCTCTTGTAATCGTAGACTTTCGCAGGCGGGACCTTCACTCGTAACGGTCGAAAATGCCACGCCTGTGCAACGCGCTTTCGGCAAGCTTGTCCCACTCGGCCGCTAGGCGCAGCCATGCTCCCTTGTCCTCTTCGCTAATGGCCTCCTCCGCCAAACGGCGGCATTCCTCAGCCCTGCCTTTGAACCGGTCGGCGTCAGATTGAACCACGGCACTTCCTCAGCTTCACGCTCAACTTGCCAGAACAAGTGCGCGTTCCCGGGATGCGCTATTCTGACGGCTACCTCTGGGGAACCCCGCACCTCGCACAGTCGTTGGCTTTAGTCAGCAGTGGAGTTGCGTAATGCGTCACGGCCCCTCGATCGTGCCTTCCGATCGTCTCGATCGGGACATCTATCTCGTGTTGGAAGATTTCGGCGCCCGCGCAGGCTGCGCCTGGCGCGAGACCGACGAGGCCGAGACCGACCGGGAGACCGTGCTGAGCGACATCCTCGCGGGCCAGTACGCCTATCCCTTGCGGATCGTCGCGTTCAACGCCGTCGAGGGCTGGTCGCGAGATGCCACGGCCGATATCGCTGACGAGCTCGCGCAACGAGCCACGGACAGCGCAATCGACGTCTCACCTGCGCTGCAAGCCTTTATCGAGGGTAATGCGACACGGCCCTTTGCCGTGCAGCTTGCGCTGCCACTGCGCCAAAGCGCTTGATCCGTGAAGCTCTGCGCACGATGGGGCGACAGCCGGTGGGTTCGCGAAGCACACCTGACCGGCCATTCTGGGGTAGCGAGAGCCGGCCCTGTCGGCGCTCCCGGCTAACAGTGCCCAGTCTGCAATCGGATGGACCCCGGCAATCCCGACGATGTGCCGCAGATGCCGAACGCCTTCGTCGTCGATGCAAAAAGGGAAGCTCTAATCGGGGTTCCTGCCTCGCAAACTAGCCGCAAACACCTATTTCTGGTCCATGCGTATGGCATACGAACTCTGCCTGGCAACGGCCGGCAAGCAGGTCCCATCGGGCCCGGACTGGCTCCATGAAGTAAAGCACGATGGCTACCGAATGCTGGTCATTCGGGAGGACAAGCGCGTGCGTCTACTCTCCCGCAACGGGACCGACTGGACCAAGCGCTATTCCTGGATCGCCGAGGCCGCGCTGAAGAACCGCCAGAAGCACTTCGTCATCGATGGTGAAGCCGTGATCCTCGGCGTCGACGGTATCTCTGATTTCAATGCGCTGCACTCCCGCAAGCACGATCACGAAGTCCAGTTCTACGCTTTCGATGTTCTCGCGCTGGGCGGCGACGACCTGCGCGACCTACCGCTCCATCTACGGAAGACGAACCTCGCGCGGCTGCTGGCGCGCCGGCCGGACGGCATCACCGTTGCGCCGTTTGAGCGCGGCGAGATCGGCCCGGAGCTATTCCGGGCCGCCTGTCGCATGGGCCTTGAGGGGCTGGTCTCAAAGCATCGCGAGCGGCCGTACCGCGGTGGGCGTCAGAAGCACTGGACCAAGGTGAAGAACCGCAGACATCCGGCAATGGATCGCGAGTTGTAAGCTTTCTGGAACCGACCAAGGCAGCGCCAGTTGATCGTCATGGCCCTGAAGGAAGTCCGAGGCTGGTTGACAAATATCGGCGTGCTTGCCTCGCGGCCAGCCGCGTTCGTCGTCTTTCTCATTTATGCCGCGCTTTGGGTCGTCTTCGGCAATGGCCTAGAGTGGCATTCGTTTGCCACTCTCGCGACCTGGGGAATGACCCTCGTGATCCAGCGCGCCGAGCACCGCGACACGCAGGCCATTCATGCGAAGCTCGACGAACTGCTGAAGGTTCACGGCGATGCCAAGAACTCCCTAATGACTATAGACGATAAAGACGCTGAGGAAGTCGAGCGGCAACGAGCACAGGTCCGTGCGTCGTGAGCCTTGGCGGTCTGACCGGCTCGATCACGTTGAATGCTCCTGCCTCGCGGTTCCAGAATTAACCCGCCTCCGCGACATCAAGCTTAATTCCAGAGGTTGATTGCACCGAAGCTGCGGAGCGCTAGCTTCGTATGGCCGGACATTGCCCTTAGTCCGGGTCCCCAGTGGCGAAGCCGTCGCGCCATTATATTCGACGCGGCGGCTTCGTTTGGTTGCAGGCCATTCTATTTGAAACAGCAGTCAGACCACGGAAAACTTGATCTTATCGAGATGCGTCGGCAACTCACGGCCCTGCGCTCGCAACACTCGGACAACCTCGCGATAGCATCGCTACTGAACCGCTTCCTGGTAAAGGTTGCATTCCTCTCGGAGCCTACAGACCGGAAGCACGAACAATATCTCCGATCTGAGTTTGCACAGACGCTGAAGAAGGTAGAGGCGATCACCTCGCGCAGGCCAGCAGCCAAGCCACCAGCGGCCACTAAGCCCTCCAAGTAACACTAACGATCGTATCTCATTGCGCTTGCCAGGGACGGCGCCGATGCTAGATGCAGTCGCGAGGTCGTCCTTGTTTCGCGTACTGACGCCTTCGCGGCGAGGGGTCGCCGGCCCCCCGGCCGGCGGCCCCGCCCATGGGTGTCAGGGCCTGCGCTTTCTTTTATGGGCTGCTCCTAAGTTCGCGGGCTGATGCGGCGCCAGTACTTGGGTCGCGTCGCAAATGCCATATTGATGGTCGAAGAAAGCGCGGACAGCGCCCGTGTATCGACCGCCCATCAAGCCGTCGATTTTTGGGAAGCCCCGTCCTTCGAGCAAAGTAACGACGGCCCGCCAATGGGTGTATTTGCCGGGCCCTAAAAGGGCCTCGCTCAGCGACCATTCGTCGGCGAACAAGGGAAGTTGCTCAAGAGTGACTATTGATCTGCGTGCCTTGTCCTTTGCCCGGCGCTTCGGTTGCCCGCGAGCCGCGTCAGGTCCGCTCACGCGCCGACGCCTTGTCGTGATCGGTTGCGACGGCCTGCCGAGCATGTCCCCAAATCTGCGCCGTACGCTGCCTGTTTGGGGATCGTTTGTGCCGAGCGTTTCGAGCCAGGCGTCCAGCCGCGCGCGCACCCATCGATGCCCACGGCTGGACGGCGTGAACCGGATCGGCTTGACCGGCCAGACTGCCTTGAACGTGTCGACCGACAACCCGCAATGGGTCGGCCTGATCCAATCGAAGCGCTGCGGGCCAAAATGGCAGATCGGAAAAATTCGATCATGGGCGCCCCTTACTGGAAAACATCCGCCTCACTGGCCTGATCGACCGCGCAGGCCGCAGCTACCGATCACCTTTGATCAACTCCGTGACGTCGCCGTGGCAAGCGCGGCGATCGGCTGGGGTTGGACGACCTTCCACAAGGTAGCACAGGCGGTCGGGCCGGCATAACATCGACCGCTATTTCGAACAGGTCGTCGATCCGACGATCGCGGACTTCGTCGGTCCGGCATGCGTTCTTGGGCGATGTCTAAGCCAGCAGAAGGCCATCAAAGAATTACCTGCGACGGGCTTCGCTCATACGCCACCGAGCGACGGCGCCGATCGCGAGAACGACTAAAATTATTGCCGCCCAGACATACCCGTTGAGTTTCTCGCCAGACGGAAGCCGAAATTCCCCCGCTTCAAGAGCAACCAGCACAACGGCAATGACGATGCCAACAGCCGCACGGTACCAGCGAGCGAAAAGCCATTCGGCATGAGCAAGGGCACCGAACCAGATTAGAGCGCCAACTAGAAACGCGAGCGGCGCGACAATAACGATCCACCCAAAAAATGCGCTCCAGCCAGTACCACGCGTAGCGGCCCAAAACGCCGTGAGGCTGATTGTGCAGATCAAGGCCACCGTTCCCGGAAGCGAAGAATATCGCTTTCCATTCACGTGAATTTCGATCCCTTCGGCCCCAAATCGGATCGGACTTCCCATTGCAACAACCTTTAACTGTTCGCGAGCAGCGGGGGCGCATCAGGAAAGCCAAGATGCGCCGCCTAAACGTGCCGTATCAAATCGGCAATGTCGATCCCTTCGTCGCAGCCCGAACAATAATCACCGTTCTTGATATCCCGCCAGCACCGGCGCGCGATCGTAACGAAGCAGTAGGGCTTCCCACGCGCCGGGCCGGTATGACATCCGTAGCACTCTCTCAGTCGTCCATTCGACGTGCAGGACGGTCTTGCCGTCGAACCGGATGTCCAGCGCGGACGTCCGGTCCCCATCGTCGATCGGTCGCGACAGCGTGAGCCGGAATTCGTTATGACGGACTTCCGACAGCCGCCAGCGGCCGTCCGCGCGATCGATACAGAAACGCTCGCCGCACCGGCTGACAATGCCCAGCGCCAGCTTGCTGAGGGCTTTCATCCGATCGGTGCGGTCCGCTGTCATGCGCGCGTCTACAGCTGGGCGAGGCCGCGGACTTCCTGAACGAAGCGCGTCAGGTCTTGCGGCCGGTAGTGAAGCAGGTCCGCCGGATCGGCACCGCGCGACAAGAGAACTTGAGCCTGAATGGCAACGTCCGCCTTCGAAGCGAAGGGGGTGGCAAGGATCGCATCGGCGATCGCCTCCACAGCGTCATACGCTGCGTCGCATGCGGCTTCGGCCGCTTCAAGGTCGCCGGCGGCGGCTTGGTCCGCCAGAGCATAGACGCGCTGCTTTTCGCTGGCCGCGGACTGAAATTCGTTCCAAAGCAGTTCGATCGGCGTGAAGGAGTGCGCCCAAGGCCCGACAATGATATTGGTTTGTTCAGCTTGCTGCATGATCTCATCCATCGTGTTGCAGGTTAGGACCGCTGGCAGCGCGAACTGCCGGCGGTCCGCTTAGCCCTAGCGGAAAGCGAGACCGGGACACAACGGGGAAGATCGGCGGGGACAACGCGGGAATGTACCCGGTCTGTCACCGGTTCGCGCCCATCATTACCCGGACTTGTCGTTCGATCTTGTCGGCAAGTTTTGCGACGAATTCTTCCACCAATAGGACGAACGGATCATTCGGCTGATCCTCTTGAACGTGTAGGTCTCGCCGTATCTGATCAATCAACTCTGCCGAGATATTAGGGCCAGCTTTGACGCAAAGCAGGGCCAACACTTGCGTGACCATGGCTTCCGTCGCGATCTGCCGTGCCCGGAGTTGATCGATTTCGCGGATGACGCTTTCGCGGAAGGCGCTTTGATCGTCCACGCTCACCAACTCCCGCTTGCGGCGCCGCTAGTGCCCGTCGACGGTCGCGGCGAGGGCGCTGACGCGTCCGGGGACGACAGCCCGACCGATCCCGGACCGCTAGAGTTTAGCGTGCCAAACAGTTTCACCGCATTCTGCGCCTGCCTCACTACTTCCAGAAGCGTCGAGCTTGCTTCGACGATGATCTTCGCTTCGCCGTGAACTTCGGCCGATCCGGTCAGTTGCGCCTGAACCAGCTTGTCGCCGGCGACGCCGGTCCCGTAGGTCATCGTTGGCGACACTTCGGGGGAAGACAGTTCGTCGTAACCAAAGGCCCGGCGATAGACGTCGCGCATCGATCCGCGCTGAAGCCGTAGCCGCTCGCCGCTGGTCAAGCCGGAATAGCCGGCGTCCTCTACGGACTTGTGCATCGCGTAGAGCCCGCCGATGGTCGCTGCGCCGGCGCCTAGCCACGGCACGGCAGCTGCTCCTAAAGCCCACCATGACGACGCGGCGGCGCTCGTTGCGGCCGGCGCAGCGTTCTTGACTGCGTCGGGAATGCTCTTGACACCCGCGGCCGCGGATAGCTCCGCGGCGGCCGCCGTGAGCGCCGCGGCGGACCCATCCAGCGCGACCGCCGACGACGACAGGCCGAAGCCGCCAAAAATGGTCTGGGCAAACTTGACGCCGCCGTAGATGCCGCCGCCAGCAGCGGCGGCGGCGCCCGCACCGACTGCCCACGGCGGAAGTTCTGCGGTGCCCTGCACGCCCTTGCCAAGCATGTCGGTGGCCCATGTCAGCGGCCCCCCTTTACCATCGTTATCGAAGGCGCGGCCGATCGCGGTTTCGAGGTTCTTTATCGAACCTTCCAGACGGGAAACGGCGCCGTCAAAGCCGGACATGCGCTCGCCGGCGATCTTCTCCGAATAGCCGGACGAATTCTTTTCGATTTCATCAATAACGTGCCGCAGCGTCCCTTCGTCGGACAGCGCGGTCGCGATGCGGCCGCCCTGCTTCGATCCGAACAGCGCGTTCGCCAGCGGCAGGTTGCCGGCCAGCTTCGGCATCAGGTCCTTGATCAGCGCGTTTGCGTCGACCGACTGGACGCTGGCGTTCCGGTAGCGCTGCGCGGCGCCCGCGATGCTTTTCAGCGATTTCGCATCGTTGCCTTCAAGGCTGTCACGAAGAAGCGACGTCACGGCGGGGCCGAACTTCGCCGGGTCCGCGATCACGTCCTTATTGCTGAAGATTTTCCCCAGACCGGCCTTCGTCGCGCCATTCAGCTTGACGCCGTACCGCGCCGCGACGTCGGCGGCGAACGGGTCGACGTCCAGATGGTCACGCATGGTCTGGTAGTTTTTGTAATCCATGCCGGCCGCGAGCAATGCGGTTTTGGCGCCGGCGGTCGGCGCCTGCGTCATCGCGGTCAGCGCGCGAAACGCGGTGCCCGCTTCGTCGCCGCGGATATTCGCCTTCTTCAAGACGCCGCCGAAGCCGAGCAGGGATGCTTCCGAGATACCCGCCAGCCGCGCCGGCGTTGCGCCGAACTTGTACAGCTGCGAGATGTCTTCCGGCGTCATGCCGGTGACTTTCGCCGCCTTGACCTGATAGTCCGCGGTCTGGCGCGCGGCCGCCAGCGCGGCTTCCTGCGTCGACGTGTCCTTCCGGAAGCCGAAGATCGCGCCTTCCATCTGCTTCACGGCGTCCGGCAGCGTCAGGTCCATGGACATGCCGAGCGACGCGGCCGGTTCCATCATGCCCATGACCTGATTTTTATTCAGGCCGCGCGCGGCAAGTTCGCGCTGCGCTTCCAGAACCTGAACGTCGTTATATTTGGTCTTGGCGCCCATGTGGATCGCCTGCGCGACAAGCGGCGCCTGTTCGGCATCGGACAGGCCCATGACCGCCTTACCGAAGCGGCGTTCCTTGTCGAACTCGCGGTAAGTATGCAGCACATTGCCGGCGCCGCGCTTGGCTTCATGCGCGAGGAAGCCGCCGGCCAGCCCGGCGGCGTTGGAAATCATCTGCCGCCGGCGCGCCGACCGTTCCGACTTCGCCGCCTGCCGGTCCAGCGCCGCGTTCGTCCGGTCGACGGCAGCGCGCAGCTTTTCTTGCTGTGAAACCGCCCGGTTGACCGGGACGCCGAATTCTTCAAGGCCACGCTTGGCGCCGACGAAGGCGGATCGCTGCCGCTCGAACGCAGCGGATGCCCGCGAGACTGCGGCTTGCGCTTTCTCATAGCTACGCGCGAGCGCGTCCGCGTCGCCCTGTCCGCGCTTCATCGCGACCGCCGCCTTTTCAACGGCGACCTGCGCTTCGCGGAATTTCGTCCGGGCGCTGGAAAAGCCGTCTTTCGCCGCGCCGAAGCGATCGATCGCCGCCATTTGCTGTTGCGCCCGGGACAGCGACTTCGTCAGCGCGTCGACTTCCTTCGATGACTTCGCCGATTTGGCGATCCCTTCGATCTTCTTCGCGATCTTGTCGAAGACCGCTCCGGTCTTGTCTTCGGCGCTGATGACCGCCTTGGCCTCGATTATCTTAGCGATTGTCGCCTCCCATTACTTCGGTCTGCGGGTCTCCACCGCTTTCGATGATGGCCAAAATCCATGCATGTCTTTGGACTTCCAGTCCGGCGGACTTAAGAGCAGCGTCCCACGCGGCGTATTTTTCTGCGGTTGCGAGCGAACTACACTCAGCACGCAAGAGCGTTTTGACATTTTCCTCGGCCGCAAAGAGGTCCCGACGTGCGCGGGACAACTTTTCATTCTGCTGTTCAAGAGCGGTCATCAGCCGTCGTTCGCTCAATGCCATCTTGGATACCTGATTTGGAGTGGAGAAAAATGGCCGCGGACGCCCTCCCGGCCTCCGCGGCCCAGCACGATGCTAGCGGCGACGGAAGCCGCTGACCGCGTGTGGGTGGGAAAAGGCTTGGGCCGCGGGTCGTTCTTGCTTCGACCCGCGGCCGTGACAGAGCATCGCCGGAACGAGACCGAGAAAACGGCGACGCTCCGAAGATCATCGTAGCGCCGAATTCCGATCGGCTTCGCTCTTTGCGTCAGCCGGCGGCCATGCTGGGTCGACTGGGACCAATTCGATTTGCGTCGACCGCGGCGTCTTTTTCCGCGGCGCCACCGCGGCGGCGACGTCAAGATCGGCAACGGCCTCAGGCACCATGAGGCTGCCGTCGAAAAGGCAACCCTGTGCGTCGAAGCGCGGCAACCGGAGCAATTCATAGAAGCTCCCGGGCCAATCGAAGGATGTAGCCGGATGAAACTCCGTCTCACGGAAGCGGCGCTTGACGCATTTCCACCGCATTGACCCGCCGAAGACGTGCACTTGACCATTAATGCCATCATCGGACGCGACTGCATCTTGACCGCCAATGATGTCCCCGCTGGTCTCAGCGACCCAGAGATCGACGGTGCGCGACGCAATATCCTTGCGTGGTTCGGCGCCGAAGTCGCGAGCGATGATGTCGGCCGCCGGGATCGGTGCTTCGCCGTCGGGCAGAGTTTCGTTCAAGCGCTTGGCATCAAGGGCCTGTTGCGCGGCGTCCTTCGCCAGCTGCAACAGTTCGGCGGCGATCCGCTGCCCGTCCGTCCTGATGCGCGCCGCCAGATCGTTCGCGGCTTTGCGAGCCGCCGCAATTTCCCGGCGCGTGGCGGCATCGGCTTCTGCCTTCCGCGCGGTCTCTGCTTCGGTTTCGTTGGTTTCAATCAGACCCGTCAAGCGATCGACTTCAAGCGCAGCGGCGTTGCGCTCGGCGCTCCACTTCGCGAAGGCAACGCTGTCAACCTGAGCGGCCACTTTGCCGGCGTCGAGGTCGGCGAGCTTTGCGCACGCGGCCTTCAATTCTGCCTGCAACGCGGCGGCGCGCTTGTCGTTCTCCGTTCGTTTGAAAGGATTTCGCATTCACTTGCCCCCGCCGACCTTCATTCCGCGCGACGCCAGAGACTTGTCCCACAGGGACGACGCGTCGGCGCCGCTGGCTTCCGCCGTCGGCTGTGCGATCGAAAGACCGAGAGGGCTTGCGCCGGCGCGGCCCGAAGCCGGAACGGCCGTCGCGGCAGCCAGAGCGGCCCGCGCTTGATCGACCGACTGGCTAGTCGTCGTGGCGAGGGTCAGCGCCAGACCTTCGCGGCCGGCGGCTTCTGGCGCGCCCATGATCGCGGCGAGCCGGCGCCGTTCGTCTGCCACCGCAGCAGCGACTGCCGCCTGAAGTTTGGATTTGGTGTAAGTTTCTTCGCTCATGAAGACGTCTCCAAAAAAATGTCAGGACAGGTCTACGCCCGAAAGGATTTCGTCCGGCGTCTCCCTAACGTGGATCGACGCGGCGTAACCCTGGTTATTGCGGCCCGCGAACATGAGCCACGATCCACCGGTTTCGTATCGGTAGATGTGCGTGACGGTTTCAAGGTTCACGAAGTACGTGGTCCCGTCGTGGTTCGTCAGTTTTCGCCAAGCCATCGCGTCCGCTCCTTCGACGCAATCAGCATCTCTGCTTCGACCATCGCCGATCAACGCGGAAGACGTCTCAACGCGTCTCAGGTCCCGGCTTTTTCGTCTCGTTACGTCTCATTCGAAGCGGCCGGCTTTGCAGAAAGCGTTCCAGGCGGGACTGGGAAATCAGGAAGCGCTGTTCGTCCACACGCCACAGCGAAAAGCCTTCTGGACTTCCGATCGGATGATCCTTGCAGAGCCGGTAGAGGGTCGGACGCGCGACACCGGTCAGGTGGACGGCGCGGCCGGGCGTGATCAAGTCGGCGATCGAGCTGTCCGAAATAGGTTCGGCGACGGTCGGGATGCGCGCTGCCGCGCGCAACGCCGCGAACCTATCGGCGATCGCCGACAGCAATTCCTGTTCTGCGGCGGTGATCAGCGCTTCGACGTCGATGATTGCCTGACAGTCGACCGCCGGCGGGTCAATCTGCGCCGCGGGGAACAGCGGCTTGCAGTGATCGGCCGCAATTTCGAACATGCGCAACCGCGCAAGTCGTGCTGAACGTTGAAACATTGCTTAGTCTCCGTCAAATGGATCGCGGCCGTTGGACAAAGCGCGCTCGGCGCGCGCGAAACGCGCGCGGCAACGGTCCATCGCGTCGTCGATTTGCTGCTGGATCGCGGTCCGGATCGCCAGATCGCGTGTCGAACCGGGCGCCACGCCCTCAAGCTCTGATCGGTACGTCCCTAAGATATCTTCGATGGCCGCCTTGGTGGCTTCAGCATCCCACAGCTGGCCTTCTTCGCGGGCCGTCCGCAGTTCGATCGCCTTCGCGCGCGCGTCTTGGACGCGCGCCGCGGCCGCCGACTGTGAGGACTTCCTCGTTTCGTCGCGCAGCCAGCGAATATAGGCGATCCGGCATGCGTCCAGATCAAGTTTCCGGCTCGGCAGCGGCTTGAACACGCCTTCGCCGACAAACTGCGCGACGCGGGGCTGGCTGATGTCGAGATGTGTCGCGATCTGCGCCTGAGAGGCACCGGGCGCGCCGGAAGGCCGCTTCGGTTTAGGCGGTTTTGAAGGCATCTTTCGTCGTTCTCCAATTACATAAACGGGAATTCAACCGGACTGGACATGCTCAGAAATCGGGGCGCTTCGTGCCGCACCTCATGCACTGGCCTCCACACGTTCCTTTGATGAGGGGGGAGGGGGGTAGGCCTTGCAGCCGCGGCCGTCTGTGCGTTTGCAGAAGCAGGCCACGGCAAAGGACCGTCGATCGGCGCGCGCATCAGCGGGCTCCCTAACGGCCCTGCCGCGCTACTGCGTCTCATCGCGGTGGCCCTGATCGTCCGCGACGGCGTCGTTCGTCCGTTCTGCCGTCGACTGGATCAGCTTGGGCGGTCGACCGCGGGGTGACGGGGCGACAGGCTTGATCGGTTCGCGGTGCTCGCCAGTTTCCCAGTCGGTCTTGTCAACGTTGGTCATCATTGTCCCTTTCGATCGCGAAGGTCTCCGGAATGTCATCGTTCATGGTGTGGTCTTCGTACCAACCGTCTTGATCCGCCGGACGCGCCGGAAGGCGCGCCGGCGCCGACGTGCAGCTTGATCGATCTTGGCTTGGACTGTGCAATGTGACGACCCACACGTCCCGACGGCTTCGGTCGCGGGTCATTGAGACCAAAGCGTCGCCCATCGTTCCAAAGAACGCGGCGTCGCCGTCTGGGGTCTTCCGCTGATAGAGCCGGAGGAGTTGGACGCCGTCGGTCATGATCTGACCGCGGTTCTGGCGGTGTCCATCTTCGGTCCGGGTGTCTGCCCGTCGCCGGCGCGCCCGAAGGCGCGTCCGGCGCTCGCAGGACCTGTTGCGACCTGATGCGGGCGAGGTGCGCGCGGCCGAAAGGTGCCCAGCGAGTTGGCAGCAATCTTCTTTAAGTAAGAAGAATTGGTGGACACGCGATTTGGATATCGATATCCGACTTGCGTGCGCAGCCTCAAATTCAGGCTGCGCACGGCTTTATGATATCGTGCGGATATCGATATCAAGAAACGTGTCCAGCCTGAAATTTGATAAGTCATAAGCATCAGCGGGCGCTTCGTTTGGCGATCTGCGCGATCGGCATCTTCGGCCCGGGTAGGACGCGCTTTTGAAGCCAGCCTTCGCTGATGCCGTGTTCGATCGCGCGATGGACGGCAGCGGCGAGGGTTTTGCCGGTCAAGCGGCCAAAGGCGATCGTCTTTCCGCGCCCCAGTTCACCGCAGATTGCCCGGACGTCGATCCATTCGCCGGGAGGCAACATCTGGCCTATCGCGTCCGCCCGGCGGGCGGCCGCGGTTACATCAGGCTTTCGGCGAAGGCGTTCGCGAAGCCGGCGCCGCTGCTCGCGTTCGCGCTGCTTTTCTTTCCGGATCGCCTTTCGCCCGGCGGCGTCGACGTCGATCGAACCGATCGTCGTGAGCCCTAACGCGGTGCGCTTGGCATATGTGATCGCGAAATCGAATGCGAGTTCGTCTGCGCCCCAGAACTTGGTCGACGCGAAAGCGGCTTCCTTCGCGGCGCTGCGCTCCGCGATCGACATCCAATGGGCGCGAAATTCCAGAAAGCTGTCCATGCGCTGCTCTGCGCCGGCCCCAGTCCGGGCCGTGTGAACCAGCCACACATGAGCGGCGTATCGGCCGTCATCGGACGGCGGCAGTACCAGGCCGTAGCTGTCGCGATAGACCTTGTTCAGATCGCGTACCCGAAGCGGCGCGATATTGTCGCGATCCGTTTCCTTGTCGGCTGCTTTGGTCGTCTCATTCGCCGGGGCAAGCCGGCGAGCGGCTGCGGTGCTCATTGTTCACCGCCCGGCGTCAGAACCTGCTTCCATAGCTCGGCGCGAACGCGCCCTTCGATGTTTCGCACCTCCCGATCGGCATCAGCCGGGTCGACACCCAGTTCGTCCAGCACGCGGCGGATGGCGAGCAGGTTCCTTTGAACGTGGGCTTCACCGCGCTCGGCGTCCAAGCTCAGCACGAATTCGACGTGACGGCGCACGTAGGCTTCATCGCGGAAGCGGCCGGGCAAGAGCACGACCTTCTTCGGCTGGGCGATGTGAACACGAAGCCTTGCGGGGTCTCCATGTTGGCGATGCGGGGCCAATTCGCGCCGCGCATCCCGCACCGCGCGCAGCACGGTTGTCTTCTCGGTCATGCCACACCCCACGCTGGCCGGTCTTGCAGCACGATCCGCCAAGCGGACCGCGCGAAGTCGCGAGTGTGACGGTCGATTTCATCGTCACCGATGCCGAGGTCGGAAAGCCGCGATGCTTCAAGCCAAAGATGGTCGAACAATTCCTGTTCGGCGCCTTCCAGCGTCGATCGCTTGCGCATCTGCCCGACAACGAATGCCACGACCTTGCGATGTCGGGCCGGAGGGACGACAAAGACCTGCGCGATCGCGGCTTTACGGCGTCGGCCGCGCCGTCGGGCGCGGCTTCGATCAGTCGGGAATTTCAGAAGATCGCCCATCTTGAACCTCGCGTCAGGGAAGGGCGGCGCGCTGGTGAAAGAGGGAAACCCGGCGCGCCGCCGGTGCGCCGCCGTACATCCGGGCGGGCAAACGCCGGCGGTCACGCCCCGCCGGCGCAGAGGGTCAGGCGCCGCGTTGGGCCTTGATCCGTTCAAGCCGATCGGCGGACACCTCGTACACCGCACTGACATTTTCCGGATCGCCGCGGAGCAGCTGATATAGGTCCTCGACCGGAACGGCCGATGACCTGCCGTTCTTGCGAAGGCGGATCGTGCCGTCTTTGACCAAGTCGTAGAACCGGGTCATGCCGATCCCGGCGACCTGACAGAACTGCTTCGGGCTAACGTTGAGTGGCAAATTGTAGATCTTGATGACGTCTGCGATCGTCATATCGCTGTTCATTTTTGTCGCTCATTTCCGCAATCACGCGCTGTCGATCGCTGAAAGGTGCAGAGCTTCGACATGAATTTCAACGGGGACAAGCCCGGGACAAATTCCTGAGTAAGCTTGGCGTTGTCGTTGTGATTTTCGCTAAAGCGTTCGATGTCCGATCAAATCAGACGGACCGCAAAAACCTGACCTGTCTTAAAATTATTTTTGTCCCCCCATAATGTCCCGCTCTTGTCCCCCCATTTGTCCCCCTAATTCCGGGAGCTTTACCGGAATTTGAGCCTCGCTCGACAGAAGGCGAAGGCGACGCAAACGTTGATTTGCGAGAAGTGACCCCGGGCGTCTAGCCGGGGTCAGGCAAACACGATGGTCGCTTGTCGGGGTAATCGCACGGGCTGGGCTAGACGCCAGCGCGTCGCCGACGGTGACGCACCGGCGGCCACGGTGGCAAACGTCCATGGTGTCGACCTTTGCGGCCTTACCTCTTTCAGCGAAGAACTTCTTCACACGCTGGACGCGTGGCATTCCCGGCATTGATCTTGCGACGACTTCCCCCGCGCTTCGTCGCCGACGTGGACGGACCATATGTCGACGACGAAAATGGTCGGTGAGAAGCTGAGCCCGGTACTTCTGAAGTCACGCCGACCGCGACCGCCGCGCCTTCGCGATCGGGACAACATTGCCGGACTTGCGCAGGTCGTCCAGATAATCCGCCCACCACTGAGCGAGACGGGCTCGGTCTGCGTCGTAAGTGGCCCGGTTGTAGATGCTGCGAATTTGGTTGCCGTCGCTGTGGGCCAGCGCTGCTTCGATAACGTCAGCATCAAAGAGCCGCGAGCTATTCGCTAGGGTCGAGAAGGACGATCGGAAGCCGTGGGGGACGTGCGTGTCGCTCGAATACCCAAGCCGGCGGAGAGCAGAACCCAGCGCGCCTTCGGACATCGGCCGCAATGCAGGTCGCTTCGACGGCATGCCATCCCTGCCGATCAGGCGGCGAGGCTGCGCGTTAGGGAACACATAGTCGGCGCCGACCTCGGCGTGCATCGATGACCAGCCGGTGCTCCCGCGCAGTTCTGCGATGATGGCGATCGCCTGTTGGGATAGCGGGACTTTGTGTTCCCTGCGCATCTTCATCACGTTGGGTGGCAGCGTGATGGCGGGATTGGCGATATCGTCAGTCACCCATGACCACCGCAGCTGCCGCAGTTCACCCGGCCGCAGTGCAGTCAGGGCGAGGAGTTGCAAGGCAAGCCGCGTCTCTTTGGTGCCGTCGTAACCATCGATTGAGCGGAGGAGGGCGCCGAAAGCTTTCGGCTCGACGATGGCGGCGTAGCTTCTCGTTTGCGGTGGTATCAAGTGGCCGGACTTTACAAAAGCCGCCGCCGGGTCGAATTCGCGCAGGCCCTCCGCGACCGCATACGAGAACACACGGCTAAGCGTCGCCCGGCATCGCTTCGTCGTCTCGTACCGGTTCTTTCCATGTCGGCCGGTCGCTTCCACTTTACGGAGCGCCTCCAGCACGTTTGCGGACGTGATGGCGCCGATCTGAAGCTGGCCGATCTGCGGTCGGACGAGGTCGATTATCCACGTCAACTTGTCCAGCGTGGTCGCGCTCTTGTCCGTCTCGCGCTGGTTGGCCAGCCACGCATCGGCCAGCGCATTGAACGTCGTCAGGGGGGCCGCTAAAGCCGCTCTCTCGTCGGCCTTCCGCTTTTCAGACGGATCGATCCCCGCCGCCAGCAACCGCTTGTTCGCGTCGCGCGCGGCCGCGAGGCTGACGAGGGGATATTTCCCAAGCGAGAGTAGTTTTTGCTTGCCGGCGAACCGAAACGCATGCCTCCACAATTTCGATCCGTTGGCTTCGACAAGCAAGTAAAGGCCGCCGGCGTCGGACAGTTTGTAGGCTTTGTCCCTCTTCTTCGCGCCGCGGACGGCTACATCGGTCAGTGGCATTGATCGTCCCCCTGCTGTGTCTATCCCCTACCAACACCCGATCCCGTAGATACCAACACTCCTACCAACAGAAATGGCGGTAGCTTGCGGAGGGACGCGAACGCCGACGAAGGAAAAACACCTGGAATTCAGCGATTTCTGTCGCCGAAACGAACACTAGCGAAGGCTGGGGGATAGTCAAATGGTGCCGGCTGAGGGGATTGAACCCCCGACCTTCGGTTTACAAAACCGCTGCTCTACCGCTGAGCTAAGCCGGCGACACTTGAGGAAGTGGCAGGGGCCGGCAGATGCCGGGGCCGTCCACCCGTGCGCGGCGCAATATCAGACTTGGCCGGAAAGAGCCAGAACCGCGATCATCGTCGCAAGACATGAATCAGGCGGCCCAGCGGGCCGCCTGTTGTGTCGTTCGATATGAGTCCCGTTTACTGGCACATGTGCCGGCGGCCATCTTCGCCCTTGAACCAGGTGCCGGGCGTGCAGACGAAGCCGTTACGCTGGGCATAGGTGCGGGTGTCCCAGCGGCGATTGTCCCACGAATTGTCGTAGGCGTAGGAATTGTCCCAGGCGCGGAACGGAGCGGTTGCGATCGCGCCCGCGGTACCGATCGCGGCACCGGCTACGCCCGCCGCGACATCGGTCGGCCAGAATCCGGTGCGGCTCCTGCTCCAGTCGTTATTCCAGTCGCCGCTGTTGGTCTGCCGATAGGACATGCGACGATGGCGATAGCCCCGGTCGGTGTACGGGTTTCCCTGTCCGAGATTCTGGCAGTTTGCATTGGGGAACTGGGCCGAGCAGCGGGCAGGATTATTGATCACCGCCTGTGCCATCGCGGAGCCCGCGAGAGTGGTGGTTGCGATCGCGACGGCGCCGAGGAGTTTGATATTCATGATTGTTGGCTCCCGTTGTGATTGAACGGGGGCTAAATATCGAGCACGCCGGACGTTCCGGTGAAACCGTTCGATTTCGTAGCTGGATGGTCAAACAGATGTGAGCATTCGGCGTGGTTCCCGTCGGTAGCTCGGCGCCGTTAACGCTTCACTAGTCCGCTTTGCAGCATTTGAGCGGCGCGCAATCCTTGCACATTAGGCTTACCGGAAATTGGTGAGCGGGCCTTAACCCTCTCGGCGTTGCGATCGGATAGGTTGTCGCCGGATAAATGGGGTCCTCTCATGCGCGCTGTGGCGCTCGCCGCTTTTCTGATCGGACTGCCCGCGACGGCGCTGGCCGGCGGCGGCTTCGATATTGTCGTTCCCGGCCGTCCGGGCGTGCCGATCATCATCAACAACATCGACGCATCCTATAGCGTTGTCGAGGGCGTCTGGGGCCTCGGCAAGAACCAGCAGGTGCAGCCCACGATCTATGGCGGGCGCTATATCGCCGAGCGGCAGCCCGACGACGTTGGCCATTATTATCCGACGTTGGGCCTGCGGCCCGGCTACGGCCGGCTCGAGGTCGAGCCGCCCGCGAACCGCAGATTGCCGAAGCCGGCCGAGAGCTACCATCAGAGCTGGGGCGCGCAATCGGCGCCGCTGCCGCCGCAGATGGACGTGCCCATCGATCCCCCGCCGGTGATCCTCGCGCCGGAGATCAATGTGAATCCGCAGCATCGTCGGCCGCGGCCGCATGCCGAGGGGGCCGGCAAGCCGCCCGGTTAAGAAACGTCAAAATCCAACAAACGAAGATTAACAGGAGAGAGTAATGCGTCAGATGATTTCGGGACTGGTCGCGGCGGCTGCCGCGATGTTCGTGGGGACCGCGCCAGCCGCGGCCTGCGGCTTCAATCCGTGCCAGCCGGTCGCGCCGGTCTATTCCGGCTGCAACACAGGTTGCGGCGGCTATGGTTACGGCTATGGCGCCTATGAGCGCCTCGTCGAGCCGACCACGCAATATTACTACGTCAACCAGGGGCCGACCTACACCGGCCCGGGCGCGTTCGCGCCGTATCCGACCTACCGTGAAGACGCGGTCGTTGCCCCCGCCAATTATGGCTACGGTTATGGCTATCGCGCCGCGGCGGTCGCAGCTCCGGATGCCTATCCCTATCGTCGGCCGTACTATCGGCCGTATCGCTACGGCTACGGCCCGCGCCAGGGCTATCTGCCGCGCGTGCACTACGGCTACGGTCCGCGCTATGGCTACGCCCGCCGCGCGCCCGCGCCGTACTATTACGGCGGCCACCGCGTGCTGCGCCGTTACAACTGATCTCTGATTAGCTGCCAACGAGACGCCCGTTCGCGTGATGCGGACGGGCGTTTTGCTTTTTGATGTGAGCGTACCGCAGTGGCGGTCAACAGGAATGCAGCTAGGAGAAAGTCGTCTTGTCCGGGCTCGGCTGCGCCGTGACGTTCTGCCCTGGCTTGCCAAGCCGAAGCTCGCGAAGCGAGCGAAGGCTGGTGGGGGAGGCAGGACTCGAACCTGCGAAGCCATGAGGCGGCTGATTTACAGTCAGCTCCCTTTGCCACTCGGGACACTCCCCCGCTCGACGGCAGCACAATCGGGCCGGACCTTGCCGGCGGACCGAAGACGGCCATGGAACGTGAAGGCCGCGACAACCCGGATCGGGGCGCGACCGGGCGCGTTTATGAGCGATGCGGTGGGGCAAAGTCAACCGAGGCGAACAGCTAAAACCGCGCCCAAAGGCAGCCAAATTGCCATATTCCGGCGCCCGTGACACAAGCGAGCCCATGAAGGATCGAAAATTCGGCCCCAAGGGGGCTCGCGGCGGGGCTAAGCCCTTCAACAGGCCCGGGAAGTCCGCCGGCCGGCCGGCTTGGCGCGACCGCGATTCGCACCCCGACGGGCCCGTCATCCTGTATGGCTGGCACACCGTCACGATGGCGCTCGCCAACCCTCGGCGGCGGATCCGCAAGCTGACGCTGACCGAGAACGCCGCAAGGCGGCTTGCGGACGAAAACATCGCGACTCCTGTCGCGCCCGAGATCGTCCGGCCCCAGGAGATCGACCGTCTGCTGTCGCCAGACGCCGTGCATCAGGGTCTGCTCGCGGAAGCCGATCCTCTGCCTTCGCCCGACATCGAGACATTGAAGCAGGAAGGCATGGTGCTGGTGCTCGACCAGATCACCGATCCACACAATGTCGGCGCGATCTTGCGCTCCGCCGCGGCCTTTGCGGTGAAGGCGATCGTCACCACCGCGCGTCACAGTCCGGAAGCAACCGGCGTGCTCGCGAAGGCAGCCTCCGGTGCGCTCGAGCTCGTGCCGCTCATCACCGTGCAAAACCTCGCCCGCGCGCTCACCGCGCTGAACGAGCGCGGCTTTCAGACCGTCGGGCTCGACAGCGAAGGCACTGAGGATCTCGGCGACGTCGCACTGCGTGAGCCGCTGGCGCTGGTGCTCGGCGCCGAAGGCAAGGGCCTCAGGCAGTTGACCCGCGAGACCTGCAGCGTTGTGGCGCGCCTCGACATGCCCGGCGAGATCAAGAGTCTCAACGTCTCGAACGCCGCCGTGCTCTCGCTCTATGTCGGCGCAAGCAGGCTCGGGCTGATGAAGCAGGGCGCGACGTCGTAGACCGAAGGTAGACTTTACCCGATCAACTCCCGCACCATCGGCACCACCTTGCGCCCATAAAGCTCGATGCTGCGCATCAGCTTCTCGTGCGCCAATGGACCTGCCGAATATTTCAACTGGAAGCGCGAGATGCCGAGCGCCTTTGCCGTCTTGGCGATCTTGCGTGCGACCGTTTCCGGCGCGCCGACATAGAGCGAGCCGTGCTCGGCCTCGTTCACGAACTCGTCGCGGCCCATCGGCGGCCAGCCGCGTTCCTTGCCGATGCGGTCACGCATAGCCTTGTAGTCTGGCCATAGCTCCTCGCGCGCCTGTGCGTCAGTCTCGGCGACATAGCCGGGCGAATGCACGCCGATCGGCTGCGCCGGGCGACCGAACTCCTTGAACGCGCGGTGATAGAGATCGACGTAGGGCGCAAAGCGCGCAGGATCGCCGCCGATTATCGCGAGCATCAAGGGCAGGCCGTAATGCGCGGCACGCACCACCGATTGCGGACTGCCGCCGACGCCGATCCAGGTTTTCAGCGTGCCGTTCTCGATTGGCGGATAGACCGATTGATCGCGCAGCGGCGGACGCAGCTTGCCTTCCCAGGTCACCGGCGTTTGCGACAGCAGGGCCGTGAACAGGTCGAGCTTTTCCTCGAACAGCTCTTCGTATTTGCGCAGGTCGAAGCCGAACAGTGGAAAGGATTCGGTGAACGAGCCGCGGCCGAGGATCACCTCGGCGCGCCCGTTCGAGAGCGCATCCAACGTGGCGAAGCGCTGGAACACGCGGATCGGATCGTCCGAGCTCAGCACCGTCACGGCCGAGCCGAGATGGATGCGCCTGGTGCGCGCCGCGATGGCTGCGAGCACGGTCTCGGGCGAGGAGATCGCGAAGTCGGCGCGGTGATGTTCGCCGAGGCCGATGAAGTCGAGACCGAGCTCATCGGCCAGCACGGCTTCGTCGACGACGTTGCGGATCACCTGCGCATGCGAAAGCATCGCGCCGGAGGCGTCCTTGGTGACGTCGCCAAAGGTATCCAGTCCGAATTCGAGCGGTGCGGTCATGGATGAAGTCTCTGCGGGAAGATGGACGACACTTAATGAACAGCCGCACCGCCACAAGGCGGCTTTCGGAAATGCTCAGTTTCCGTTTGTTCAATCCGGCCCAAACCTACCGCCACATCCCGCGCATCTTCGCCCCGATGTCGATCTTCGGACCCAGCGCCGCCGTGCGCGCCGCACCCGCCGCGGCCTTCGGCCAGGCGGTGCGCTCGAACAGATAGACCAACTGCTCCGGGATGAAGCGGGTGCGCGAGGCGTAGACGTGGCGGTCGCCCTTGGCGGCCTGGCCGTGGATGAAGAAGCGCTGTGGCACGACGAGGTGGAGATCGTCCTTGGCGCGCGTCATTGCGACATAGAGCAGGCGGCGCTCCTCCTCGAGCTCGGCGGTGGTGCCGGCGCCGAGATCGGAGGGCATGCAGCCGTCGACGACGTTGAGCACGAACACCGACTTCCACTCCTGGCCCTTGGCGGAATGGATGGTGGAGAGGATCAGGTAATCCTCGTCGCGCAACGGCGGACCGGATTTGTCGCTGGTTGCATTGGGCGGATCGAGCGTGAGCTCGGTCAAAAATTTCTCGCGCGAGGCGTAGCCGCTCGCAATCTGCTCGAGCTGCATCAAATCGGCGCGCCGCGTCTCGGCATCCTCGTGGATGCGCTCAAGATGCGGCTCGTACCAGAGTCGCACGCGTTCGAGATCGGTCGGCCATTCCGAATAGCGCAAATTCTGGGCCGTGCGGACGAAGTCGGTCCAATCAGCACCGGCACGAGCAGGCGCCGGGAGCTGGCCCAGCGCGGCGAGCGGATCGGTGCTCTCGGCCATCTGGTCCAGCACGCGCTGCGCGGTCGCGGGTCCGATGCCCGGCAACAGATGCAGGATGCGGAAACCCGCGACCCGGTCGCGCGGATTCTCGGCGAAACGCAGCAGCGCCAGCACGTCCTTGACGTGGGCTGCATCGAGGAATTTCAGTCCGCCGAACTTGACGAAGGGGATGTTGCGGCGGGTCAGCTCGATCTCAAGCGGGCCCGAATGCGAGGAGGTCCGGAACAGTACCGCCTGGTGCTTGAGCAGCGCGCCTTGCTCGCGATTGGCCAGCACCTGTTCGACGATGTAGCGGGCCTGGTCGGCCTCGTCATGCACGGTGACGAGCTGCGGCTTGTGCGACGAGGCGCGGTCGGTCCACAGATTCTTGGTGAAGCGCTCGCGCGCGAGGCCGATGACGCCGTTGGCCGCCGCCAGCACTGCTTGCGTCGAGCGGTAGTTGCGGTCGAGCGTGATCATTTCCGCACGCGGCGAAAAGCTCTGCGGAAAATCCAGGATGTTGCGCACTGTGGCGGCGCGGAACGAATAGATCGACTGGGCATCGTCGCCGACCACTGTGAGCCCGCGTCCGTCGGGCTTCAACGCCAGCAGGATCGAAGATTGCAGGCGGTTGGTGTCCTGGTATTCGTCGACCAGCACGTGATCGAAGCGGCCACCGATCTCTTCCGCGATCAGCGCATCGCTCATGATCTGCGACCAGTAGAGCAGGAGATCGTCGTAATCGAGCACATGCTGGGCTTGCTTGGCCTCGACATAGGCCGCGAACAGGCCTTTCAGCTCGGCCGCCCAGCCCGCGCACCAGGGATAGTGCACCCCCAAAACCTTCTCGATCTCCATCTCGGCATTGATGCAGCGCGAGTAGATCGAAAGGCACGTGCCCTTGGCCGGAAAACGGCTCTCCGTTTTCGACAGCCCGCGCTCGTGCCGGACCAGGTTCATCAGGTCCGCGGAGTCCTCGCGGTCGTGGATGGTGAAGGCGGGGTCGAGGCCGATGCGTTCGGCATATTCGCGCAAGAGGCGCGCGCCGATGCCGTGGAAGGTGCCGGCCCAGGTGAGTGCATCGCGCATGATCGCGGCGTTGTTCTCGCCCAGCACTTTTCGGGCGATGCGTTCGACCCGGCCGGCCATCTCGGCCGCGGCGCGGCGGGAGAATGTCATCAACAGGATGCGGCGCGGATCGGCGCCGGCGACGATCAGATGCGCGACGCGGTGGGCGAGCGTGTTGGTCTTGCCGGAGCCGGCGCCGGCAATGACGAGCAGGGGGGCGCCCACGGTCGCACCTTCCGCCACGCCATGCTCGACGGCGCGGCGCTGCTCCGCATTGAGCGTGTCCAGATATGTCGCCACGAATCGCCCCGGTGAAAGGCTGAGACTCGGCGATCCCGGCGCGAATCGCAATGCAGCTGGACGAAACCGGGTTTAGGATTTAGGGGGAAAGACGGCCCCAAGTTCCAGCCCGAGAAACCCTCCGGTATGACCGAGCTCAAGCCCGACCAGTTCGAGATGCGGCGGCTGGAATCGCTCAGCAACACCATTTTTGGCGTTGCCATGACGCTGCTCGCCTACGACTTGCCCAAGGCCGCGGTGTTCACCAGCGCCCCCGGCTGGAGCGATCTCGCCCATGTCTATTCCGGCAAGCTCGCCGGCTTCGCGCTCAGCTTCATCATCGCTGGCGTGTTCTGGATCAGCCATCACCGGCGCCTGGCGCGCCAGCCGGTCGGCAGCCGTGGCGCGGTGATCCTCAATCTGTTCTTCCTGCTCTCGATCGTGCTGCTGCCTGTGACCAATGGCCTCTACACCAATTACGGCATGAGCAACGCGGTGGCGGTGCTCTACGGCCTGCATCTGACCGCGATCGCCGGCCTTAATGCCTGGCTGTGGTGGACCATCCTGGGCGCATGGCGTCACGAGATCATGATCTCGCTGTTTCCGTTCCTGGTGTTCATCCCGGGCACGATCGTTGCGGCGTTCGCGCCGCGTGTCGCGCCCTTTATCTGGTTCATCGCCTTCGGCGCCGTCGTGATGCAGCGCTTCAGCATCGCGCGAACGGAGCCGGATACGTAAGGCGGCGGCTCATCCGGATGTCGCGCCGAACCCGTCGGCCGGCACGTAAAGCTTGACCGGACGGATTTCGTAGACCGCCGTCGGATTGACCGCACGCAGCTTCCGCGCCGCCGCGATCGCCTCATCCTCGCTGGCGCATTCCATGAGGTGGAAGCCCAGCAGCTGCTCCTTGGTCTCGGCAAACGGACCGTCCAGCACCATGCCCGCGCCGGGGCCCCGCAAGGTGCGGGCCTTTCGGGTCTCATCCAGACGGGCGGCCGGCCCAAACTGTCCGCTGGCTCGTAGCGGCGCCTGAACCTCGATGACTTTGGCGACGACGGCGGCGTCCTGCTCCGGCGTCCAGGACAAGACCTCGTCTTCCACGTGATAGGCCAGGATGGCGTACAGCATCGTCACCTCTCTTCTGCGCAAGTTACTTACGAAAGTCCCGAGGACGTAGCACCGCAGTCCGTGCCGACAATCCCGAAGCAGAATATTGCGTGGCCGGCAAGCGACGAAACCGTCCTGAAACCCGATTACGGCCGTGCCGCGTGAACGCCGCCGAAAGCGGTCGCGACTGATGACCACAACAACAAGGTTTTTGCTGGAGGCGGCAATGGCGGGTCACACCATCAAGATCATCTGCGACGCGCGTCGGGCGGGACAATCCGAACCGGCCGATCTGCACGACCAGGCCGGCCATCACCGCTATTACGGCAGCTCGGCCGAAAATGGCGGCGAGCGGATCGTGGAGAGCCGGCGCGGCAAACGCCCGCGTGCGCTCAACATCTGCGGTTTTTGAAGCCGTTGCCCAGGGCGGTGGTCGACCATGGACGTCCTGCAAATATCAATTGCGGCGATGCCGTTCCTGCTCTCGCTGGCAAGCAGGATCGGCAAGGCGATTGCCCCATGCTTGCTCACGAGCATCTGCACGGTGCTCCTCGGCGCGGAACCTCACCGCGCGGTCATGGCATGGTGCGTCCGCATGCTGATCGCCGCCGTTGCGCTGCGCGAACGGCTTCGCACGAGCTGAGCCGGCGAGCGGTCCCGACCCTCCCGATCAGGGCAAATCTGAAAAGGAAAAGGCGCGGCGGGGAGTGCCCCGTCGCGCCCGATTTCTTGCTCGCTGGTCCAGGGCTGAGAGCGCCCTGATGCCAAGCCTTTTGTCTAGAGCCTAGCGGGCGATCCCAGCGAGGTGACAGCGCTTGAGATAAGACACTGGATCACCTCCTTTCGTTGGTTTCGGGAGATTTCAATATAGGTTGTAAGGCCGCCGCTGTTAAGGGCGAGCGGATCGGCCGGAACCCAAGCTGGTTCGTAAGGCAAGCAAGCTGTGCGAAAAGTCGCCGTCGCGGCAGTTGAGACCGCCGTCCGACCGTGTTAGGGAGCCCCTGACGCGGGTGTAGCTCAATGGTAGAGCAGCAGCCTTCCAAGCTGAATACGAGGGTTCGATTCCCTTCACCCGCTCCAATGTTCTCAACAGCTTGGACGTTTCATTCCGACACGTCGCGCTTCATCGACGACGATCGGCGCTTGTCCCGTGCTTTCGGCACGACGGCCACACGTGGCCATCGCAATGGTCTGAGCGGTGGCGGTCCCTGCTGGCATGGCCGATGACGTGGGCCTGGCTCAGGCTCTTCGCTGGTTGAGATAGCGAAGAGCGAGCCTGATGAAATTGTGCACCACCATCGACGTCTCGTCCTCCCTGAACACCAGAAACACATCGGCCGTGGGCGGCGAGGGCCTGATCGGGCGGAATACGATGTCGGTGGTTGTGAACCGCTCAATCGACTGCGGCACGAGTGCGACACCAAAACCTGCGGCAATCAGACTTGGGATCGACTGGGCATCGACGACTTGCTGGGAAACCTTTGGGAGAAAGCCGGCGTCGACACAGCACTTCCGCACGTAGCGGGCGAAATCCGAGCTGTCCGGATCCAGGACGACGTGATCCTCGGAGGCGAGATCGCCGAGGGCGATGCGCCTGCGTTGCGCCAGCCGATGGCTGCGGGGCACGGCCAGGACGACCTCTTCGCGCCACGCCAGCTTGCTGGTCAGGTCGCGCTCGGCGGGAATGCCGCGAATGAGACAGATGTTGGTGGCACGGCTGAGGAGCGCGGCGATCTGCAGCGCCGGCGCCTGCTCATGTACCGTCATCTTGACCAATGGCGCAACCTTCCGATAGGCCGCGAGCAGCTCGGCGAGACGACCGCGCAGGATGGAGCCGGTCGCCCCGACATCCAGCGTTCCGACCAAGCCGGCGCCGATCGACCGAACCTCATCTTCCGTGGCTTTGACCTGCTGCAGGATCGCGCGCCCCCGCACCAGCATGGCTTCGCCGGCCTGCGTCAACTCGACCCTGCGGCTGGTCCTGTAGAGGAGCTGGGTGCCGAGTTCGGCCTCGAGCGCCTGGATATGTTGGCTGAGCGGCGGCTGCGAGAGGTTCAGCCGTCGGGCGGCAAGGGTGAAGCTGCGCTCCTCGGCCACCGCGATGAAGTACCGGAGCTGGCGCAGATCCATAGTGAAACCCTATCAATCGTGTCGTTCTATATATTGGACTCGGCAGCGAGGCTGGTCAACGAATGACCGATGGAGACCTCGCGCGTGCTGCCGCGACCGAACGGCTCCATCCGCGGCGACTTCACGTCGCCGCCAACGCTAAGAGTGGCGAAGGCTAAAGGCCGACCAAGCCAGACAAATGGAAGCCCAGGGAGCGAGGAAAGCCATGCCCAAGATTTTCAAGTCACTCTTCTTCCAAGTGGTCGTTGCACTCGCGGCCGGCATCGCTCTCGGCATGGCCTATCCGGACACTGCATTGCAGATGAAGCCGCTGGGCGACGGCTTTATCAAACTCATCAAGATGCTGGTGCCCGTCATCGTGTTTTGCGTGGTGGTGCAGGGAATATCGGCGGCCGGCGACCTTTCAAAGGTTGGAAGGGTGGGCATCCGCTCGCTTCTCTATTTCGAGATCGTCACCACCATCGCCTTGGTGTTCGGCATCGCGCTTGCTTACTATTTTCAGCCCGGCGCCGGAATGAACATCGATCCAAGGACGCTGGACGCCAAGGCGCTTAGCGGGTTCAGCCAGACCGCCGCTCAGGTCGCCGGCGGAGGCGTCTCCGAATTCCTGATGAAGCTCATCCCGTCGACCATCGTCGGAGCCTTCAGCTCCGGCGATGTTCTGCAGGTCCTGATCGTCTCGATCATGTTTGGTTGTGCCATGTCGTTGTGCGGCGAGCGCGCGAGGCCAGTCGTCGATTTCGTCGAGCGGGTGAACGAGATCATCTTCAAGATGATGAACTTCGTCGTCCGGCTCGCCCCGCTCGGCGTCTTCGGTGCGATCGCCTTCACTGTCGGCAAGTATGGCATCGGTTCACTGAAGCAGCTCGGGGGGCTTGTTGCCCTGTTCTATCTGGCGGTGTTCTTCTTCGTGGTCGTCGTGCTCGGAGCGATCATGCGGCTCTCGGGCTTCAGCCTGTTCAAGTTGCTGGTCTATCTGCGTGAAGAGCTGATGATCGTTCTCGGCACGGCCGCAGGCGACAGCGTGCTTCCGCAGACCATGCGCAAGCTCGAACAGCTCGGGATCAAGCGGTCGACGGTCGGTTTGGTCATCCCGACAGGGTACTCATTCAATCTGGATGCCTTCTCGATCTACTTGACCCTGGCGGCGGTCTTCATTGCACAGGCGACGAACACACCACTCGCCACGGGCGATCTCCTGGCGATCCTCGGCGTCGCGTTGCTCACGTCCAAGGGAGCTCATGGCGTCCCGGGCTCGGCCATTGTCGTCCTCGCGGCGACGCTGGCAGCCATTCCGGCCATCCCGGCGATCGGACTGGTGCTGATCTTGTCGGTGGACTGGTTCATCGGCATCGCCCGCGCGCTCGGCAATTATGTCGGAAACTGCGTTGCCACGGTGGTCGTCGCCTCGTGGGAGGGGGACCTCGATCGCGCGAAGGCGCATCGCATTCTCGATGGTGAGATCGTTCCTTCAAGCGAGAACGTGCAGATCGATCCGGCCGGCGCGAACGCTCCCGTCGCGGGCCTGCAGACGCTTTGAATGCAGAGGCATGTGGTTGACATGGCAAAACTCTCGATTGAGCCATTGATGAGGCAGGCGTTCGCTCCGTTCGGAGAGGTCGTCGAAACGGAAGGGTTGACGCCCCTCTCGATCAACCAGGGATATGCCGCGCGCTACAACGAACTCGCCAATATCGATGTCGGTGCGGACGGCGGACAAATCAACATCAGCTGGTTTGTCGCCTCTGCGCGGCCCGCGCCCATCGCCATTCGCCTGATGGAGCGCCATCCACTTGGAAGCCAGCTGTTCATGCCCTTGAACGGAGGAAACTGGCTGGTCGTCGTTTGCACCGACCCGCACACACCTTCGACCTATCGGGCGTTCGCTGCCAATGGCAACCAAGGCGTGAACTATGCCCGAAACTGCTGGCACCACCCGCTTCTGGTGGTCAAGGACGCAAGCTCGTTCCTTGTCGTCGATCGAAAGGGTGGTGGTAACAATCTCGAAGAATATTGGCTAGACGAGACGATGCAACTCGATCCCAAGACGGCCGCAAGCTGACCCCCCGTAACGTCCACGAGGCTCGATGATGTCATCGCAAACCTATCACATCCCGCAAGGGGGCCTTCCGCCCCAGACGGATCTTCTCAGTGGCCGGGCGGTCTTTACCAACGCCTACGCGGTCATCCCCAACGGCGTGCAGCGCGACATCGTGGTCAGCCACCTGCCGCACTGGAAGGATACGCGCGTCTGGGTGCTGGCGCGACCGCTCTCCGGCTTCGCGGAGACGTTCTCCCATTATCTTATGGAGATCGCGCGGGATGGAGGAAGTGAAGTTCCCGAACCGGACAAAGACGCCGAGGGCGCGTTGTTCGTCGTGGGCGGCAGGTTGCTCCTCAAATTGGCGGACGAGGAGCATGAGCTCAGGCCGGGCGGCTTCGCCTATCTGCCACCCGGTTGCGCCTGGAGCATTCGCAACCGGGGCCAGAGCCCGGCGCAGCTTCACTGGATCCGCAAGCTGTATCAGCGCGTGCCCGGATTGGCCGAGCCCGAGGCGATTGTGACCCATGCAGACTCGGTTGAACCGGTACCGATGCCGGGCACTGAGGGAAGGTGGGCAACCACGCGCTTCATCGATCCGGCCGACATGCGGCATGACATGCACATCAATATCGTCACGTTCGAGCCGGGTGCGACGATCCCCTTTGCAGAGACGCACGTCATGGAGCACGGATTATATGTCCTCGAGGGCAAGGCCGTGTACCGTCTCAATCGGGACTGGGTCGAGGTCGCGGCCGGAGACTACATGTGGCTGCGCGCCTTCTGCCCGCAGGCGTGCTACGCAGGAGGCCCCGGTCGGTTTCGCTATCTGCTTTACAAGGACGTCAACCGGCACATGAATCTGCGGCAGGGAGCTCCGCTGTTTTGACCTTGAGTAACGTCGGTTTCGGGCAAGCCGGCTTTGGCTAGAACCGACGATCCGGGCCGGGCCGCAGACTTCCCACTCGGCGCGATGCCGAATATGTGGGCGCGCCTGGGCGATCAATCCGCTCAGGAACCATCGCCGCAAGCATGAGTTTCCCGGTCGGGCGGGGCGAAAGTCACACGAGGCCGACCGTGCAAGACGACATGCGTGTGCGCTCCACGGCGCAGATCGCGGGCCATCCGATTCATCCGATGCTGGTGCCGATCCCGATCGCGTGTTTCATCGGGGCGCTGCTTACCGACATCGCCTATGTCGCGAGCGCCGAGATCATGTGGGCGAATTTTTCCGCCTGGCTTCTGCTCTTCGGCGTTATCTTCGGCGTGCTCGCGGCCATTGCAGGCCTCATTGATTTCCTCGGCAACCGACTGGTGCGGACGCAGCCGCCGGCCTGGCCGCATCTGATCGGCAACGCTGTGGCGCTGATCCTTGCGATCTTCAATACGATGATTCACATGCGCGATGCCTGGACCTCGGTGTGGCCGACCGGGCTCGCTCTTTCGGTGATTACCGTGCTGATCCTGCCCGTCACCGGCTGGCTCGGCTGGGCCATGGTGTATCGCCACGGCGTCGGAGTTGCACGATGATGGCAAAGCTCACCCGCGCGCTGCTGTGCTCTTCGTTGCTGTGTCTGGCCGGCTGCAATGACGGCAGTGGCGATCCCAAGGCGCAAATCGGCCCCAATCCGACGCTGCCGGATATCCAGCAATATCTGCTGCCGCCGGTCCACATCGCCCGCATCGTCGGCTGGAAGAAGGACGAGACGCCGACCGTTGCGCAGGGCTTGCAGGCCAAGGCGTTCGCAACCGGCTTGCAGCATCCGCGATCCCTCTATGTGCTGCCCAATGGCGACGTGCTGGTGGTGGAGTCCAAGGCGCCGAAGGGCGCCTCGATCAAGCGTCCCAAGGAAATCGTGATGGGATATATCGAGTCCTGGGCGACCTCGGGCGGCGGCGACACCGGACCGGGTAACCGCATCACGCTCCTGCGCGACAGCAATGGCGACGGCGTGCCTGACACGCAAAGCGTCTTCCTCGACCATCTCAACTCGCCGTTCGGCGTCGCGCTGGTCGGCAACGATCTCTATGTCGCCAACACCGACGCGATCGTGAAATATCCCTATACCGAGGGCGACACGAAGATCACCGCACCCGGCACGGTGCTGACGCCGCTGCCAGGCGGGCCGATCAATCATCATTGGACCAAGAGCCTGGTCGCTAGCCCCGACGGCTCAAAACTCTATGCCGGCGTCGGCTCCAACAGCAACATCACCGAGAACGGCATGGAGGCCGAGCACAATCGCGCCGCTATCCTCGAGGTCGATCGTGCCGGCGGCCGCTGGCGCCTCTTCGCAAGCGGCCTGCGCAATCCGAACGGCCTCAGCTTCGAGCCGCAGACCGGCGCATTGTGGACAGTGGTGAACGAGCGCGACGAGATCGGTCCCGATCTCGTGCCCGACTACATGACGTCCGTCAGGGACGGCGGCTTCTACGGCTGGCCTTACAGCTATTGGGGCCAGCACGTCGATCCCCGCGTCAAGCCGGAGCGGCCGGACCTCGTGGCCAACGCGATCGTGCCGGACTATGCCCTGAGCTCGCATGTCGCCCCGCTGGGGATGGCTTTCTCCGCCGGCACCAGCCTGCCGGCCGCCTATCGCAACGGCGCCTTCGTCGGGGAGCACGGCAGCTGGAACCGGCAGGTGCTGAACGGCTACAAGGTCGTGTTTGTGCCGTTTGCGGACGGCAAGCCGAGCGGGCCGGCGCAGGACGTCGTCACCGGCTTCCTTAACAGCGACAATCAGGCGCGCGGTCGCCCCGTTGGCGTCGCCATCGACAAGACCGGCGCGCTGCTGGTGGCCGACGACAGCGGCAACACCGTGTGGCGGGTGACGGCGGCGCATCCGCAGCTGACGCAACGTTAGGCGCGCCCGCGCGTTATCGGGCAGACGATCTCTGAACGCAAAGCCGGGAGTTTGGACAATGGGTCTTGCTCAATACGCCGTCGTGCCGGTGCAGGACGAATGGGGCGTGCTGCACGACGGGGACGTCAAGAGCCGATACGCTACCAAGGAAGCTGCATTCGAGTCGGCGGTTGCCGCGGCATCCTTGGCCCTTCGTGAGGGACATGAAGTCCATGTCAGCGTGCCCGGCCGTGAGGCAGGCGAGACCGCGCTCGGTGTCTAGGGGCCGCGGAATAGCATCTAGAGGAGGCCACGATGACCAAGCCTCGTGAGCAGAATGGCGTCGAGCCGCCGCTGTCCGAAGACGACATCCATCAGCTCGGCCCGCGCGGCGTCCCGGATGCGCCAGATCCCGCCAAAATGACCCCGCAGCGCGAAAAGAAGACGCCGAAGCATATCGAGCCGGGCCACACGTCCTGACACGGGCGTGCTCTGCGGCTGGCGCCGCGGTGCCATTCGGAACCGATATTCCCGCAAGCTGAGTCTACCGGTAAAACGGGCTTGCTGGCGCGATCCGCGCCCGGCGGGCAGGCGATATCGGGAATGCGGTTCTTGAAGTCTGACAGCAGGCTAATCGGCGTCCTGCTGGTGCTCGCGATCACGCAGCTGGTCGGGTGGGGCACGATCGGGCTTCCCGCCATTGTCGGGCGCGATCTTGCAGCCGATCTGGGCATGAGCCTGCCGGCGGTATTCGCGGGGACATCCGTTCTTTACGTCGCGATGGGACTGTGCGCCCCCTGGCTCGCCAAGTCCTTTGCGCGGCATGGCGCGCGGCCGATCATGATGATCGGCACGGTCGTGACCGCGCCGGGTTTCGTGCTGCTGTCGCTCGCGCGCGAGCCGATGCTCTATTTCACCGCCTGGATCGTGCTCGGCATCGCCGGCAGCGCGACCTTGTCGACCGGCGCCTATATCATGCTGAACGAGGTCGCCGGGCGGCAGGCCAAGAGCGCGATCGGCGCGCTCATGCTGGTGACGGGACTGTCCAACAGCATCTTCTGGCCGGCCACCTCGTTCCTGAGCGGTCACCTCGGCTGGCGTGGAACATGCCTCGTCTATGCAGCCATGACGATCCTCGTTTCGCTTCCGCTCTATGCGTTCGCGGCTCCGCGTCGGAGAGGCGCGGATAGCGATGGCGGTGCGCCGGCCGAGCCTGCAGAGGCGCCTGCATTTGCGCGGAGCACATTCCGTCTCGTCGTTGCCGCGATCACCCTCAACGCCTTCGTCAATTTCGGCCTCTCCGCCATTCTCATCGAGCTGCTCCGCGCCGAGGGGCTGGCGCCAGCACAGGCCATTGCCTTCGGCTCGATGCTCGGTGTGATCCAGGTCAGCGCGCGCGGACTGGACTTCCTTGGAGGCGGGCGATGGGACGGCATCACGACCGGCCTCGTCGCAGGCACGGCATTGCCCGTGGCGATGCTGCTCCTGATGATGAGCGAGGGTACGACCTGGGCGGTCGCGGTCTTCATCCTGCTCTATGGCGCCGGCAGCGGCGCGATGGCGGTGGCGCGCGCGACCATCCCGCTGGTGTTCTACGACCAGGCCGAGTTCGCCAAGGCGATGTCGATGATCGCGCTGCCGCTCAATCTCGCCTCCGCAATCTCGCCGCCGCTCCTCGTCGGATTGCTCACGGAGTTCAGCAGCCGCGCTGCGCTCGGTCTCACCTTCGTCTGCTCCTGCGCAACCGTGCTGATCCTGGTCCTGCTCGGGCGGCGGCGGCCGCGAACCGCTGCTGCAGCTCTGACCTAAGACAATCTTCGCGGCGCGGAATTCGACAACCGGCCGATCCTGCTGCCGGGTGGGGATGGCCGTATGCCGCCAGTGCAGTGCTCGATGCCCGAAAATGGTGTATCCGCGGGGTGCGCGGCCAGAGCTTTCGAGCCGCCGCGCCAAGATCCCAGTTCCCCGGAGGAAATCGACATGTCGGCTTTGCCGCTTTCAGGCATCAAGATCCTTGACCTCACCCGCGTGCTCGCCGGGCCCTTGTCGGCGCAGATGCTGGGAGACCTGGGTGCGGAGGTCATCAAGATCGAGCGGCCGGGTACCGGCGACGACGCGCGCGCCTTTGGCCCGCCTTACCTGACCGATCCCGAGGGCAAGGCGAACAACAACAACTCGTTTTACCTCTGCGCCAACCGCAACAAGAAATCGGTCACCGTCAACATCGCCAAGCCCGAGGGGCAGGCCATCATCCGCGAGCTCGCCAAGGACGTCGACGTCTTCATGGAGAATTACAAGGTCGGCGATCTCAAGCGCTACGGCCTCGACTATGAATCGATGAAGGCGATCAATCCCAGCATCATCTATTGCTCGGTGACCGGCTTCGGCCAGACCGGCCCATACGCGCCGCGCGCCGGCTATGACGCGATTCTGCAGGCGATGGGCGGGTTGATGAGTGTCACCGGCCATATCGATGGCGAGCCGGGCGAGGGCCCGATGAAGGTCGGTCCTTCCATAGTCGACTACATGACCGGCATGAATTCATCGATCGGGATTCTCTCGGCGCTCTACCACCGTGACGCCAATGGCGGGGCGGGACAGCACATCGACGTCTGCCTGTTCGATACCGTCATCGCATCCCTGTCGCACTGGCTCCAGATCTACCTCGTCAACGGCAAGACCCCGCCGCGCCGCGGCACCTGGGGCAATGGCGGCATGCCGGCCGGCGTGTTCCGCTGCACCGATGGCGAGCTGATGCTGGTGGTCGGCAATGACGGCCAGTTCCAGCGCACCTGCGCCGTGCTCGGCGCGCCCGAGCTCGCGAGCGATCCGCGCTTCATCAAGAACAACGACCGCGTCGTGCACGGAAAGGAGATCATGGCGATCTTCGCCGGCCTGTTCCTGAAGAAGCCGGTGGCCTATTGGCTGGAAAAGCTGGAGGAGGCCGGCGTGCCCTCAGGGCCGATCAACAATTTCGAGCAGGTGTTTTCCGATCCGCACGTCCAGTCGCGCGGCATGCGGGTGAAGGTCAATCATCCCTTCGAGCCCGATCTGTCGCTGGTTCGCAACGCGCTCACTTTGTCGGAGACGCCGATCAAGGACTACCGCGCGCCGCCGCTCTTGGGCGAGCATACCGAGGAGGTGCTCGCCGGCAAGCTCGGCTATGATGCAGGCAAGGTCGAGGAGCTGAAGCAGCACGGGATCATTTAGCGGTCGCTTCGCCCTGTCCGCGAGCCCAACTCGCATCGAGCAAGCCGGCGCGACCCGGCTTGCGTGAAGCTTGTGCGCAATCCCCCAGATAATCCCGATCCGTAGTCGCACAGGCTTTCGCTTCCCGCCCGATTCTGATCCGATCTTCCCACTTAAGTTCGGGAGGAAAGCGAATGTCCTACACGATCGGGTTCCAGGCCAAGAACCAGAAGGATATTCTGGCGACCGAGGCGGCCACCGCCAATCAGGCCGTCGCCATCATTGCCGCGCTGCGGCAAAGTTCCGATGAGATCAAGTTCATCCGTTCGCCGCAGGAAGGCGAGATGGGCATCGAGATGCTGCTGCTGCTCGCCAAAGAAGAGGCCGAGGAGATGCCGCAGCGGGCGTGACCCCTGCACGCGAAATTCCGACGTCTCCCGCAAGCGGGAAGTGAGGCCGTATCGGCCCTGAGCGAGCCTGTTTGATCAACGCGCGTCGCGTGCCAGCGCCCGCGCCGGCGCCTTCGTCTCGCTCCGGCCCGCCGTCAGCGCCATCGTCGCGACGCGGACGACGCGCGCGACCACGTCCTCGACGTCATCGAGGTCGCATTTGCCCTCCGACAGCTTCGTCAGCCGCTCGCTCTCACGGATGGTGTGGTGCGCCATGGCGAGCGCGAAGTTCAGGCCCCAATAGATATCGACCTCGCTGCGGTCGGGCAGGGACCTGCGCATCGCGCCGGCAAATTTGCGCAAATGGTCGATCTCGCGGTTCTTGATGCGGCGGATCGGCGGCACGGACTCGATCGAGGCGCGGATCATGAAGCGCGCCGCGGTCGAGCGCTGGTTCTCAGGGCCGAGGCAGCCGCGCAACGTCGGTCCGACCAGCGCGCGCAGGATGACCTCAATCGGCGCGCAGCCGCCGCCCTGTTCTTCCGCCGCCTTCAATTCCCGCAGGCGCTCGCGATTGGTCGCGATCGAGCGCGTGACGAACAATTCCGCGATCAATTCATCCTTCGAGCCGAAATGATAGTTCACCGCGGCCAGATTGACATTGGCCGCCGCGACGATGTCGCGCAGCGTCACGTCGCCGAAGCCGCGATCGGCATAGAGCCGTTCGGCGGCGGCGAGAATGGCAGACCTCGTATGATCGCTGGCCATGGGTGCCCTGGATGAGGGGAGTTGCAATTCAAACAGTTGTATGAAACTATCGTTTGAAGGCCGGAAATTGTCAATCCGCAATCGGGACTCGTTCGCAACTCGCGATTCCGTTCCGAACGGCCGCAACGCGCGCGCATTCGCGCTTGCGGGCCGGGCGCAGCGGCAGGACAGTTCGGCGTCAGAGAAATTGTTCAAAGAGCAAGACGAGGAGCGTCCCATGGATTTCGATCTGTCGCCCAAGCAGAAGGAATGGCTCGACCGCGTGCGGTCTTTCATGACCAAGCACGTGCGCCCGGCGGTGCCGGTCTACGACCAGCAGGACAAGAGCGGCGACCGCTGGAAGGTGATTCCGATCCTGGAAGACCTCAAGAAGAAGGCCAGGGCGGAAGGCCTGTGGAACATGTTCATGCCGCCGTCCGAGCACGAGGACGACGAATTCCGCGGCGCGGGACTGACCAATCTCGAATACGCGCTGCTGTCGGAAGAGATGGGCCGCATCACCTGGGCCTCGGAGGTATTCAACTGCTCGGCGCCCGACACCGGCAACATGGAAGTGTTCATCCGCTACGGCACCAAGGAGCAGAAGCGCAAATGGCTGCGCCCACTGATGGACGGCGAGATCCGCTCCGCCTTCCTGATGACGGAACCGGCGGTGGCCTCGTCGGACGCCACCAATATCGAGACCCGCATCGAGAAAGACGGTGATCACTACGTCATCAACGGCCGCAAATGGTGGTCGTCCGGCGTCGGCGATCCCCGCTGCAAGATCGCGATCCTGATGGGCAAGACCGATTTCAAGGCGGCCAAGCACCAGCAGCAGTCGCAGATCCTGGTTCCGCTCGACACGCCCGGCATCAAGGTCGAGAAGATGCTGCCCGTGTTCGGCTTCGACGATGCGCCGCACGGCCATGCTCAGGTGCTGCTCGAGAACGTGCGGGTGCCGAAGGAGAACATCCTGTTAGGGGAAGGCCGCGGTTTCGAGATCGCGCAGGGCCGGCTCGGCCCTGGCCGCATCCATCACTGCATGCGCACCATCGGCAAGGCCGAGGAGGCGCTGGAGAAGATGGTGAAGCGGCTCGCCTCGCGCACCGCCTTCGGCAAGAAGATCGTCGAGCACTCGGTGTGGGAGCAGCGCATTGGCGAGGCCCGCACCAATATCGAGATGACGCGTCTTCTGTGCCTCAAGGCGGCCGACATGATGGACAAGGTCGGCAACAAGACTGCGCAGGCCGAGATCGCCATGATCAAGGTCGCAGCCCCCAATATGGCGCTGAAGATCATCGACGAGGCGATCCAGGCCTTTGGCGGCGCGGGCGTGTCGGACGAGGCCGGCCTTGCCAAGGACTACGCCCACATTCGCACGCTGAGGCTCGCCGACGGTCCGGATGAGGTGCACAATCGCGCCATTGCCAGACTTGAACTTCGGAAGTATGCAAACTCTCCAAGTCACTAAAACTAAGCGGGAGAGCCGGACGGCGATCCCGACTTGAAGAAACGACAGGGCATGATCCGCGTCGGATGACCGCTTGACGCAAGTGCGTCAGTGGTTACCGATTAGGATCATGCTCGACCTGAAATGGTCAGGACTGAAGAGGGAGCGTCATCGTGGCTGACGGCGTCAGGAAAGACGAGGAGTTCTCGGGCACCAAGCCGGTCGAGGAGCGGCATCGTTTCGACGAGCTGCGGCTCGAGGCCTGGATGCGCGACAACGTCGAAGGCTATGAGGGCCCGCTGGTCGTGCTCCAGTTCAAGGGCGGCCAGTCCAACCCGACCTACCGGCTCGACACGCCGAACCGTTCCTATGTGATGCGCCGAAAGCCATTCGGCAAATTGCTGCCTTCGGCGCACGCCGTCGATCGCGAATACCGCGTGATCGCAGCGCTTGGAAAGCAAGGCTTTCCGGTCGCACGCGCCTATGCGCTGTGCCAGGACGATAGCGTCATTGGCGCTGCCTTTTACATCATGTCGATGGAAGAGGGCCGCGTGTTCTGGGATCCAACGCTGCCGAGCCAGAATGCCGATGTGCGCCGAAAGATCTTCACCAGCAAGATCGAGACGCTGGCGAAGCTCCACATGTTCGATCCGGTTGCGATCGGCCTTGGCGACTTCGGTAAGCCCGGCAATTATTTCGCGCGCCAGATCGACCGCTGGACTAAGCAATACCGCGCCTCCGAAACCCAGCACATTCCGGAGTTCGAGAAGGTCGCCGAATGGCTGCCCAAGACCGTGCCGGAGCAGGCGCGCGTCTCCATCGTCCACGGCGACTATCGCCTCGACAACATGATTTTCCACGCGACGGAACCGCGGGTGCAGGCGGTGCTGGACTGGGAGCTGTCGACGCTCGGCGATCCCATGGCCGACTTTACCTATCTGTTGATGCAGTGGATCATGCCGGGCCTCGAGGGCGTCGACCTCAAGGCGCTCAACATCCCGAGCCTGGAAGAGGCCGCGCAAATCTACTGCAACGTCACCAAGATGAACGTGCCGGACCTCAACTGGTACTTCTCCTACAATCTGTTCCGCCTCGCTGGTATCACGCAGGGTATCGCCGGCCGTATCCGCGACGGCACCGCCGCCAATGCCAAGGCGCTGGAATCGGCCAAGCGCACCGTGCCGCTGTCAAAGGCCTCATGGGACTACGCGCAGAAGGCGGGCGCGGTATAGGAAGAGCGAAGGCGCGGCCACTGGCCGCGCTTTTTTGTTTGCGTCGCCGTCTCCAAACACGCGATGTCATTGCCCGCGAAGGCGGGCAATCAGTGTTCCAGAGGCAGCATCGCCTGGACCGAGATGTCGCGGCGTACTGGATGCCGAGCACGGCTTGATGGTTGGCCAGATCGACGACCGGCTGCTTGTGCCGGTGGGCTATTCGCCGTCGCAAAGCCTGCTAGATCAACCCGCCCCGTGGAGCCCGTGCATGATCGATCTGACCACCCTGATCACCTACATCATTATCGTGCTCGGCTTTGTGTTCATCCCTGGACCAGCCACGCTCCTCACCATGGCGCGCGCGGCCAGTTCCGGAACGAAGGTTGGCATCGCGACAGGGGCGGGGATCGCTGCGGGAGACATCGTCCACACAATGATGGCGATCGTCGGCCTCTCGGCGATCATCGCTACGTCGGCACTCTTGTTCAGCATCGTCAAATATGCGGGGGCAGCCTTCCTCATTTACCTCGGCATTCGCGCGATGCTGGAAAAGCCTCCACTGGGAATCAGCGCCCGGACCTTGGCGATCACTGCGGGTCAAGCGTTCCGACAGGCGATCGTGGCGGAGGTTCTGAATCCGAAGACCGCGCTGTTCTTTCTCGCCTTCCTGCCGCAGTTCGTCCGGTCGGACAACGGGCCGGTCGTGCTTCAGCTTGCGATTCTGGGAGCCATATTCGTGTTGCTCGGCCTCGTCAGCACCGTCGTATTCGCCGTCGGTGCGGGACGTCTTGGCAACCTCGTTCGCCGCCATCCGGCAATTGTCAGGTGGCAAGGCAAGTTGGTCGGCGCAGTTTACTGCGCCGTCGGTGTGCGGCTGGCCTTGCAGGAGCGCTGATGTTGTAGGGCCCGGTGAGCGAAGCAATAGCCGGGACGGCGGTCTCGCATCTCGCTTCGCTCATGCGGGCGGTTCCGCATGCTAGCGCTCTACTCCCTCACACAATGCGCAATCAGCCTCTCCACGAACCCCGCGCACTTCTCCAGCTCCGCCATCTCGACGAACTCGTCCGGCGTATGCGCCTGCGCGATGGATCCCGGGCCGATCACTACCGAGGGAATATCGGCCATGCTGGCGAACAGGCTCGCCTCGGTGCCGAACGCGACCTTGGCGTGATCGTTGCGCCCCGCAAGGCTCTTGGCCAGCGTGACGATGGCGGCGTTGGCGGCCGTGTCGAGCGCGGGATAGTCGAGGATTTCCTCGAACCCGATGCCGCACTCCGGATGCTGTTTCTTCATCGCGGGCTCGAGCTCGGCCTTGGCCCAGGCGACGATCGCATCGGTCACCTCTTTGGACTCGGTGATGCCGATGCCGCGGCATTCGAAATCCACCGTGCAGGTATCCGGCACGATGTTCAGCGCGGCGCCGCCATGCACGATGCTGGTGAGCAGCGTCGAGTGCGGAACGTCGTAAAGGCTGTCCGTTGATCGCGCGGCCGCGAGTTTTACCGCGCGACGACGGATTTCGGTGATCAGTTCTGCGGCATATTCGATCGCGTTGACGCCGTCGGGCGCGATCGAGGAATGGCGGGCGAGGCCGCGAAACGTGGCGCGGACACCGTGCTTGCCTTTGTGGCCGATGATGACCTTCATCTCGGTCGGCTCGCCGACAAAGCAGCCGAGCGGTTTTACGCGTTTCTTCGCCACCTCGCGCAGCATCGGCCGCACGCCGACGCAGCCGATCTCCTCGTCATAGGAGATCGCCAGATGAATCGGCGTCTTGAGCTTCGCCTCCACGATCTCCGGCACCATCGCGAGGCACACCGCGACAAAGCCCTTCATGTCGGTGGTGCCGCGGCCGTAGAGCCTGCCGTCACGCTCGACGAGCTTGAACGGATCGTGGCTCCAGTCCTGGCCGACCACGGGCACGACATCGGTGTGGCCCGACAGCACCAGGCCGGGACGGTCCTCCGGTCCAATGGTGACCCACAGCGAGGCTTTCTCGCCGGTCTCATCGACGATGCGCTCGCACTTGATGCCGAACGTGGCGAGATAGCTTTCGATATGGGTGATCAGAGGCAGGTTGGTGCGGTCGCTGACGGTGTCGAAAGCAACGAGGTCGGCGAGCAGCTTGCGGATGCGGTCGGGTCTTGAGCTTGGCATTTTAAGGATCTTGTCAGGAGATTGCGGAAGCCGAGGCAGCTTGCAGGAACCATACCAGCGCGGCGGCGGGATGGGCAAATGCAGCCACAGCTGTCATTCAGGGCTTGCGACGTCGTCGCCCCGGAATGACGAGGGGAAGGCTACAAGGTCTTGTGTTGCCTGACGGGCAAAACACGCCAGCCGTGGGTCAACGCGCGCCATCCAAAACATTCCGCTTTACCGAAATTCGGAAATCGCGTATGTGTCGCGGCAACCCGGCCCAGGCAAGAGGGGCGTATCGCGATCGTCACGACACGCGGGCCGGGCGGCGGTGGACGCAGGTTACATCGGCGCCAAGGGTTTCGCAGGGCGGAGAGCCGTGAGCGAAGAGCCTCGCGCACTCGACCGGTGTGATCGGCGTACGGCAAAATCGTGTGGTCCTGGCGCCCGGGGTCTGTGCGCCAAGTCTTGCGGTGATGTGAGCGGCCCAACCGGACCGCGGCATCAGTTATCGGCAAGGCGACGGGGGCAATAGTGCATCGCTCCCCGAGGAGCAACTGTGTTGAAGTAGACCGGTGATCGAGCGGGCTCAAGGCTGGCGCTGCGCGC
>NZ_JADPKU010000003.1:0-78155 GCF_023074095.1 Bradyrhizobium sp. 137
CTGCGAATCGGTGCCAGACAAGGAATCACGGTCGATTCCCGCGATGCAATAGTTGGTGCGCTCCCTCAGCCCTCTCGGCTAAATGTGGGTAATTGAAAGCTTGACCGGACCCTGACGGCGTCCGGCGCCACACATGTGGCACCCAAGAGCTAGAACGGTGCGGGTCGTTTTCAAGGGCGCCATGCGCGCTCGAATTGTATTTTTGCCGTCCCGACCCCGGCTTCGGTAGATTGTGTGCTTCGCATCAACCGCCGCTGCGGACGGCCACCTTCGCCCTGCGCAATCAGCCCCATGCTCGGCCGGCCCACACCTTTTGAGCCGCCACGGGAGCTCCCTAAATCGAGGCCGTCAAGGCCATTGTCGGATTCACCGCCTGCACTTCGCTGCTCACATGGGCCCGGCCGCAGCTCTTATTTCTCGAAGGAACAATTCGGAAGATACGACATTTTGTGAGCGCCGCCGGCATGACGCGCTTGGGCGCCGCTTCTGGGCCCAGGCGCATGCTGGGGGAGCTCACCCACTTTGCTCTGAGGAGGAATTGGAAAATGAGCATCCTGTCCGTCCGATCGAATCTGCCCGCGACCTGTCGCCGGAGCAGGCCGAATATATCACCGACAAACTGAAAGTAGCCTCGCCTGAGGTCGTCGAGATGAACGGCTGGATACGGGGTGATACTTCGCTCAACCTGCCCACGAGGCGGGAGGACGGGGCCGAGGAAATCGAGGACCGGCTGATCGATCCGGCGCCCGACCCGGAGACGCTGCTGTCGGAGGCGGAGGATCGTAACCGGGTAAGAAGCGCAGTGGGGGACGCGCTCGCTCTCCTTGACCTCCGTGAGCGCCATATCGTCGGGGCGCGATTCCTGGCCGAACAGCCGAAGACCCTGGAGGAGCTTGCCGGCACTTCCGGCGTATCGCGCGAGCGCGCACTGCAAAAGATCCGGAGCGCGATGCGCTCCCGTTTGCATGGAGCTGCGCGCCGTCCCGATCGTCCCGATCGGGGCTGGCGCAGCGGTTAATCGCGGAGGGAAGAAGATGAAGATTGCGCAGATTGCCCCGCTGTTCGAGAGCGTCCCGCCCCGGCTTTATGGGGGAACGGAGCGGGTGGTTTCGTGGCTGACCGAGGAGCTGGTGCGACAGGGTCACCAAGTGACGCTGTTCGCCAGCCAGGACTCCATTACCTCGGCCGAGCTCGTTCCCTGCACCACTCGTGCGCTGCGCCTCGATCACGACGTGCAAGATGCTATTCCCCATCCGATGGTCATGCTCGACAAGGTGCGCGAGCGCGCGGATGAGTTCGACATCCTGCACTTCCACACCGACTATCTGCATTTTCCGCTGTTCCGGTCCGAGCGCGGCCGGACGCTGACAACGTTGCACGGCCGGCAGGATCTGCTGGACCATATGCCGTTCTACCGCCGATTTTCCGACATGCCGCTGGTTTCGATTTCGAACGCGCAACGGGCGCCGCTCTCAGGCGCGAACTTCGTGGCGACGGTGTACCACGGCCTTCCGCTCGATCTGCACACCCCAAGCTTCAGCCCGACAGGCGGCTATCTAGCGTTTCTCGGCCGCATCTCACCGGAGAAACGTCCCGACCGCGCTATTGCAATTGCGCGGGCGGCGGGGCTTCCGCTCAAGATAGCTGCCAAGGTCGACAAGGCCGATGAAGCCTATTTTCGCGGTGTTATCGCGCCGATGCTGAACGAGCCGGGAATCGAGTTCATCGGCGAGATCAATGAGAGCGCCAAAAGCGAATTTCTCGGCAATGCGGCAGCGCTGCTCTTCCCGATCGACTGGCCGGAGCCTTTCGGCCTGGTCATGATCGAAGCCATGGCCTGCGCCACGCCGGTGCTCGCCTTCCGTTGCGGATCGGTCCCGGAAATCGTCGACGACGGACTAACCGGCCGTATCGTGTCCGACGTCGATGAGGCGGCGCGGGCCATTCCCGGATTGCTGGCGCTCGACCGCAAAGCCATCCGCGCCCGGTTCGAGGGACGTTTCTCGTCCGCGCGCATGGCGACGGAGTATACCCGGATCTACCAGAGGATGCTTCGCAGCCTTACCGCCAGCTCCGGCTATCGGCACTCGCTGCGCGTCCGGCCGACCTCCACGGACACCGCTCCGGGAGCGCCGCCCACGGCCGCGTAAAAAGATATTTGAAGGGACGGACCTGCGGCACTGCGGAAAGCCGGCAAGGGCGCCGCTCCGTCCCGCCGTGTCACGACACGTCGTCGCGGAAACTTCTGCCGGCGGTGTCGAAAAATTTTTCATAGCCCCTCTTGACCTCATCTTTGCCGCGCCTAGGTCGATTTTGCCGGACGGCCGGTTGCGGCCCCGATTTTTATGACATCGCTGAATTGTAGGGGAGGATGTGCATGCATTTCCGTCCATTGCATGATCGCGTGCTGGTGCGACGCATCGATGCCGAGGAGAAGACTGCCGGCGGCATCATCATTCCGGACACGGCGAAGGAAAAGCCGCAGGAAGGCGAGGTGATCGCCGCCGGGCCGGGTGGCCGCAACGAACAGGGCCAGCTGGTGCCGCTCGACGTGAAGGTCGGCGACCGGGTGCTGTTCGGCAAATGGTCCGGCACGGAGGTGAAGATCGACGGCAAAGAGCTTCTCATCATGAAGGAGAGCGATCTGCTGGGCGTGGTCGAGAAGGCCGCCGCGACGAAGAAGGCCGCGTGAAGCGCTGACACTCATTGAACGGCAAAGGAGAGAACGTCATGGCTGCCAAGGACGTCAAATTCTCGACGGAAGCCCGCGACCGCATGCTGCGCGGCGTCGATACGCTGGCAAACGCCGTCAAGGTGACGCTCGGACCGAAAGGCCGCAACGTGGTGCTGGAGAAATCGTTCGGGGCGCCGCGCATCACCAAGGACGGTGTCACCGTGGCCAAGGAGATCGAGCTCGAAGACAAGTTCGAGAACATGGGCGCGCAGATGGTGCGCGAGGTGGCGTCGAAGACCAGCGATGTCGCTGGCGACGGAACGACGACTGCGACCGTGCTGGCGCAATCGATCGTCAAGGAAGGCGCTAAGTCGGTTGCAGCGGGCATGAACCCGATGGACCTCAAGCGCGGCATCGACCTCGCAGTCGAGGCGATCGTCAAGGACCTCAAATCGCACGCCAAGAAGGTCACGGCGAACGACGAGATCGCCCAGGTCGCGACGATCTCCGCGAATGGCGACACTGAGATCGGTCGCTTCCTCGCCGAGGCCATGAAGAAGGTCGGCAACGAAGGCGTCATCACCGTGGAGGAGGCTAAGAGCCTCAACACGGAGTTGGAGGTGGTAGAGGGCATGCAGTTCGATCGCGGCTATGTGTCGCCCTATTTCGTCACCAATGCCGAAAAGATGCGGGCGGAGCTCGAAGACCCGTACATCCTGATCCACGAGAAGAAGCTGTCCGCACTGCAATCGATGCTGCCGCTGCTCGAGTCGGTGGCGCAGTCGAGCAAGCCCCTGCTGATCATCGCCGAAGACATCGAAGGCGAAGCGCTGGCGACGCTGGTCGTCAACAGGCTGCGCGGCGGGCTGAAGATCGCAGCCGTCAAGGCGCCGGGCTTCGGCGATCGCCGCAAGGCGATGCTCGAGGACATCGCGATCCTCACCGGCGGCACGATGATCGCCGAAGATCTCGGCATCAAGCTCGAGAACGTCACGCTCAACATGCTCGGCCGGGCCAAGAAGGTGGTAATTGACAAGGAGAACACGACCATCGTCAATGGCGCCGGCGCCAAGAAGGACATTGAGGCGCGCGTGGCCCAGATCAAGCTGCAGATCGAGCAGACCACCTCGGACTACGATCGCGAGAAGTTGCAGGAGCGGCTTGCCAAGCTCGCGGGCGGCGTGGCCGTAATCCGGGTCGGCGGTGCCACTGAAGTCGAGGTCAAGGAGCGCAAGGATCGCGTCGACGACGCGATGCATGCGACCCGCGCCGCGGTGGAAGAAGGCATCCTGCCGGGCGGCGGAGTGGCGCTGTTGCGGGCGCTCAAGGCGCTTGAACGCATCAAGACCGCCAACGCCGACCAAAAGGCCGGCGTCGACATCGTGCGCCGGGCAATCCAGATGCCAGCCCGCCAGATTGTCGAGAATGCCGGCGAGGACGGTTCGCTGGTGGTCGGCAGGCTGATCGAGAACGGCGACTACAATTGGGGCTTCAACGCCGCGACTGGCGAGTACCAGGATCTGGTGCGGGCCGGCGTGATCGACCCGGCCAAGGTGGTTCGCACAGCCTTGCAGGATGCTGCGTCTATCGCCGCCCTTCTGATCACCACCGAAGCGCTCGTCGCCGAGAAACCGAAGAAGGCGGAAGCCCCAGCCGCGCCGCAGATGGACTTCTAACTTAGCAGTAACGGACCCACGTCTCGATCAGGAAAGGAGACATCGACGTACGAGGAGCGGTCAGATGAGCAGAGATCGTCAGCAAAGGCTGCGTAGAAACGGAGCGGCGGCCGTGCACTGGCTGATGTTCACCCTCAGCTGCGCCACGATCGCCTGGATCAGTCTTTTTCGAACGATAGGAGGATGACATGGTCAGCGATCACATCATTATATCTCCGCTCGGGCGGAGAAACCCCGGGTAGTGCTCGCGCAACCCCTAGCCCGCCGGATACTCGCGGCGTCGATCGCTGCGATCCTCCTGCTGCCGTCGCTGGCGGCTTGGGGAATGGATCGTATGCCGGGCAAACCCGTTCCAGCCGACGCGTTCGAAAAGAAGATCGCGCTCCCACCGATTCCTCATCTTGAGTCGATGCCATGGATGAAGTGGAACGCTGGCGTGAATACCAAGGTCGATAGCTTGATGCCGGCGGATACGCCTTCATCCTTCATGCTGGCGCCGCGCGAGCGCCCGGCGCCATCGTTCGGCTCTTGAACCCGAACATCCCCGGCGTCGGTGAACTCCGCGCCTGAGTTTGCTTGCAGCCTCGATGCTAAGATCACTGGCTGCAGCGGCCCTGAAATTCCCCCTGCGGGACGGGAGCCTCGTGCTTGCCTTCCCCCCGAGAATCCTCGGGGTATTGTCGCCTTATCCTCGAAGCCGGCCTTCTCGGGCTCGATTGGCTCATGCCGAGCGCAGAGGACGCGGCAGGCGTTGTTCACTAAGGCATTGAACCCTTGCCTCGCTTGGCGTGATGTTCCTGAAATGCTGTTCTGAGTTCCGCTAGTTCGTCGTTTGTTGCACCAAGCTCCGCTTCCGCACGACTTGCCAGCAAATCCAGGTAAACGATCGGCCGATCGAACTGGCTCGCCGTGAAGTCGTACCTCACGCCTTCGATCCGGTTGTAAAAATGGTCCGCGGCAGGCAGCGGTGTCTTCAGCAACTGGCCGCCGAACAGTTCATGAATGAGCAGCGCAGTGACATTGCATTGCCCGGCCGCCGGATTGTCCGCGCTCCATTGGCTGGCCGTCGACGACGACCATGCTTTTCGCAGTGCGTCTTGAATTTCATCGGGATCAAAGCTCATGGGTCATTTCCGCAGATCGGCGCGACCCCAAATTTCGGATTATACGATTGTCGCTTTTTGCCACTGTTTTGCCCGACGAGTCAAACGGGCTCCGTAATCCACAGAATCGGAACAGCGAAGCCGGATCCGTCGCTCGGCGTCCCTAACGCTAGTTTCGCTCCCAAAATCGCGGCGCGGACCCAGCTGCCCGCCGATCGTCTCATCCCGCTAATTAGCTCGACATATCAGCGTATTGGCAGCACCGACAGGCAATCCCGCTATCACCCCTCGTCTACTGTGCATGGGGTTGTTTTCGCTGTTTTTGTTTGGACGTGCTTCGGAACGCCGCAACGACAACGCCCCGGAGCCTTCGCTCCGAGGCGTTGCAGGCAACACGCAGCGTGATCAGCTCTGGGAGCGCCGGGCCATGAAGATGTCGTAGCCGACCTCGGCGACCTGGAACCAGGCGTAGCCGTCGCTTGTGAACTTGGCGAGGGAATCGTGGACCTTCTTGAAGTTGGCGTTGGTCGCGCCGACCTCGGCGTGCAGCTCCTTGGCCGCCTTGTAGCAGGCATCCATGATCGACGGCGAGAAGGCGTGCAGCTTGGTGCCGCCTGCGAGCAGCTTCTTCAGCGCCAGCGGATTGGCGTTGTCGTAGCGCGCCATCATGTAATTGTTGGCGTAGTGGCCGGCCTGCTCCAACACGCTCTGGTAATATTTCGGCAGCGCGTTCCACTTGTCGAGGTTGACGAAGGCCAGCAGCATCGGCCCGCCTTCCCACCAACCGGGATAGTAGTAGTGCGGCGCGATCTTGTAGAAGCCGAGCTTCTCGTCGTCATAGGGACCGACCCATTCGGCGGCGTCGATGGTGCCCTTCTCCAGCGCCGGATAGATGTCGCCGCCGGCGAGTTGCTGCGGCACGACGCCGAGCTTCTGGAGCACACGGCCGGCGAAGCCGCCAACGCGGAATTTCATGCCCTTGAGATCGTCGGGCGTGTTGACCTCTTTCCTGAACCAGCCGCCCATCTGGCAGCCGGTGTTGCCCGCGAGCAGCGAGACGACGTTGTAGCCCTTGTAGAACTCGTTGAGCACGTCGCGCCCGCCGCCCAGCATGTACCAGGCCTGGTTGATGCGCATGTTGGGACCGAACGGCACGGCTGAGCCGAAGGTGAAGGTCGGGTCCTTGCCGAAATAGTAGTAGGACGCGGTGTGGCCGATCTCGCAGGTGCCATTCTGCACGGCATCGAGCACCTGGAGACCCGGCACGATCTCGCCGGCGGCGAAGATCTGGATCTGGAATTTGTTGTCGGTCGCTTCAGCGACCATCTTGCACATCATCTCGGCGCCGCCAAACAGCGTGTCGAGCGATTTCGGCCAGCTCGTCGGCATGCGCCATTTGATTTCCGGCATGGACTGCGCGATCGCAGGCGCGGCGAGCGTGGCGGCACCGGCCGCACCAAGTCCCGTGACCTTGATGAAGTCTCTTCTCTTCATGATTTCCTACCCTGATGGATCTGATTGTGGGCCTTCTTGTCGAGGCTTGGGGACAGCATGGAACATCGCCGGGCCGAATGCCATCCCGATCGCACTGCGGCAAAGAAAAAGCCCGGCCTCGCGAGCGAGGCCGGGCGATCCGTCTTACGACTTAAGCCGTAGATCAGCCGCGGGTGCGGGAGCGGATCATGAAGCTGTCGTAGGTATATTCGGCGACCTGCCACCACAGATATTCGTCGGAGCGATAGGCCTGCATGGCGTCGATCGACTTCTTGAAGTCGGGGTTCTTGGCCGAGACTTCCGCCCAAAGCTCGTTGGTCGCCTTGAGGCAGGCTTCCAGCACCTCGTTGGTGAAGGGACGAAGCTGGGTGCCGCCGGCGACGAGACGCTTCAGCGCCGCCGGGTTCTGCATGTCGTAACGCGCGGCCATCCAGGTGTTGGCGTTGGCCGTCGCGTTGGTGAGGATCGCCTGATAGTTTTTCGGCAGCGCATTCCACTTTTCCAGATTGGCGAAGGCGTGGACGGTCGGACCGCCTTCCCAGAAGCCTGGATAATAGTAGTACTTGGCGACCTTGGCGAAGCCGAGCTTCTCGTCATCGTAGGGACCGACCCACTCGGCCGCGTCGATGGTGCCCTTCTCCAATGCCGGGTAGATGTCGCCGCCAGCGAGCTGCTGCGGCACCACGCCCACCTTCTGGAGCACCTGCCCGGCAATGCCGCCGATGCGCATCTTCAGGCCGGAGAGGTCGGCAACGGTCTTGATCTCCTTGCGGAACCAGCCGCCCATCTGGGTGCCGGTGTTGCCGCAGGGGAAGCCGACCACGTTCGACTTCTTGAAGAACTCGTTGGCGAGTTCGTTGCCGCCGCCCTGATAGAGCCACGAATTCTGCTGGCGCGCATTGAGGCCGAACGGCACCGAGGCGAAAATCGCGAAGGTCGGATCCTTGCCGACATAGTAGTAGGACACCGTATGGCACATCTCCACCGTGCCGCTGGAGGTCGCATCGAGCGCCTGCAGGCCGGGGACGAGTTCGCCGGCCGCAAACACCTGGATCTGGAATTTGTTGTCGGTCATCTCGGCGACATACTTGGCCACCTGCTCGGCGCCGCCATAGATGGTGTCGAGCGACTTCGGGAAGCTCGAAGTCAGGCGCCACTTCACCTCAGGCGAGGATTGCGCGATCGCCGGCGAGGCCACCGCGGTTGCCGCCGCGCCCGCTGCCGACACTTTAAGAAATTCACGACGCTTCATCTTCATCTCTCTCCTTGCTGGGGCGTTTCCCCTCAACTTCTCTTTTGCCGCCGCTCATTCCGGCGACGCGTGAAGGCCGCGTCGAACCGAAGGGGCTTGACTGCCGTGGGCGTTTAACACGGAAGCCCCGCTTGCGGAACGCGACAATGGCATGACGGGACTCTACGAAAGTCGCATGTCCCAGGAGCTTGCCGACGACCGGTTCAGGCCGCGGCGATGACACCCTTGAGCTGGTCCCGGACCTGGCCTGCAATGGCGCGGTAGATCGCCGCATGAGGTCCGTCCGGCTCGCTGTCGACGACAGGATTGCCGGCATCCGAGGTGGCGCGAATCGCCATGTGCAAGGGGATCTCGCCCAGGAACGGTACTCCGAGCTTCTCCGCCTCGTGCCGCGCCCCGCCATGGCCGAATATGTCCGACTTGGTGCCGCAATGCGGGCACTGGAAGTAGCTCATGTTCTCGACGATGCCGAGCACGGGCACGTTGACCTTCTTGAACATGGCAAGCCCCCGCCGTGCATCGATCAGAGACAGGTCCTGCGGGGTCGAGACGATCACGGCGCCCTTAAGCGGCACGTTCTGAGCCAGCGTGAGCTGGGCATCGCCGGTGCCAGGCGGCATGTCGACCACCAGCACGTCGAGCTTGCCCCATTCGACGTCGCGCAGCATCTGCGTCACCGCCGACATCACCATGGGGCCGCGCCAGATCATCGCGGTCTCCTCCTCCACCAAAAAGCCGATCGACATGATGGCGAGGCCGAAGCGCCGGAGCGGAATCATCTTGCGCTCGTCGTTCAGCTCCGGCTTGTCGCGCAGGCCGGTCAGCCGCGGCACCGAGGGGCCGTAGATGTCGGCGTCGAGCAGCCCGACCTTGAGGCCGAGGTCGCGCAGGCCGAGCGCCAGATTGAGCGCGGTGGTCGATTTTCCCACCCCGCCCTTGCCGGAGGCCACCGCGATCACGGCGGCAACGCCCGGGATCTCAGACTGCCGCGCCATCGGCGATTGGCCGGCCTGCGGCGGCTTATGGGCGTGGGCCGGCTGCACGCCGGGCGTGCCGCGGCTCGGCTGCGGTGGTGGCGGCGGCGCGGAGCCCGGCTTGCGCTCCGCGGTCAGCGCCACCATCACGGTGGTGACGCCGGGAATGGCGCGCACAGCGGCTTCCGCTTCGGCCCGGATGGACTCCCAGGCGCGCGCCTCGGCGGCATCGACATTGATCGAGAAGAACACCTTGCCGTCCGAGGCGCTGATTGCGCTCAGCACATTGGCGTTGGTGAGCGCGACCCCGCGCGGCGACTTGATCCGGCCAAGGCTGTCGAGAACCTGTTGCTGCGTCACGCTCAAAGCGCATCTCCTGATTTCAAGATGCCCCATTAGAGCGGAAACGCCCAAAAGGCTACTGCCTGCCGATATCGTCAGCCATCTCCGCGGGCGCGGCTCCCTGCTCCCGGGCCGCCTCGTAGTTCAGCTCGATCATGACCCCGTTGGGATCGTGGACGAAGATCTGCCAGAGGTCGCCGCCGGGCACCTGGCGGGACTCGAACTTCATCCCCTTGGATGCGAGCCGCTGCTTCATAGCGTCGAAGCCGCGGCTGACGAAGGCGACATGGTGGACAACGCCGGAATCCGGCTTTTGTGGCTCGGCGGTCGGAGAAATATCGACGAGGTGCACCACCGGCTTGCCCTCGCTGTACATCCAGGCGCCCGGAAAGGCGAAATTCGGCCGGGCACCATTTTCCAGGCCCAGCACGTCTTCGTAGAAGCGGACCGTCTCGGCCAGTTTCCGGGTTCGGATGTTGAAATGATCGAGCACGCCCACGCTCACGCCGCCCAAACCCATGTCCATGCCTTCGCTCCCTTTTTTGAAGTCCTTGAGGTCCGCCATCCTAGCACAGGGGACCGCCAAACGAAGCCGTTGCCCTCAGGCCTCAAGGGTTTATGGTGCGCCCCAATCCGCCCTCACGGCGGAACCAGGCTCCTGCTCGCCCGGCAAGAACCGTAAAACCCAAACTACGGACAAGGTCTCATACATGGCAAAAGTCGCTTTCCTCGGTCTTGGCGTCATGGGCTTCCCCATGGCCGGACACCTCGTGAAAAAAGGGGGCCATGAGGTCACCGTCTATAACCGCACCGCGGCCAAGGCGAAGGAGTGGGCGGACAAGTTCGGCGGCAAGACCGCAGCGAGTCCGAAGGCCGCCGCTGAAGGCCAGGATTTCGTGATGTGCTGCGTCGGCAACGACAACGATCTGCGCGCGGTCACAACCGGCCCCGACGGCGCGTTTGCCGGCATCAAGAAGGGTGCGACCTTCGTCGACCACACCACCGCCTCGGCGGAAGTCGCGCGCGAACTCGATGCGGCCGCGACCAAGGCCGGTTTCAGGTTCATCGATGCACCGGTCTCCGGCGGCCAGGCGGGCGCCGAGAATGGCGTGCTGACGGTGATGTGCGGCGGCGCTCAGGACGCCTATGCCGGCGCCGAGCCGATCATCACGGGGGCCTATGCGCGGATGTGCAAACTGCTCGGGCCCGCCGGTTCCGGCCAACTGACGAAGATGGTCAACCAGATCTGCATCGCCGGCCTCGTGCAGGGTCTCTCCGAGGGTATCCACTTCGCCAAGAAGAGTGGCCTCGACGTCGCCGCAGTGATCGAGACCATCTCGAAAGGGGCCGCGCAGTCCTGGCAGATGGAAAATCGCTACAAGACCATGAACGAGGGCAAGTACGATTTCGGGTTCGCGGTGGAATGGATGCGCAAGGACCTCTCGATCTCGCTGGCTGAAGCTCGCCGCAACGGCGCCAACCTGCCTGTCACGGCGCTGGTCGACCAATTCTACTCCGAGGTGGAGAAAATGGGCGGCAAGCGCTGGGACACGTCGAGCCTGCTCGCGCGTCTGCAACGCTGAGGATCATCTTGACGGCTTGCTGCCGGGCGGCACTGCGACCGTCCCAGACCTCGACGCCGCCGGCACTGCGACGAGGTCTGGCAAGCACATTGAGCTGAAGTACAAAGTTCGGGGGGACTGACTTGCTGAGCGTGATAGCCGCCGTTTTCATCGTTGCGTATGCTGCCATCGCGCTCGAACACCCGCTCGGCATCAACAAGAGCGCTTCGGCTCTCCTGGGAGCGGGCCTGCTCTGGACCATCTATGCGCTGTCCGTCGGCGATGCATCCCTTGTCAACCGCCAGCTCGACGAATCCGTCTCCGCGACCGCCCAAATCGTCTTCTTCCTGATCGGCGCCATGACGATCGTCGAGGTGATCGACGCCCACAACGGCTTCGAGGTCATCACGTCCGTGATCCGCACCACGAAGCAGACCACGTTGATGTGGATCATCGGCTTCGTGACGTTCTTCCTGAGCGCGATCCTCGACAATCTCACGACAACCATCGTGATGATCTCGCTGATCCAGAAGCTGATCGGCCACAAGAACGACCGCCTGCTCTTCGCCTCCCTCATCGTCATCGCCGCCAATGCGGGCGGCGCCTGGACCGTCATCGGCGACGTCACGACGACGATGCTCTGGATCGGAGGGCAGATCACCCCCGTCAGCATCATGCAATCGGTGTTCCTGCCGTCCCTGCTCAATCTGCTGGTCCCGCTGCTCATCGTTGGCTACTCCGTCAAGGGGAAGGACATCATCCCGCCGCCGCAGCGGGAAGCGCAGGCTCTCAAGGTCGAGGTGTTCGAGCGCAATCTGATGTTCTATCTCGGCCTCGGTACGCTGGTCGCCGTTCCTGTGTTCAAGGCCGTGACGCACCTCGCACCCTTCATGGGGATCCTGTTCGGGCTGGGCATTCTCTGGCTGGTGGGCGAGATCGTTCACCGCCACAAGGACGAGGATGCGCGTCGCCCCCTCACCCTCGTCCATGCGCTAACGCGCATCGACATGAGCTCCATCGTGTTCTTCGTCGGCATTCTCATAGCCGTCGCGTGCCTGGAGCACGCCCACGTCCTGGAGGTGCTGGCTAAATGGCTCGACACAACAGTCGGCCGTCTCGACATCATCGTCATCCTACTCGGCCTATTGAGCGCCATCATCGACAACGTGCCGCTCGTCGCGGCGACGATGGGCATGTACAATCTGGCGCAATATCCGCCCGACAGCTTCATCTGGGAATTCATCGCCTATTGCGCCGGCACCGGCGGCTCGATCCTGATCATCGGCTCGGCCGCAGGGGTCGCGGCGATGGGGCTCGAGAAGATCGAGTTCTTCTGGTACGCCCGCCGCATCGCGGGTCCCGCGCTCGTGGGCTACCTCGCGGGTGCACTGGTCTACATCGCGCAGCACTCGCTGCTGCATTGATCTGCCCGTCATGACGCCCGTCGCCAGCGCCGGTTCCCATCACGGAAGGCGTTTCTTAATCAGGCGTTAACGTAATTCTTTAGCTCCTTAAGGCACCTCTTAAGGATTTCTTGCCAGAGATAGACAATGCAGAAGGCCCGCGTCCGGCGTGGGCAGGAATCGTGTTGCTTGATGAGTAACCCCGCTGAAAAGCCCGAGGTTGTGCAGCTTCCGGCCGAGCCGGTGAGCGCTCCATCGGCGAGCAGCCGCAGGGCTGCGGCGCAGCGGGTACGCGAGGCACGCGACAAGTTAACGTCGACCAGCGGAACCCGGCCGGCGTTCGACGCCGAGATGTTGCGTCAATATGCCCAGACGCGGCTGTCGGCTTCCTATGTCGTGATGCTGCTGGTGGTCGCCACCGGCGTGCTGTTCGGGCTCTGGATGCAGCCGATCCCGGCGGCGGCCTGGACCGCGGGCATGCTCTGCATCCACAGTGCGATGATCCGCAGTTGCCGGCGGTTCCTGACAGAGGCCACCTCTCCGGCCGCGACGCGCGCATGGCGAACGCGTTTCGTCGTGCTCGACCTGCTCTATGGCCTGTGCTGGATGGCGATCCTGATCCACCCCGTGCTCGACATGGTCACGGAAACGCTGATGATGTTCCTGATGCTGCTGGTGATCGCAGTATCGAGCATGCTGGCCGCCAATCTGCCGATCGCTGCCCTTGCCGCCACCGCGCCGGTCGCGGTCGCAATGGCGCTGAGTTTCGTGATGACCGGCTCACTGGACAATTACGTCCTGGCGGCACTCGCGCTGGCGGCCGAAGGCTATTTCGTCCTGCTGGCTCACCGCCTGCACTCCTCGACCTTCGCCACGCTCGAGGCGCGCGCCGAGAAGGACGCGCTGATCGGCGAACTCGAACAGGCCAAGGCCATCTCGGACGAAGCGCGCCACCGCGCCGAATCCGCCAACGTCGCCAAGTCGCGCTTCCTTGCGCAGATGAGCCACGAACTGCGCACGCCCCTGAACGCCATCCTCGGCTTCTCCGAGGTGATGAAGAGTGAGATTTTTGGCGCACACGCGGTGCCCGTCTACAAGGAGTACTCGGCGGACATCCATAATTCCGGCGTGCACCTGCTCAACCTTATCAACGAGATCCTCGATCTATCGCGGATCGAAGCCGGCCGCTACGAGCTGAACGAGGAAGCAGTGTCGTTGGTCGGCATCGTCGCCGACTGCCATCATTTGATGAAGCTGCGCGCCTCGAGCCGTGGCATCACGATCCACGAAGTGTTCGAGCAGGCCATGCCGCGGCTCTGGGCCGACGAGCGCGCGATCCGCCAAGTCGTGCTCAACCTGCTCTCTAACTCGATCAAGTTTACGCCGCAGGGTGGCGAGATCTGGCTCAAGGCGGGATGGACCGCTTCGGGCGGACAATATCTCTCGGTGAGGGATTCCGGCTCCGGAATTCCCGAGGACGAGATCCCGGTCGTGCTCGCCTCGTTCGGCCAGGGCTCCAACTCGATCAAGTCGGCCGAACAGGGCGCAGGCCTCGGCCTGCCCATCGCCAAGAATCTGATTGACCTGCATGGCGGCACGTTCACTCTGAAATCGAAGCTGCGCATCGGCACCGAGGTGATCGTCACCTTCCCGCCGGAGCGCGTGATGAGCGCGCTGGCGCCGCTGTCGGATGATTCTCCGCCGCTTCAGCCCGAGAATTCGCTCGTTCCCGACGAGAAGCGCCGGCCGCGCCACAAGCCGATCATGAGCGCAGGCACGGGCTCTTAACGAGATGCTTGCAGAAATGCCCGACGATCCCTCACAATATCCGCATGAGCAAAGAAACGCCGTGCGTCGCCGTCTGCATGATCGATCCCAAGACCAAGCTTTGCTTCGGCTGCGGCCGGACCTTGCCGGAGATCGCGCGCTGGCACGCCATGCACAGCGCGGAACGGCTGGCGATCATGGCGCTGTTGCCCGCGCGCATGAATCAGGCAGGACTCGCGCCGATCGCAGCATTGCCGAAGCGTACCTGATCGGCACGAACGCCTCTGGAGGCGCGCCATGATCCGCTTCCTGCTCGTTCTCCTCATGCTCGCCGGCACCGCAGGCGCCGTCGTCGCCTATGGCGATCCCGATCAGATCGTGCGTGCCAGTCACAAGGTTTCCCACATCTTCCGGGCGCAGACCGCCGCCCCGGCCCCCGCCGTGCATATCCCGCGCGGCCAGGGTGGCGAATTTGCGCTGCGAGCGAAGATCAACGGCGTCACTGCGCCGATGGTAATCGATACAGGTGCAACCTCCGTGGTGCTGACCTGGGAAACCGCGAAAGCGATCGGACTGCCGCTCGAGATGCTCGAATACGACGTCGACCTGGAGACCGCGGGCGGCCACACCAAGGCGGCACGGCTCACGCTAGACCGTCTCGCCGTCGGCAAGCTGGTCGAGAAGTCGGTGCCGGCCCTGGTCGTGCAACGCGGCCAGATGAAGACCAATCTGCTCGGCATGAGCTTCCTCGACCGCCTGGAAAGCTGGGGCGTGCGCGCGGACACGCTGATGCTGACAGGTTTTCCGGAGCTCCAGAGCAGCCCCCGACGCTCCCGGATCGCGGCCGACTAGACAATTCTACGCCGCCTCCGCTGGCGCGCGTGCACCGACATGAGCGATCGCCTCGCGCAGCACGTCGAGACCGGCGCCCGGCTTCACCCCCTGCTCGGCAAGATGGCGGCGGAAGGCGCGCGCGCCGGGCACGGCGTGGAACGCGCCGACGAAATGCCGCGTAATTGCGTGCAGCCGGGTGCCGCGCGCGAGCTGCTCTTCGATATAGGGCATCATCGCCTCGAGCGCGTCCTGCATGGACGCGTGCGGCGCCGCCTCGCCGAAGATGTCGGTATCGACGCTGAGCAACCGCCACGGCTCCTGATAGGCGGCGCGGCCGAGCATCGCACCGTTGACGTGGGCAAGATGCGCCTTGGCCTCGTCGATCCCAGAGATGCCGCCATTGATGATGACGGGCACAGCAGGCATCGTGCGCTTGAGCCGATAGACGCGATCATAATCGAGCGGCGGGATGTCGCGGTTCTCCTTTGGCGACAGGCCAGTGAGCCAGGCTTTGCGGGCATGCACGATCAGCGCATCGCAGCCGGACGCCACCACCGCACGCGCGATCGTATCGAGCGCCACTTCAGGGTCCTGGTCGTCGATCCCGATACGGCACTTCACCGTGACGGGAACGGCGACCGCGCGCTTCATGGCCTGAACGCACCGGGCCACTAGTTCCGGCTCCGCCATGAGGCAGGCGCCGAACCGGCCGTCCTTGACGCGATCGGACGGGCAGCCGACATTGAGATTGATCTCGTCATAACCAAATCCTTCGCCGATCCGCGCGGCCAGCGCGAGGTCGTGCGGATCCGACCCGCCAAGCTGAAGCGCCACCGGATGCTCGCACGCGTCGTACCCAAGCAGCCGCTCCCGGTTGCCATGGATAATGGCGCCGGTGGTCAGCATCTCCGTATAAAGCAGCGCCCGCCGCGTCAGATGACGGTGGAACACCCGGCAATGCCGGTCAGTCCAATCCATCATGGGTGCCACGGAAAAGCGATAGTCTTGCGAATTCAAATGCTATTCTTTCATCGAACCGACAGCATGGAGGTGCCCTCGCACCCGAACCAGCATTTTGTGTGGCGTGGCGCGTATCCTTCGCCTGAATGGGCGTCTGATGCAACCGCAACAGTAACGTGGGGCCGACAAGAGAAGGCAACAATGATCCCGCATGGCATAGTCCGAGGCAGCCTCGTCCAATCTGAACACGGCTGGTCCAACACCTCAATTGTCGGTGAATAGCCGGCCCAAATTGGACAAGGGTGCCATCCAGGGCCGTATCGGAGTGATTATGATTGAGAATGCTCATTCGACAGGTCGACCGCTCGATCCCCGTTCCGCATGGTCCGGGCTGTCCCAGGCAGAACGCGACGCCGCCTACGACAACAACGCCGCCGTCAAGAACAGCACGGCCCTGATCGCCGAACGGAACGAAACCTCCAGCCGGCTGCGAAGCACGCTGAAATCCCATCTCGATCTGGCTTACGGTCAGCGGGCGAACAACAAGATCGATCTCTACCCGGCCGCCGGGCCTGAGGCGCCCTGCCTGGTGTTCCTGCATGGCGGCTATTGGCAGCGCAATTCGCGCGAATTGTTCGCCATGCTCGTCGAAGGCATCGCCGCCCATGGCTGGTCGGTCGCCATTCCCGGCTATTCGCTGGCGCCCGAGGTGTCCCTCACCGACATCGTCGCCGAGATCCCGCGGACGCTCGACTGGATCGCGGCGCACGGTGCCTCCTACGGCATTGCCGGACCGGTCGTGCTGTCGGGCTGGTCGGCAGGCGCGCAGCTCGTTGCGATGGCGCTGGATCATCCGCGCGTCCATGCAGGGCTGGCGCTATCGGGCGTCTACGATCTCGCGCCGATCCGCGACACCTGGCTCAACGACGCACTGAAGCTGACGGACGAGGAAATCGCCAGGCTCTCGCCGCTTCGCCTGCCCGTAACAAACAAGCGGCTCGATATCGCCTATGGCAGCAGCGAGCTACCGGCACTGGTGCTGGATTCGATCAACTTCCATGAGAAGCGCGCGGCCGCGAAAGCGCCGGGACAACTCATCCAGGTCGCAGGCGCCGATCACTTCACTATTCTGGAGGCGCTGCGGCGGCCTGACGGCATTCTGGTGGAGGCCGCGCAGGCGCTGCTGAACTAAAACTGCGAAAACAACCCCATGCACAGTAGAATGCCGTTGTTTTCTCAGGACTAATTTGCACCACCCATGGATTTGACACGTCGGGCAAAACACCGGCACAATGCCATCATCGCTCTGACTGTCGCATCCCCGTATCAACCCAGACCTGCTCACCCGTGATCCGCACCGGGTAGAGCCGCAATGGCGGGCTCGGCCAGCCCGCAGTGATGGCCCCATCACGCAAATCGAATGACGCGGCATGGCGCGGGCAGAACAGCCGCCCCGCCTCCACGCGCCCCCGACCAAGGTCTGCCTGTTCGTGCGGGCACACGCGGTCGCACGCGACGACATCGCCCTCGTTCCAGATCACAAGCATGTCCCGCCCGGCGACGCGGACGATGGTCACGGCCTTGAGCCGGTCGAGATCACACACCGCAATGCACCCCCGCTGATCCGGAGAGACAGCCGGATCATCCACCGAGATAGGCCTTCCGCACATGCTCGTTCGCGATCAGCTCGGAACCTGCGCCTGACAGCACGATGCGGCCATTCTCGAGCAGATAGGCGTGGTCGCACATCTCGAGCGCGGCGAACGCATTCTGCTCGACCAGCAGCACCGTGGTGCCGGCATCACGGATACCGCGGATGATTGCGAAGGTGCGCTCGACGATGTTCGGCGCGAGCCCGAGCGAGGGCTCGTCGAACATGATCAGCCGCGGCCGTGACATCAGCGCGCGCCCGATCGCCAGCATCTGCTGCTCGCCGCCCGACAGCGTGCCCGCCGCCTGCCGGCGCCGCTCGGCGAGCCGCGGAAATTCCGCGTAGATGCGGTCGCGGTCGGCCGCGATCTCGCCCGAACCACGACGGAGGTAAGCCCCCATGTCGAGATTTTCCTCGACACTCATGTGCGGAAATACGCGCCGGCCTTCCGGACAATGTGCGATCCCGCTGGCAAGAACGCGCGGCGGTCTCGCCCCGGTGATGTCGATGCCCTCGAACCGCATTTGCCCTGCGCGCGGCGGCACGAGGCCGGAAATCGCGCGCAGCGTCGTGCTCTTGCCGGCACCGTTGGCGCCGATCAGGGCGACGAGCTGGCCAGCCCTCACGTCGAGCGAGATGCCGCGCAGCGCAGTGACGCCGCCATAGCCGCACACCACGTCGCGGATCTCAAGCACGCCCCGCTCCATGTCCGAGATAGGCCTCGATCACGGCCGGATCGTTGCGAATCATATCCGGGGTTCCCTCGGCGATGATACGGCCATAGTTCAGCACCACGATGCGGTCCGAGACTGTCATCACCATCGGCATGTCGTGCTCGACCAGCAGGATGGTGATGCCACGGTCGCGGACGCTGCGGATCAGCTCGACGAAACGGTGGGTTTCCGAGGCGTTCATGCCCGAGACGGGCTCGTCGAGCAGCAGCATCGAGGGCTCCGCCGCCAACGCCAGCGCGACACCGACAAGGCGCTGCTCACCGTAGGACAGCGAGCCAGCCGCATCATGGGCGCGGCGTTCGAGGCCGACCCATTCGATCAACTCGCTCGCGCGCTGCCGCAGCCTGCGTTCCGAGGCGCGCGCGCCCGGCAGCCCGAGGATGGCATCGAGCAGCCGGACCCGGCCCTGACGATGCAGACCGATCAGGAGATTGTCGTAGACGGTGTCGTTGGGAAACACGCTGGTGCGCTGAAAGGTGCGTATCAGGCCGAGATCGGCGATCTCGTGCGGCTTCAACCCGGTCAGCGTCGCCCCCTGATAGGTAACCTGGCCTGCGCTCGGCCTCAGGAAACCAGTCATGACGTTGAAGGCGGTGGTCTTGCCGGCGCCATTCGGTCCAATCAGACTGACGATCTCGCCCTCACCGACCGTAAAACTCATGTCGGAGATCGCGACCAGCCCGCCGAAGCGGACGGCGACCTGCTCGATGGTCAAGGCAATGCTGCGCGCGGTCATCACGCCGGCTCCTTGGCACCGGTTTCGGTGAGCGCGACTGATGCCAGCGCCGGCGCGCCGCTGCGCCGTCGGATGAAGCGCTGTGCGAGCGAGGGCACGATGCCACGGGGCAACACGAACAGGATGGCGATCAGCACGCCGCCATAGGCGATCCACTGCGCCTCCGGCGCCATCACCGGCCGCAGTGCGACCGGCAGCAACCCGAAGATCAGACCACCGACGACGGGCCCGGCCAGCGAGCCCTTGCCGCCGCTGATGACCATGATCACCATGGTGACGGTGTTGATGAAGGCGAATACTTCAGGATCGATGATCCGGATGTAGTGCGCATAGAGGCTGCCGGCCGCGCCCGCGATTGCGGCCGAGATCACGGCTGCCAGGGTCAGCGTCCTGGTGACGTCGATGCCGACAGAGACCGCCAGCGTCTCGTTCTCCATCAGCCCCCGCATCGCACGGCCGAAATGGGAATGAACGAGGCGGGCGATCAGGAGATAGGCGACGAGGGCCACGACCAGCACAAGATAGTAGTTCTGCATCTTGGTGCGCAGCGTCAGCTCACCAATCCCGGGCAAGGACAGCGCGATGGATGGAATGTTGGTCAGCGCCAGCGGTCCCTGCGTCAGCTCGACCCAGTTCAGCGCGACCAGCCGGACGACCTCGGCAAAGGAGATGGTCACGATGACGAAATAGGCGCCGCGGACGCGGAAGGAGAGCAACCCGACGAAATAGCCGCACATTCCGGCGACCAGGATGGCCAGCAAGGAGCCTGCAATCGGCGGCCAGGGTGCGTGAACCAGGCGGACGTCTCCGGGCAGACCGACGTCGAAGCCGAGCGACGTCAGCGCGCTGACATAGGCACCGATGCCGAAGAAAGCGATGTGGCCGAGGCTGAGCTGGCCGGTGAAGCCTAGCAGCAGATTGAGGCTCATCGCGCCGATGACGAAGATTCCGGTCGTGATCAGCGCGTTCAGGAGATAGGGATCGCGCAGCCAGAGCGGCACCGAGGCCAGGGCCGCGACGGCGAGAATGGTGACGGCGGCTCTCATCCAACCCGCTCCGCGCGCGCAAACAGGCCGGTCGGCCGGAAGATCAGGACCGCGATGATGATCACGAAACCCATGGCGTCGCGGTAACCCGACGAGACGTAGCCTGCCCCCAATTCCTCGGCCAGCGCCAGGATGAAGCCACCGATCACCGCGCCCGTGATATTGCCGAGGCCGCCAAGGATGACGATGGCGAAGGCCTTGACGGCGGCCAAATCGCCCATTTGCGGGAAGATCACGTAGACAGGCCCGAGCAGAGCGCCGGCGGCGGCGGCAAGGCTGGAGCCGATCGCGAAGGTCGAGGTGTAGATCATGTCCACGTTGACACCCATCAGCGAGGCCGTGTCGTGGTCCTGGAACGTCGCCCGCATTGCACGTCCCAGGCTGGTCTTGTTGATCAGGAGGTACGTCACCAGGATCAACATTGCCGCCGCGGCGAGCACAAACAGGCGAAGCCAGGATACTGACACCGGTCCGAGCACCAGCGGCGCTTCGGGAAACGGCGTGGCCACCGATTTGGCGACACCGCCCCAGATCCACAGCGTGCCGGACTGCATCGCGATCCAGGCGCCGATCATGACCAGCATCGTGGTGTCGATGTCGGAGCCGCGCAGCGGTCGCAGCAATGTCAGCTCGATGGTTGCCCCGAGCAGCCACCCGGCAAGCACCGCGACCGGCAATGCCAGGAAGAAATTCAGCCCGAGCTGCTGCACCACGATGAACATGATGTAGGCCGAACGTGTAGAGCACGCCGTGCGTGAAGTTCACGACGTTCATGATGCCGAAAATCAAGGTTAGTCCGATGCCCAGCAGCGCATAGGTGCCGCCGAGCACGAGCATGTTGACCAGATGCTGAAGGAATTCGCTCAAAGCCGTTCCCGAATAAATCGCACATGACGGGGGCAGTGATGTACCGCCCTCGCCGTCGACGAAGCGCGTTATTGTTTGAGCATGATCTTGCCGGAAAATGGCTTCACACTTTTCCGGATCATGCTCTAGAGCGTCTTCAGCTCGACCTTGCCGTCGTTGATCTCGATGAGATAGACGTTCGGCTGGCTCTGCCCGCTCTCCTTGCCCTCCGGACCAGACTTGCGGAACACGATGTCGCCGTTCAGCCCCTTGATATTGATGTCCCAGAGCGCCGCCTTGATCGCAGCCGGCTCGGCCTTGCCGGCCTTCTCGACCGCCGCCGCCGCAGTGCGGATGCCGTCATAGCCGCGAAAACTCTCGGTGCAGCCGGCGAACTCGAAACCGCGCTTCTTCCATTCCGTGATGAAATAGTTGGTGGCTTCCGGATTCGGCGTCTTGTCCGGGAACCACGGCAGGAAGGTGGTCAGATGCATGGTGCCATTGGCGGCGGCACCGGCCTGGGCGATGATCTGGTCCGGGTTCTGCGAGCCGCCGGTGGTGATGATGCGCTTCTTCAGGCCGAGCGCGGCCGCTTGCTTGAAGATCAGGGTCAGCTGATCGACCGCCGTCGTGACGATCACCGTCTCGGAATCCGAGCTCTTGATCTTGGAGAGCTGCGCGCTCATGTCCTGCGCGCCCTGGTCCATGGTCTCGACGAGGCCGATGCTGATGCCCTTGTCCTTCATCATCTTGCTGAAATCCTCGGCAGTGCCCCGGCCCCAGTCGTTGTTGATGATGAGGAAATCGACCTTCTTGAGCGCGAGCTTGTCGACGATGCCCTTGAACGCGGCGGCCTCAACCGCCGAGGGCGGCGAGATCCGGAAGACGAAGGGATTGCCCGTCGTCGTGATCTTGCCGGAGGACGAGGTTTCCACCACCATCGGGGTCTCGTATTCCATCAGCTTGGGCATCACCGCGAGCGTCAGGCTCGAGCCCCAGGCGCCCATCAGCACCGGCACCTTGTCGCTGGTGATGAGTTTTTCGGCGACGGCGGCAGCTTCCGTCGGGTTGCTCTTGTTGTCCTCGATGACGAGCTCGATCTTCTTGCCCAGGATGCCGCCCTTGGCGTTGATCTCGTCGGCGGCGATCTTCGCGCCGTTGACGACGTAGGTCCCGGAGGCCGCGAACGCGCCGGTAAGCGGCTCATTGACGCCGATCTTGATGGTCTGCGCCCCTGCCGTGCCGCCGAACAAGGCCGTCGCAAGCGCGAAGACCGGAACCAGTCCGAGTGCTCGTGTCATGTTGTCTCTCCAAATCGCACGATGTTGATGTCCAGGGTCGTCCAAGACTTCGTCACTCCACAGCGCCGGCACGCCGATCATTCCGCGCCACCTTTTCCAGTGAAGGCGCGGCCAAACATGCGCGCCAGCCCGGCGCGCGAAACGTCCGAGACAATCGACCAGCCACTGAGCTCTGCCGCGGCCACCTGCCCCGACGGCGCGCCGGCCATGTGGCGGTCGAGATTGCCCGCGAACTCCGCAACGAGCCGCTTGGCGAGATCCCGCACCAAGCCGGATCGGCCGACCTGCGCCAGCATTCCCGTGAGCGTGTACCCGATCGAGAGCTCGACCGCGGTCGCCGCGCCGCCTTCGAGCGGAAGCAGGCGATAGCGGATCTCTCCTTGCGTCGCCGAACGGCTGCGCTGGTCGGTGCCTACGCCGACGATGCGTCCCGATAGTGTTGCGGGATCGCGTTCGACGCGCGCGACGCCCTCGAAGGACGCCGCGATCGGCCCGAGCTTGACGCTGATCATGCCCTCCACGCGCTCCGGCGTTGGCGGCGCCGTGAGCGAGACGCCAGGCAGGCAGGATGCAATATCGGCGATGTCATCGAACATCGCGAGCACCTTTGTGGGTGCGTGCGGCAGCGTGAAGCTCTGATCGAGAACGGTCGCCGGAACGAAATCGGAAATTCTGACCGGTGCGGCGCCGTCTGATGCCGGCACTGAGACCCGCGGCGCAGGCTCCGGCTCGTCGCCGCCGAACATGGCTCGTCCCGATCCGGCAGGGCCGAGACTGGTCCGGCCGCCATCGGCAAGCGGCGCGATGTTGCGTGCACGCCTCGCCTCGATGACGGACTGGACGGCCCGCACAATCCCGACGTAGCCGGTACAGCGGCAGAGATTGCCGCTGAGACCGACACGGATGCGCCGCTCATCGGCATCGGGCAGACGCAGCACCAGGTCGCGCGCCGAGACCAGCATCCCAGGGGTGCAATAGCCGCACTGGAGGGCATGCTCGCGGGTGAAGGCTGCGCGCAACTCGGTCGTGACCTCGTCCTCATCGAGCCCTTCGATGGTGGTGATGTCGGCGCCCGCGCAGGTCACCGCATAGGTGATACAGGAGCGCGCCGGCACGCCGTCGAGCAACACGGTACAGGCGCCGCAGACGCCGTGCTCACAACCGAGATGGGTGCCGGTCAAGTCCAGCTTATCGCGGACGAAATCGGCCAAGCTGGTCCGCGGCTCAGCCGAGACTTCGACCGCACGGCGATTGACCTGAAGCGCGACCGTCGTCATGCCGTCGCCTCCAGGACGGCGCGCTTCAACACTCTGACATGGATGTGACGCTGCGCGGCGTCGTCGATGCCGGCTTTGGTCAGAAGGTCATCCGCGACGCGAGCGTCGAAGCGCTGCTTGTAGTCGGCCACGATCCGTCCGCCGAACAGCTCGGCGGCATCGGTGACGACGATCGGCGTCGTATCAATCGCACCGATCACGACGCGCGCCGAGGCAGCAACTGGATCGATCAGTACCGCGCCGATGGCGTGGGCGAACTCGCCGGTCTTGCGGCAGCTCTTAGCATAGCCCCAATGGGCCGAAGCCGCGCGTGACGGGACGTGAATCGCCTCGACGATTTCCCCCGCATGCAGCGCCGATTCCAGGGCGCCGACGACGAAGGCCTCGATCGCCATCGTGCGAGCGCCGGCAAGGCTGCGCAGCGTCACACGCGCACCCAGGGCCGCGAGCGACGAGATCCAGTCGGCGGCGGGATCGGCATGACTGAGCGAGCCGCCGATCGTGCCGCGGTTGCGTACCGCGCGGTATGCGATGTTGGCGGCGACGCCGCGCATGGCGCCGCGGGTCACGTCGGCCGTGCGCCCGTCCTCGATGTCGGCATGGGTGATCAAGGCGCCGAGCACGAGTTCGCCGCGAGAAACCTCGGCCCGCTTGAGCTCAGCCAGGCCGGAAATGTCCACGATCAGCTCCGGCTGCACCAGCCGCAGATTGAGCATCGGTCCGAGCGACTGGCCGCCGGCGATGATCTTTGCCGAACCGCGGCTTGCGGCCAGCATCGACAGCGCGGCGTCGAGATCGCGCGGACGCTCATAACTGAAGGGTGCCGGTTTCATGCCGCGCTCCTTTCGGCCGCGCGTGCAGCCAGCACGGCTTCGACAAGGCGATGCGGCGTGATCGGCGACTGCATCAGCTCGACGCCGAGCGGACGCAGCGCGTCGTTGACCGCGTTGGCGATGGCGGCCGGCGGCGCAATCGCGCCGCCCTCGCCGATGCCCTTCACGCCGAACTGCGTGTAAGGCGACGGCGTCTCCATGTGGTCCAGGCGCGCCGCCGGAACCTCGGTCGGGCCCGGCAGCAGATAGTCGGCGAGCGTCGTCGCCAGCGGCTGGCCGGAGGCATCAAATGGCATCTCCTCGTAGAGCGCGGTGCCGATGCCCTGCGCCAGACCGCCATAGATCTGGCCGTCAACGACGAGCGGATTGACCAGCACGCCGCCGTCTTCGACGATCACATAATCCAGAATTTCGACTACGCCGAGATCAGGATCGACTGCGACGACGGCCGCATGCGCGGCATAGCTGAAGGTGCCGCTGTCGCGCACCGGCTTGTAGCCTTGCGTCACCTCCAGCCCGCCGGCATCGACGTCGGCCGGCAAGTCTTGCGGACGGCGATACCAGGCGTGGGCGATCGCCCTCAGGCTGACACTGCCGTTGACGCCACGTACCTCGCCGTTCTGCAACACCACCGAGGCGGGGTCATGCTGCAACAGCTTGGCGCCGATGCGCCTTGCGCGTTCGCCGAGCTCGCGGCAAGCCGTCGCCACCGCGCCGCCGGCCATCACCATAGAGCGTGAGCCCCAGGTTCCGGTCGAATAGGGCGTCATCGCGGTGTCGCCGAGGACGATGCGGATCTTTGCAACGTCGACGCCGAGGATCTCGTGCGCGACCTGGGCAAGCGTCGTTTCCATGCCCTGCCCATGCGAATGCACACCGACGCGCAATTCGAGGCCGCCGTCCGGCGTCAAGCGTGCCGAGGCCTGCTCGTGACCTGGCACCATAGGGATGCCCCAGCCGGAATAGACCGACGTGCCGTGCGCCGCCTGCTCGCAATAGATGGAGACGCCGACGCCGATGCGGCGTCCGTCAACCTCGCCCAGCCTCTGTTCGGCACGAATGGAGTCGATGTCGATGGCGGCGAGCGCGCGCCGCATCGCTTCGGGGTAATCGCCGCTGTCAAAGTGCTTCCTGGTGATGTTGTCGAACGGCATCTGTTCCGGCAGCACCAGGTTGCGCAGCCGCACCTCGCCTGGCTCGAGCCCGGCTTCGGCCGCCACGAGATCAAGCATCAGCTCCAGCGCGAAGCAGACGCCGGTGCGCGCGACGCCGCGATACGGCAGGATCGGGCATTTGTTGGTAGCAACCGAGAAGGTGCGGCAGCGATAGGCCGGCATCTTGTAAGGGCCGGGCAAAATGCTCGCGACCTGCGCGGCCTCGAGACAGGCCGAGAACGGATAGGACGAGTAGGCCCCGGAATCCACGGTCGCCTCGCAATCGATGCCGCGCAGCGTGCCGTCACGGTCCGCATAGACCGTGATCCTGTAATGATGCTCGCGGCAATTGGAGCTGGCGACGAGATGCTCGCGGCGATCTTCCAGCCAGCGCACGGGATGGCCGTTACGCATGGTCAGCCAGGACAGGCAGACCTCTTCCGGCAGCAGAATGCCCTTGTGGCCAAAGCCGCCACCAACATCGGGCGAGATGACGCGGATCTGGCCCTCCTCCATGCCGAGGGATTCGGCAAGGCCGCTGCGGGTGATGTGTGGCATCTGTGCCGCGGAATGCAGCGTGAGCTGATCGAGCCGTCGGTCGAAGGTCGCAACCACGCCGCGGCCCTCCAGTGGCGACATGCATTGCCGCGCCGTCGAGATCTCGCGTGTCACCTTGATCGGCGCATCGAGCGCGGCGGAGATGTCGACCTCGTAATTAGTCTCGAGGAAGACGTTGTCGCCCCAATGCTCATGCACCAGCGCCGAGCCGGGCTCGCGCGCCTTCAGCATGTCGGTGACCGCGGACAGCTCCTCCAGATCGAGCGTCACGGAGGCCGCGATATCCTCGGCCTCGGCGCGCGTTGGCGCAAGGCACATCGCAACGAGCTCGCCGACCTGGCGCACCTTGCCGGTGGCGAGCACCGGTTGTTCGGATATCTTGAAGCCCGGCAGCCCCGATACCGCGCGGATCGGCTTGATCCCGACGAGATCGGCCGCCGTGAACACGCTGCCGCGATAACGCTCGGGCACGTGGATGCCGCAGATGCGCGCATGCGCCATCGGGCTGCGCACGAAGGCGACGTCCTGAAGGCCCGCGAGCCTGATGTCGGCGACGTATTGGCCGCGGCCGCGCATCAGGCGGTCATCCTCCTTCCGCGGCAACCGTGCGCCAACGCCCTGCCCGGACTTGCAAGGAAACTCTCGCTCGTTGCGCACGCCGGCGTTCTCCCTCACCAACGGCCTTATGCCGCGACGGCCTGCGGCAGGATCGGTGCGACCGCGTCGAAGCGCGTGCCGGCGCGCAGGCAGAAGGCCGGCTGCAGCAGGCGGTCGGCGATGATCTCGTTCTTCTCGTTGTCCTTCAGGACGAACCGGCCGTTCTTCTCCGTGAGCACGGAGATGTCGGCACCCATGCCGACCTTGAGCGCGCCGATCTCCTCGCTGCGGCCAAGCATCTTTGCGGGATTGGAGGTGACCATTGGCACTACCTGCTCCAGCGACAGACCGAGCGCCATCATCGAGCTCATTGCCTGCACCAGACTGAACTTGGCCTGTCCTGCGAACGGATGGTTCTCCTCGTCCTCGTGCTGGTCGGGCGTTCCGGCCGGCGCGGGCACATGCGTGTTGTAGCCGTGAATATCGGCGCCGAGCGTGGTCGGAATGATGCCGGCGGCAATCGCCTTCTTGGCGAGCCGGTAAGAGAAGTGGCTACCGTGACCGACATCGACCTTCAGGCCGCGGTCGAGCGCGGCCTGAATCACCGGATGCACCTCACCCTCGCGGTTGACGAAGCCGCCGGGATGACGCGTGAACGGATGAGCGAGAACATCGCCTTCACGCAAGAGCGGGATCACGCGCGCAAGAATCGTGTCGGCATCCTCGCCATTGGCGCCGCTTTCGGGCAGGCCCCAGAGCTGGCCGAAATGCACGTAGACCGGAAGATCCGCGCGCCTGCCGATCTCCGCCGCCATCTCGATGACGCGAATGCCCCAGCGCGCGAAACCGCCGATCTCGGCATGCGCCTTAATGCCGCGTACAATGTCGAGATTGGCCGTCGCCGCCTTGACCGCGGCGTCAATGTCGACGCCATCGGGACTGTAGAGCTGCGGATAGAAGTGCCCTTCGAGGCCGCCGACGAGGTAGGCGGACAGAAAGGCATAAACTCGTGAGGCCGCGGGCTCCGCGATGAAGTGACGAAAACCGGGCAGCGTCATGCAGGACGGGCCGCCCTGGTCGACCAGCGTCGTCACGCCCGACTGCACGCCGACCATGTCGGGATTCATGCCGAAGCGGCCGGAGACATATTGATAGACATGGGCGTGGGTGTCGATCAGCCCGGGTAGCACCAGCTTGCCGCCGACGTCGACGACCTCCTTGGCGCTGGTCGGCAGAATGTCGGACGCGACGGCTGCAATCCTGCCGTTGCGGATAGCGAGGTCCTTGATGCCATCAACGCCGGAAGCCGGACAGATCACGCGACCGCCTCGCAGCAGAAGGTCGAAGCTGGCAGTAACGGACATGGGCGCTCTCCTCTCCTTGAACGAGCGACAGCATCGCCCAATTACGAAGCATGCTTCGCATTTTGGATGAAGCAAACTCCGTGCCATGATCCGGAGGTGGCGAGCGGGTTCGAATCGAGCTAAGCGCGGCAGGGATTTGGATTGGGAGAGCGTGCATTGCGGCAGGCGAAGACACGTCGCGGCGGGAGCAGGCACCGCCCTTGGCCCTTGTCGCAACGACCCGGATATCTGATCCGCCGGCTGCACCAGATTCACGTAGCACTGTTTCAGGAGGCCTGCGGCGCGTTCGAGGTCACGCCGCTGCAATACAGCCTTCTCACGGCATTGGCGGTGCGTGAAATCGCCGATCAGACCACTTTGGCGGCCGATATAGCCCTCGACCGCACCACCACGACCGGCGCATTGAAACGTCTCGCGGCACGAAACCTGATCGAGCGCGCGGTCAACAAGGACGATCGACGGGCGCGCCTGTGCCGATTGACGCCGGCCGGCGCAGCCTTACTGGTCAAGATCGAGGGCGCGGCGCGACGAGCGCATCGGGCAACGCTGGGGGATCTCAGCGATCGGGAACAGGCGCAGTTCATCGAAATGATGCAGCGCATCGTGGCCGGCCACCCCAGTCGCGACAGTGCCACTGCCTTATTCGATTAGACGCAGTTGCTGCGCTTTTGAGTTGGGCTGCTCAATTTATCATCGTACCCGCTGCTCAGCCATGCAACGTCCCTTGCCTCTCGCCCACTGGCTCGCGCAGAGGATCGCCACCTCGTAGTTCCGGCGGCCAACTTACACGTGAGGTCGAGGCGCGCTTGAGAATCCAACAGCAATCCGACGCAAGCGAGGCTCCATCCGGCATCGATGCAGGCCCTGCTCCGGCCGGCCACAACCGATGGCACGATTTATGCTGCGAGGATGCGAAGCGTGCTTCGTATTGGGGGATGTCATGACGGATTCCGAACTTCGCGCTGATCTTCACAGCATCGAGCCAATTCCCGATGCGGACCGGGACTCAACCGGGCCGCAGCAGATGTGGATCTGGGCCGGCGCCAACATCGCGCCGGTGAACTGGGCGCTCGGCGCGCTCGGCATCATCCTCAAGCTTGGCCTGATGGAGACGATCGCGGTCATCGTGCTCGGCAACATCGTCGGCTGCGCGATCTTCGCGACCTTCACGGTGATGGGGCACAAGACCGGCGTCAATCAGATGGTGCTGAGCCGGTCCGCGTTCGGGGTCCGCGCCGCCTATCTGCCGAGCATCCTGATGTTCCTGATGACGCTGGGCTGGATCGGGGTAAACACCTATTTCCCGGTGAAGGTGTCGATGGGCATCCTCGGGCAGTTCGGCATTCCCGACACCTGGGCGGTCGAGATCGTCGTCATCACGCTGGTCATGGCCGCGCAGGTCCTGATCGGAATCTACGGCTTCTACGCGATACGCACCTTCGAAAAGTACACGGTACCGCCGACCATCGCCATCATGGTGCTGATGAGCGTGTTGGCATGGACGCGCCCGGGTGTCGTCAACTGGAACTTGACGACCTCGCTGCCTCCGGGTGCACATCTGGCGATGCTGACGCTGCTGACGACCGCGATCGGGGTCGGCTGGGGCATTTCCTGGGTGACCTGGGCCTCCGACTATTCGCGCTTCGTGCCGCGCAGCACGTCGTCGAAGGCCGTGTTCTGGTACAGCTATGTCGGCATGTTCGTGCCGACGGTCTGGCTCGGCATCCTCGGCGCGACCATCGCCTCGACGACGCTGGACACCGATCCTGCAAAAATGGTCAGCGCGGTGTTCGGCGGGCCCGTCAGCATCCTCGTCCTGCTGATGGTGCTGCACGGCCCGATCGCCACCAATATCCTCAACGTCTATTCGGCGACATTGGCAGCGCTGAGCGCGGGGCTGAAGTTCTCGCGCTTCTGGCTTACCGTCATCGTCGGCATCGCCGGCTATCTGGTTACGCTGTATTTCATCTTCGCGCCGTCTTTCGCAAAAGCGTTCGACAACTGGATGATCAGCCTGCTCTTATGGATGAGCCCGTGGGCCGGGGTGGTGCTGGCCGACTTCTTCATCAAGCGGAAGGGCAAGATCGACATCGCCGAGCTCTATCGCTCGCCGGAGACCAGCGCCTATGGCGACATCAACTGGGCCGGCATGATCGCCTTCCTTGCGGGCCTCGTTGCCGGATGGCTGGTTGAAGACGGCCTCGTCGGCGCGCTGCAGGGGCCAATCTCGATCAACCTGCTCGGCGGTGCCGACCTGAGCTGGCTATTCGGCATCGGGGTCTCGGGCTTCGTCTATCTCGGGCTCGGCAAGCTCTCGACCTCACCCTCCTCCATCGTTGCGAGCGGCGCAGGCAGATAGCAGCGGCAGTGACGGTCGATTCATGGACTACGTTCTGCGATCCATTCCCGGAAACATCCAGTGGGGGCTCTGGGACGGACGACCGCGCGCGTAACCCTGGGGAGAGGAGCTGCCGCTATCCACGGCAATTTCGGCGTCGCCTCGCCGCCGGGCTGAGGCCGGATGTCCTCGAAGGAGCCGCGGGCATTCGGCGGCAACATGGACAACAAGGAGCTCGGCGCTGGCAGCACGCTTTACTTTCCCGTCTTCGTGCTGGGCGCGCTGTTCTCCGCCAGCGACGGCCATGCGCTCCAGGGCGATTGCGAGGTCTGCCTGACGGCGATCAAGGCCGCGCTCACCGGCACCGTCGAATTCCACGTCCGGCGCGATCTTCGCCTCGCCTCCCCGCGCGCGGAAACCGCAGTCGACTGGATCGCGATGGGGTTCAATGAAGACCTCGAGGATGCGGCCAAGGCGGCGCTGCGCGACATGATCGCGCTGATCCGCGAGAGGAGCGGCCTCAGCGCGCAGGACGCCTATACGCTGTGTTCGATCGCCGCCGATCTCAGAGTTACGCAGATGGTCGACGGCAACAAGGGCGGCCACTGCGTCCTGGCAAAATCCCGCATGCCCTGACCGCGTCCTTCGCTCGACCAGGCGCCGCGAGAGCGCGCCTGGTCAGATCAGGCTCGACTTGCCGCGGCTCAGCACCTCACCCGAGCCTTTGTCGCCGACGATCTCGCCCTGGTCGTACACGATCCGGCCGCGGGCAATGGTGGTGACGGGCCAACCGGTGACATCAAAGCCTTCCCAGGGCGTATAGTCCGAGCCGTGGTGAAGATCGGCCTGCTGAATCTTCTTCTTGAGCTTGGGGTCCCACAGCACGATATCGGCATCGAAGCCGACGCCGATCGAGCCTTTGCGCGGATAGAGGCCGTAGATGCGGGCGTGGTTGGTTGCGGTCAGCTCGACGAATTTTTGCAAGGTGATGCGGCCCTTCGAAACACCTTCCGAGAACAGGATCGGCAGCCGGGTCTCGACGCCGGGAATGCCGTTCGGGACCCAGCGGAACGAGGTACGAGCGTTCGGCGTCAGCTTGCCCTTGGGATCGTCGTAGCGGAACGGGCAATGATCGGACGAGAAGGTCTGGAACACGCCTGATGTGATGCCCTCCCAGATCGCCTGCTGGCTTTCGACATCGCGTGGCGGCGGCGAGCAGACATATTTCGCGCCCGTAATGTCCATGTTGAGGCCCTTCATGTCATCAGCCGTCAGCGTGATGTATTGCGGGCAGGTCTCCGCATGCACCGGCAATCCGCGCTGCTGTGCCCAGCGCACCTGCTCCATCGCCTCGCGGCCGGAGACGTGCACGATCATGATGGGAACGCCGATCACCTCGGCATGGCTGATGGCGCGATGCGTCGCCTCGCGCTCGACGGCCTGAGGCCGCGAGGCGCCGTGATAGTAAGGGGCAATGTGGCCCTCGCGCTCGAGCTTATTGGTGAGGAAACGGATGGCGTCATAGCCCTCGCAATGGACCATCACTAGCGCCTGCTCGCGGCGGGCGACCTCGAAGACCTCGAGCAGCTGCTTGTCGCTGAGTACGAGGTCGTCATAGGTCATGAACACCTTGAAGGAGGTGTAGCCGTCCTTGACCAGGGCCGGCAGCTCCTGCCCGAGCACCACCGCGGTCGGATCGGAGATGATGAGATGGAACGCGGTGTCGATATAGCATTCGCCTTCGGCGAGCTTGCGGTAGTTCTCGACGCAGGTGCGCAGCGAGGTGCCCTTCTCCTGTAGCGCGAAGGGCAGCACCATGGTGTTGCCGCCGGCAGCCGCCGCGCGCGTCGCTGAGGCGAAGTCGTCGGCCATCACCACGTCCGGGCCAGAGGCTTGCGAGATGTGGACGTGGCTGTCGATGCCGCCCGGCAGTGCCAACAGGCCCGTCGCGTCGATCTCGCGCGCGGCACCCTCGATGCGATCGGCAATGCTGACGATGCGGCCGTCGCGAATGCCGATATCGGCGCGAAACTCGTCGCTGGCGGTCACGATGGTGCCGCCGCGAATGGCGAGATCGAACTGCATCACTTGCGCCTCCGTCACTTGATGACCGCTGATGTCTGGAATATGCGGCCCCACCCCGCAAGGGCCCTGATGTCGCCGCCGGCGAGGCCGAGAGTCCGCCACAACGTGACCGCGACCGAGTCGAGAACAGCGACATCCAATTCCCGTTCGAGCGAGGCCGCAAGCGCCGCACCATCGAGATTGGTGCAGAGGATGACGATCGCATCTGCCCCCTCCGCCGCCACGGCGCGAATCACGTCCGCAATGGTCGCCGGCGCGACCTCGCCAAAGGAGAAATTGTCGCGCAGGCCGAGGTGCCGCTCGGCGTGCGGGATGATCCCCTCCTCGGCCCAGACGTCGGCGATGCGCCGCTGCACATCGTCCGTATATGGCGAGACCAGGCCGACGCGCTTGGCGCCGAGCGCGCGGGCGGCATCGATGCAGGCGAGCGTCGACGTCGTCGCCGGCTTGCCTGTGCGAGCCGTAATCGCCTCGCACAGGCTCCGGTCGCGGCCGACGCCGAGCCAGCTTGCGGAAGTGCCATTCCAGGCAATCGCGTCGACCTTGGCATCGGCCAGCAGGTCCGCGGCCGGCAGCATCACCGAGGCATCGAACTGGCTCAGCGCAGCGGCGTCGAGCGCAATCTCGGTGACGCGAAAGCGCGAGAAATGTGCGGTGACATCAGCCACGCCATGCAGCATGGCGCTGGTGACGGGCTCGAGCACCGAGTTGGAGGACGGCGTGATCATGCCGAGACGCTTGCGCATGGCGATACCTTACGACGCCTGCGCAAGCCGCGTCGACTCCTCCCGGATCAAAGCCAGGATGTGGCGCTTGGCGTCGTTGAATTCGGGGCTGGTGATGTCACGCGGTCGCGGCAGATCGAAATTGACGGCCTCGCGGATCCGGCCCGGCCGCCTGGTCATCACCACGATCTTGTTGCCGAGCACCAGGGCCTCGTCGACGCTGTGGGTGACGAACACGATGGTGCAGCGGCGCTTCTGCCAGATCGCGACCAGCTCCTCCTGCATTTCGAGCTTGGTCTGGGCATCCAGCGCAGCGAACGGCTCGTCCATCAGGATCACGCTCGGGTTCATCAGCAGCGCGCGGGCGATGCCGACCCGCTGGTTCATGCCGCCCGACATTTCGGAGGGATGATGATGCTCGAAGCCGCGCAGGCCGACGAGATCGATGAACTCCATGGCGTGGTCGTGGCGCTCGGTCTTGGCGACGCCCTTCAGCTTGAGGTGGAAGGCGACGTTGTCGATCGCCGTCAGCCACGGCATCAGCGTCGGCTGCTGGAACACGACACCGCGGTCCGAGCCCGGGCGCTCCACCTGCTTGCCGTCGACCAGCGTGCGGCCGGAGGTCGCCTGCTCGAATCCGGCGATGATGTTGAGGAGGGTCGACTTGCCGCAGCCGGAAGGGCCGAGCAAGCAGACGAAGTCGTTGGCCCCGATGTCGAGATTGATGTTGTCCAGCGTCAGCAGGTCGCGACCGCGCCGCTTGTCCGAGAACACCTTGACGATGTTGCGAAGCTCGATTGCCGCCATCAGCGCGCCCTGCCCTGCACGGTGGTCGTCTGCTGCCAGCGCAGCGTGCGCGCCATGATCGCCTTGAGCCCGAGGTCGGAGAGATAGCCGAGCAGCCCGATCGAGATCATCGCAGCCAGCACGATGTCGTAGCGCAGGAAGTAGTAGGAATCCCAGAGCACGTAGCCGAGGCCGCTCTTGACCGCGACCATCTCGGCCGTGACCGTCAGCATCCAGGCCGAGCCGACCGCGATACGTAGCCCTGCGAAGATCGAGGGCAGCGCCGCCGGCAGCACGATGTCGGTCAGCATCTGCCGGCCATTGGCGCCCATCATCGCACCGGCGCGGACCAGATTGTGATCCACGGTCTTCACGCCATGGATGCTGTTCATCAGCACCGGGAAGAAGGCGCCGAGGAAGACCAGGAAGATCGCGGGCTTGTCGGCGATGCCGAACCAGATGATGGCCAGCGGGATCCAGGACACCGGCGGGATCGGGCGGAGCATCTGCAGCGTCGGCTCCAGCGTCTTCTCGAACAAGCGCGACCAGCCGATCGCGACGCCCGCGAGGATGCCGAGGAGGCTCGCCAGCGCAAAGCCGCCGAACACGCGAAGCGCGCTGGCAAGCGCGTCGCGCAGCCAGTGCCCGGAATAGGTCTGCGTGGTCTCGTCGAAGCCGAACACCCAATCGCCGAGCGCATGCAGCACCGCGCTGGGCGCCGGCAGCAGCGCGGGCGGAAGCATGCCGCTGCGGGCAAAGGCCTCCCAGCCCGCGATCAGCAGCGCAGGCACAACGAGGCGTTCGAGCCCCTGGAATGCCCGCGTCAGCCGAAACGCCGGCCTGACCGGCGAGACGTCAGTAACCGAGGTCATTCTTGGCTTTTCCGGTGGCCTGCTCCAGGAACGAATAGTCCATGTTCTTCTCCGCGTCCGCGGAAACGTCCTTCGAAATGTATTTGAGGTCACGCATCATCGCGGCAATCGCCAGCGTTTGCGAGCGATGGATCGCGGGATCGGGCGAGGCATTCTTCAGCGCCTCAGTCGCGACAGTCTTGTCGAGGCCGGTGAGCTTGTTGATGGCCTCGACCCATGGCGCCTTGTCGGCGATCAGCTTGTTGTCGAGCTCGACCACGGCGCCGACGACGCCCTGGACGCCGGCGCGCTGACTCGCGATCACATCCGAACGCGTGACGATCAGATTCGTGAGATTTCCCGCAGCCTGCTCATACGGCAGCACAAAATGCTTGCCGGCGCCGGCGAGCCGGATCTGTGAGGCGAACGGCTCGACCGAGCAGATCATGTCGACCTCGCCGCGCTGGAGCGCGGCGAGATGATCTGACGGATTGGGGATGTTGATGAACTGGATGTCCTTGTTGGGATCGACGCCCTGCTTGAGGAATGCGCCGCGCATGTGGATGTCCTGGGCATTACCGCGGGACGCCGCGATCTTGAGCGGCTGACCGTCGCCCTTCGCCTTCGCAACGGTCGTCTTGAACGTCGCCCAGTCCTCAGGGGGAAGGTTCAGTTTCACGGAGGAGAGGCATTCCGAGCCGCCATTGATCTGGCCTGAGACGGCGACGACGTCGAAACCTTTGTCGAGCGCTGTGATGTAATGGAGATAGGTCACCTGCGCGACGTCGATGCTCTTCGAGACCAGGGCGGTGAGCACGTCATTGCCGGAGTTGAAGCCGGTGGCCTCGACCTCGACGCCCTTCGCCATCCCCGGGATCAGCGACATCGGCAGGCAGTGCGCGCATTTGGCGTAGCCGAGCTTGATCTTCGCGGCTTGCGCGGAGGCGAGATCGCTTCCGCCAAGCATTGCCGCCATCACCACGAGGCCCAGTCGCAAACTCGTCCGCATCACCTGCTCCGTTTCGAATGCGCGGGATCTCGCGCGTCAGAAACGATCATCCGCCGCCCTTAGCCACAATGCAATCCAGTTTCTGCATGCTGCATACAATTTGCGCGCTATGCCATTGTTTTCAGCGAGATGCGTCGATATTTTGAGCAGGCCAAAGGGCCGGAAACGGCTAAGATCAACGTGAGAAGTGAGGCACGCGTGCAGCCAAAATCGGAAGCGCCAAAGGGACGAAAGTCGCCCAAACTCAAGCGGACGGGCCTGCACGAGCGTGCCGCGGCGCGGATGCGGGCGATGATCATTCGCGGCGAGCTGCCACCGGGTTCGCAAACCCAGGAGACGAAGCTGTCGAAGGAGCTCGGCGTGTCGCGCACCCCCTTGCGCGAGGCGATGAAGGTGCTGGCGGCTGAAGGCTTGATCGAGCTTCGTCCCAATCGCAGCCCGCGCATTGCCGATATCGCGGTGGACGGCATCTCGGAATTGTTCGAGGCCCTCGCCGGCATCGAGCGGCTCGCCGCCGAGCTCGCCGCGGAGCGCGCCACCGAGCGCGACCTCGCCCGCCTGCGCACGCTTCAGACCCGCATGGAGGGTCATCACCGCAACGGCAAGCTCGACGATTATTTCACCATCAACGGCGAGATTCACAACACCATCGTCCGCATGGCCCGCAACACACCGCTGCGCGAAGCCCACGAGACGCTGATCTCCCGCGCCGAGCGCGCGCGCTATCTCGCGCTCGGCGCGAACAGGCGCTGGAGCAATTCGGTCGACGAGCACGCGGACATCCTGGCCGCGCTGGAGGCACGCGACAGCGAAGCGGCCGGCCGCCTGCTCGGCGCCCACGTCGCGCGCACCGGCACGGCGCTGCTCGAAGTCCTCGCCGCCTCTCAGGCCAAACGGACGGCGGCATAATCATGAAGCTGCTGCTGCTCAACCCGAACACCAGCACCGAGGTCACTCAGTTGATGTTGGGAGTCGGGCAGCGCGCCGCTTCCTCCGGCACCGAGCTGATCCCCTGCACCGCGACCCGCGGGGTGCCCTATATCGCCACGCGTACCGAAGCGCAGATCGGCGGCGCCATTGCGCTGGAGATGCTGGCAGAGCAGCACATGAAGGTGGATGCCGCAATCATCGCGGCATTCGGCGATCCCGGCCTGTTCGCGGCGCGCGAGACCTTCGACATCCCCGTGATCGGCATGGCGGAAGCCGCCATGCTGACCGCCTGTATGGCCGGACGCCGCTTTGCCATCGTCACCTTCGCCCAGGCCCTGGGCCCTTGGTACGAGGAATGCGTCCGCGCCCACGGGCTGTGGCAGCGGTGCGCCGGCATCCGCATGCTCGATGCGCCGTTTCAGGCGATCTGCGAGGTCGGCACCGAGAAGGAAGACGTGCTGGTCGAGCTCGCCCAGCGCGCCATCATCGAGGACGAGGCCGATGTGCTGATCTTCGCCGGCGCCCCGCTCTCGGGCCTTGCCGAGCGCGTCGCCGAGCGGATTCCGGTCCCGGTGGTCGATCAGGTCATCGCCTCCGTGAAACAAGCCGAGGCGCTGCATGCGCTGCGCCTGCGCAAGGCAACGGCGGGAACGTATCGCCGCCCCGCCGCCAAGCCGACCATCGGCCTTGCCGACGCGCTCGCCGCCCGGCTCGAGCATCGCGACCGCTAGGGGAGCTTCGGCCGGCGATACGAAAACCCCAATTCGTTCTCGAGGATACGGCCGAAGGCAAACAAGCGGGATTCGCAGCCCGGCGGCGCGATGTTCAATCCTTCCTTGCCGAGCAGCGGAATCCAGGAAATCATCCTGATGATGTTCGAGGTCCAGAACGGCACGGTGCAGAGCAGGAACAGGCCTAATGGCTCAGCTCTCTGCACTTCATGGCGGCACGCGGCTCAGGAAGGCGGCAGGACTTATGAACCGATCGCAATGAAGAGAAGATTCTCCGGACTTTCGTTTTTGCGAATTATTCTAGTCTGAGCCCGCCTTTCGAAAAAGTTCCTCGCTCCTACACCATCAAGCATCCGCTGCCTGGCTCTTGTCGGGCGATATAGCCATGAATTGGAAGTGGAAATCAGGCGGGCAGAAGCGAAGCAGGCGACCCAATGTGTGGGATAGCTTCGACCAGCTCGCGCGTGTAATCCGTCTGCGGATTGGCAAACAGAGCGAGGCTCTCGCCCTGCTCGACGATGCCACCGGCGCGCAGCACGATGGTCCGGCTGCACATCATGCGTACCACGTTGAGGTCGTGACTGACGAACAGGAAGGCGAGATTGTCCTCGCGCCGAAGCCGGTCGAGCAGCTGCAGCACTACGGCCTGCACCGAGACATCGAGCGCCGCAGTGGGCTCGTCGAGCACCAGCAAACGCGGCCGACACGCAATGGCGCGGGCGATGCCGATGCGCGCCTTCTGGCCACCCGACAATTGATGCGGGAAGCGGGACAACAACTCACGCGGCAGGCCGACGCGGTCGGCGCACTCCTCGACCCGGGACCGCAGCGCGTCGCCGGGGCGCAGGCCGGTGAGCCTCAGCAGCGGATGAGCAATGCAGTCGAACGCGGTAAAGCGCGGATTGAGGCTCTCGTGCGGATCCTGAAAGACGATCTGGATTTCCTTGCGTAGCGGCGAGCGATGAAAATCACGCGCCGGCAGCTTTGCGATCGAATAGCCGTCGAACAGGATATCGCCTGCGCTCGGATCGATCAGCCGGCAGATCATGCGGGCGGTGGTGCTCTTGCCGGAGCCGGACTCCCCGACCAGGCCGACGCTCTCGCCCGCCGCCACGGTCATCGAGAAATCCGCTACCGCAGCGGCGCCATCGTCAAAACGCTTGACGACGTGCTGGACGTCGAGCAGCGGCGGCGTGCCCGGCGCGGGCGTCGGCCGGTCCTTCACCTCGACAACCGGCAGAGCTTCGTCGGCCGGCACGAGGTCGCCGACACGCGATGTCGCGGTCGGCGACGATGCCACCAGTCGCTTGGTATAGGCGTGCTGCGGCGCCCGAAACAATGTCTGCGGCGCGCCTTCTTCCACGAGCCGCCCCTGCTCCATCACCACCACGCGCCGACAATAATGTGCCGCAAGACCAAGGTCGTGGGTGATGAGGATTGTCGTCATGCCCCGTTCGGCGACGATGCGCGCCAGGAGGTCCATCACCACCTTTTGTGTCGTCACATCGAGGCCGGTGGTCGGCTCGTCGGCAATCAGAAGTGATGGGTTGCAGGAGATCGCGATCGCGATCATCACGCGCTGGCACATACCGCCGGAGAGCTCGTGCGGATAGGCATCCAGCCGCCGGTCGGGATCGCGGATCTGCACCGCGCGCAGCAACTTCAGCGCCTCGGCCCGCGCCTCCTGCTTCGAGAGCCGCCGATGCGAAAGGACGGCGTCGGCGATCTGGGCACCGACGGTGCGGATCGGATTGAGCGCGGCGCGCGGATTCTGGAAGATCATCGCCATGTTGGCGCCGTGCAGGTTGCGCAGCTCCGCCCCCGATGCGCGCGTAATGTCCTGGCCCCTGAACTTGACACGACCGGCGGTGATGCGACCCGCTTTGTCGAGCAGGCCCGTGACCGCGAAGCCGGTGACTGATTTGCCGGACCCGCTCTCGCCGACGAGGCCCAGCATTTCACCCGGCTGGAGCGACAGCGAGACTCCCCGCAGCGCCTCGACGAGCCCGCGCCGCGTCGAGAACGTCACGCCGAGATTGTCGATTTCGAGCAGTGGCGACATCATGTGCGCATGCGCGGATCGAGGATATCGCGCAACCCGTCGCCGAGCAGGTTGAAGCAGAGCACGGCCAGCATCAGGGCCAGCCCCGGAAACGACACCAACCACCACCTGCCCGTCGAGATGAAGCGCGCGCCCTCGGCGACCATGATGCCCCATTCCGGCGTCGGCGGCTTGACGCCCAGGCCGATGAAGGAGAGGCCCGCGGCATTCAGGATCGCCCAGCCGAGATTGAGCGACATCTGCACCGCCATCGCCGGCAGCACGTTGGGTAGCAGGAAGCGCAGCACGACGGAGACATGCCCATCGCCGCAGGCGCGCGCCGCCTCCACCCAACCGAGATTGCGGCGGATGTTGACCTCCGCGCGCGCGAAGCGGATGTAGAACGGCAGATTGATGATCGCGGTCGCGTTGACGATATTCTCGACCCGGTTGCCGAGCGCTGCGACCATGGCCATGGCGAGCACGAAGAGCGGAAAGGCCATCAGCACGTCGACGAACCGGCCGACCGCGCGATCGAGCTTGCCGCCGACATAGCCGCAGAGCGAGCCGATCACCGTGCCGATCACGAAGGACACGCTGACGGCCGTCACGGCGATGGCGAGATCGAGCCGCGTGGCGACGATCAATCGGCTGAAGACATCGCGGCCGAGCTGGTCGGTGCCGGCCCAGTGGAGTGCGCTCGGCGGCTGCAGCGCACGCGGCACGTCCGAAGCGACGGGATCATAAGGCACCAGCATGGGGCCGAAGATTGCGACCAGCGCCAGCAATATCGCCGCCGCGGCGGCAATCGCGGTAACGAGGTTACCGCGCAGCACCCACACGGTGTGACGCAGCCCCGACCATGTTGCTGTCAGGCTCATACGACCGTCGCCCTGGGATCGGCGATGCCGTAGAGCACATCGACCAGGAGATTGACCGCGACGAAGATGCTGGCCATCAGCAGCACGAAGCCCTGCACCGGCGCATAGTCGGAGACCAGCAGCGCATCGAGCGCGTAGGACGCAACGCCCGGCCAGGAGAACACTTTCTCGACCAGCACGTTGGCACCGAGCATGGTCGAGAACACGATGCCGGCGATGGTGATCACGGGCAGGATTGCATTCCGCAGCGCATAGGTCACCACGATCTGCCAGCGCGACAGGCCGATCGAGCGCGCGGTACGCACGAAATCGCTTCCGAGCGACACCAGCATCGAGGCACGGGTGATGCGGGCGAGCGGCGCGATCACGAACAGCGCCATCGTGAAGGCAGGCAGCATCAACTGACGCGCCGCGGCCCACCACCCCTCGACGTCACCCGCGAGCAGGAAATCCACCATCAGGAAGCCGGTGCGCGCCGGCGGCACCGAGGCGAAGACGTCGATCCGTCCGGTCGGATCGGGGGCAAGACCCAGCAGATAGTAGAACACGTAGATCAGCAGCAGTCCGGAGACGAAGGTCGGCACGCAGACGCCGAGCGAGCAGAACAGCCGTACGCCGTGATCGATCAGCGAGTTCGGCCGCAGCGCGGCCAGCACGCCGAGCGGCACCGCCGCGATCAGCGCGATCACGAGCGCGGTTAGCGTCAGCTCGAGCGAGGCCGGCAGCCGCTGCCGCAGGTCCTTGGCAACCGGCTGCCCCGTCATCATGGAACGGCCAAGATTGCCGCGGCCGACATCGTAGAGATAGATGCCGAGTTGCTCCGGCAGCGACCTGTCGAGCCCGAGCTGCCTGCGGACGACTTCGATCTCCTCGTTGCCGGCACTGGGACCGGAGGCAAAGAACACGGCGGGATCGCCTGGCAGCACCCGCATCAAGAGGAAAGTGAAGACCAGCACGCCGAACAGCGCCGGCAGCGACGAGAGAAACCGCCGCCCGGTCCGGATCAAAGTCGCACCGATGGTGCCCATGCTCTTCGCCGCGCTCCCGGCTCCGCTGCTATTTGCGGCTCAGGTTACGATAATCCACCTGGCGGGTGAATTGATAGACATAGCCGTCGAGATTGGCGGCCATGACCGCGTCCTGCGCCGGTTGCCAGAGCGGGACCTGGAACATCTGCTCGAAATGGATGGCGTTGAGCTCCTTGCCCTCCGCCTCGTACTTCGCCTTGTCCGGCTCGAAGCGCGCTGCCTGCGCGATCTCCTCCAACTCGGCATTGTCAGTGGACGAATAGTTCCAGCGCTGATTGCCGGTGTAGAAGTTGCGGTAGAAATAATCGGTCGACGGCAGCCAGGCGACGATGCCCTCGGTGAAGAAGGGCAGCTTCTTCTCGTTGATCGAGGTCGACATCTGCGCATCCGGCAGCTTCTGGATGTCGACCTTGATGCCGATCTTCTCCAGCGATTCCTTGACCAGGGCGGCCATCGGTTCGGCAGTCGCGGCCTGACCGACGTTGAAGCTGAAGGTCGTGGCGAAACCTTCGGGCACGCCAGCCTCCTTCAGATAGGCCCGCGCCTTCTCCAGATCGAGCTTGACCGGTTGCGGGATCGGATAGCCGCCGCTCGGCGGCCTCCCGTCGGCCCAGCTGGCACCGAACAGCGGCGCGCCGCGGCCGAACAGCGCCGCCTTGAACATGTCATCATAGGGTAGCGCCGCGGCGACAGCCCGGCGGACGTTGACGTTGTCGAACGGCGGGATCTTGTTGTTCATCGAGATGAAGGTCACCGCATTGTATTGCGGCGTCGAAATCACCTTCAGCTTGCCTTTGGCCTCCAGCGCCTGGACGTCGCTGGCCTGCAGATCGATCACGAGGTCCGCGTCGCCGCGCTCGACCAGATTGGCGCGCGTCGCCGGCTCCGGTACCGACTGGATGATCAGCCGCTTGAAGAACGCCGGCTTGTCCGGCGAGCCGCGATTCCAGGCCTCGTTGCGCTTGGCGATCGCCTGCTCGCCCGGCTTGAAGGTTTCGACGATATAGGCGCCGCTGCCCGCCTCGTTCTCCTTCAGCCAGCTCAGCGCCCAAGGATCCTCAGGCGTCGCATGCGATTTGGCAAGCTTGGAATTGATGATGATGGGATAGACGGTCGCAAGGTTCGGCAGCGCCAGCTTGTCGGGCCGCGGCAATGTCACTTCAAGGGTCAGTGGATCGATCACCTTGAACTGGTCGGCGCTGGTCAACGATCCTGTCAGCAATTGCGCCTTGCCGAGTACCGGCGCGGTGACGCAGCGGTCGAGCGACCACTTCACGTCTTCTGCAGTAACCGGCGAGCCATCGTGGAACTTGGCGTCGGGACGAAGCTTGAAGGTGAGCTTCAGGCCATCGGGGCTGACGCTGAAGGACTCCGCGAGCTCGCCATTGATGGTATCGAGATCGAACACCCATTTGCCGTTGAGCTGTTTGCGGCCGAACGACACCAGCCGGTCATAGCTGCTCATGCTGAGCGCGAAGGCTTCGCGGGTCGAGCCGGGAATGTTGGGATCGAGCGTGTTGACCGTTGCCGCCGTCACGTAGCGCAAGGTCTCAGCGCGGCTCTGCGCACGGGCCGCGGGCGCAATCAATGTCGCCGAAAGAAGAACGGCGGACGCCGAAATCAGATGCCTGGAAATCACGGGGTACATCGCCTCTGTCCTTTGTTAGGCCGCGCACGCCCGAAATGGCAGCAAATCATGTGCCAGAAACCGGCAGTTCGGCATGCTTCTTCGTCGCAGTGGAATGCATACACGCTCGCCGGCATCACGCGCTCCCCTCCGCCGCCGCGGGGGTGCGCCGGATCATAGCTTGAGGGACATCATAGGCCTGGAATGCCGCCCAGTGCTTGTCGATATCGGCGCGGAACAGGTCGCGCGTGAGGCCGTGGACCAGCTTCGGCACCGCCGTCGTCATCGCATTGATCGAAGAGCCGGACGGACCAAAGCTCATGGTCGAGGCGATGGCGAACAGGTGAATGCCGGAGATCCACGGTGTTCGTCCAACCGCGCGCTCGCAGAAGGCATAGTCGTCCGACAAATAAGGAAAGGCGCCAAGGCGCGGGCTCTGTTCCTGCGCCGGCGGCGTGTAGCAGTCGGCCCAGCGCGCGATGTTATCGGCGCATCGCTTCAGCTCGGGGCGACCGGCAAAGTCCATCATGACGCCGGTGGCGCAGATGATGAAATCGACCGCGATCTCGCCACGTGGCGTGCGCAGCAGCACGCTGTCAACAGTCTCCCGCGCTCCCTCGACAGGTGCGCCCTCGTGCAGATGGAACGTCGCGTGCCGGGCGCAGCGATCATAGGTGGCTTGCGGAAATCCCTCGCGCAGCTCGAGCACCGCGCGCATGAAGCGCCAGCGCCAGGAATCGTCGAGCTCGGAGAAATGCCTGAGGAAGCCGCGGAAGGTCAGCCATCGATAGGGCTGCACCAGCTGGATCGCAGCGCGCCGGCACAGCAAATGCACGGCGCCCGCACCTGCCTCCAGTGCCATCGCTGCGTTATCGAAGGCCGAGGCGCCCGCGCCAATCACCGCGACGCGCTTGTCGCGTAGCGCGGTAAAATCTGTCGGCGCCGCGCAAGTAACGCATCGCGACGCCGGCAGATGGCGCAATGGTTCGGGAATGCTCCAATCGCCCATACCTTCCTGTCCCGTCGCGAGCACGATCTTGCGGGCGTAAAGCACCTCCTCGCTATGAGCAGTCCTCACTGTTACCCTCAGTAGGCCGTTAGCATCGGGTGCGATATCGGTCACCTCGCAGCCATTGTGCACCGGTAAACCGAGCACCTTCCGATACCACGACAGATAGGCCGCCCAATATTCGCGCGGGATCAGACCAAGATCGCGCCAGCTCTCCATTCCGAATTTGGCCTCGTGCCAGGCCTGATAGGTCAGGCTCGGCAGGTCGAGATCAGGGCCGGTGTAGTCCTTCGGACTGCGCAGGGTCGGCATCCGCGCATAGGTCAGCCATGGGCCTTCGCAACCCTCATCCGCCTTGTCGAGCACGAGGATGTTGGTGACCTGCGAGCGCTGCAGGCCGAAAGCCGTCGCAAGTCCGGATTGACCAGCCCCAACAATGAGCACGTCCAGAGCGCGGCTGCCATCGGGAGCCGTCATCGGCGTCAGCCAGGGCATGCCCGGATGCGCCGTCTTGGCAAGATCGGCGCGGACCTGAACTGCAAGTGCTGCAAGGCCATCACTCATGCCGCAAGCCACCCGCCATCGACTGGAAGCACCGTGCCGGTGACGAAGGAGGAATCGTCACTGGCGAGATAGAGCGCCGCCGCCGCCACCTCCTCGGCGCGGCCGAATCGCTTCATGGCATGACGCTGCCGCGAGGCCTCGCGCACCGACTCGGGATCGACATGGCGCGCAAAACTGCGGCGCAGCAGCGGCGTGTCGATCGCACCGGGCGCCAACGCGTTGACACGGATGCCATCGGTCGCGAAATCGATGGCCATGGTGCGGGTCAGGCTGACGATGGCGCCCTTGGCCGCAATATAGGCGCTGTTGCCCTTGCCGCCAGCGATTGCCAGCTGCGACGCCAGCGTGATGATGGCGCCCTTGCCTTGCCGCTGCATGATCGGCACCACCGCGCGCGCCCACAACCAGGTGCCGCCGACATTGGCACGGAATACCGCGTCCCAATCCGCCGGTGCGGTCGTGATCACGGTACCACCGCAGGAGAAGCCGGCAGACGTCATCAGCACGTCCAGCCTGCCGCCGCCTGTTGCGACACTTTCGACGGTGGCCCTTGCAAAATCGGCGTCGCCGACATCGCCAACATGGACGCTGCCGCTGCCACCCTGTTCGCGAAGCATCGCCAGTGTTTCGGCTGCGCTGTCAGCATCGCGATCGACCAGCGCGACGAAGGCGCCTTCGCGGGCGAACAGAACGGCGCTGGCCCGGCCGATCCCGGAGCCGCCGCCTGTGATGATCGCCATCCTGCCCGCCAGCTTCATCTCAGGCGCCGCCTCGATCATGATCATGCAACCAGCGCCGCATATGCTCCGCTGACTCCTCACAGCCAAATTTGGCGCGCCATCCGAATTCGTCGGCCATGCGCTGTACCGACAGCGGCGCCCGGGTCGGGCCGTGCACCGTCACGGTTGGTGTCTCGCCGGAGACAGCCACGCGGCAAACGAAACCGCTGTCCGGGTCGGCAAGAGCTTTATCAGCAAAAGCCTTGCCCCAGGCCTCGGCGGTGAACGTCACACCGCTCGAGATATTGTAAAGCATGTGGCGGGGCCGGGCGGCATCGAGCAGCACGGCGACAGCGGCGGCGACGTCGGCGGCATAGACCCAGTCCCGTGCACCGGGTTCGCTGAGCAACGCCGGCGCGCCCCGCCGCACGCAATCCACAATCAGCGCCTGCGGCGACGGCGTGTCGCGGACACCGCCTGCACGCTCGTACGGGCCAAAAACGCCCGAGAGCCGGACGCTGATCACATCGGCCTGCCAGAGGTCGGAGAGCCGCGCCACCACACGCTCAGAGCCGAATTTCGTGATCGCATACAGCGATTGCGGATCGCAGGGCGTCGTCTCTTCGAGCAGGGGATAATGCCGGCCGCTCGCGCCATAGCTTGCAGCGGACGACAGGTTGATCACACGCTGCACCTTTGCCTTGCGCGCAGCGGTCAGGATCGACACCTGCGCCAGCAGATTGACCGCCAGGATGCGCTCCGGCTCGGCGGCATCGCGCGCCGCGCCTGCCGTGATCGCGGCGCCAAGCACCACGGCATTGCATCCCGGTCCGACTGCGGCCTCAACCGCGCTGCGTTCGGTCACGTCCCCTCGCAGCACCCGCAAGCGTTCACCGTAGGGCGCAAAGGCGCAGCGCGCCTCCACCGGCAACTCGGCCTGATCGAACAGTGTGACCGCATGGCCGCGGGCAAGCAGCAGCTCCGCGATATTGAGCCCGACAAAGCCTGCGCCACCGAAGATCACGACGCTCATCTCGCGGTCCGCTCACAATAGCTTGGCGCCAAAATTCTGCTCCGGGTTCATGTCCGAGACCAATCGACCAGTCGGTTTCGCGGCCTCGCCGCCGCTGCGGGCCAGGAAGCGGCCGGAGCCCGGCGAGGCGTTCAGCCTTCCGCTTTCGACAATGACGCGGCCGCGGGAGAGCACCGTCACCGGCCAGCCCTGCAGCGAACGGCCGGCGAACGGGGTGTAGCCGGCCAGATCGTGCATCATCGTGTCGGTGACGGTCACGCGGCGATCGGGATCCCAGATCGCGATATCGGCGTCAGCGCCGACGGCGATCGAGCCCTTGCGCGGATGCAGATTGTAGATCTTGGCCGGCGCGGTCGCAGTCAGCTCGACGAATTTCTCGAGGCCAAGCCGTCCCTTGGAGACCATCGCATCGAACAGCAGCGGCAGCCGCATCTCGAGGCCCGGCAGGCCGTTGGCCACCTGCTTGAAGTTCGGGTTCGGCCCGGCGCGAAGCTTGCCGGTCTCGTCGAACCGATACGGCGCATGATCGGAGGAGATGGTCTGCAGATCGCCGAGCGATAACGCCTTCCACAGCGCCTCCTGGTCGTCCTTGCGGCGCGGTGGCGGGCTGCACATCCATTTGGCGCCTTCCGCGCCCGGCTTGTCGAGATCGTCGGCGGTGAGGAACAGATATTGCGGGCAGGTCTCGGCAAACACTTTCAACCCCTGTCCGCGGGCATCGCGGATCGTCTGCGCGCCCTCGGCGGTCGAGACGTGGAAGATCATGATCGGCTGGTCGACCAGGGCCGCCATGCCGATCAGGCGGTTGAACGCCTCTGCTTCCGAAAAGCGCGCATGGCTGATCGCGTGATATTTCGGATGAGTGTAGCCGCGCGCGAGCAGCCGCTTCACCATCCAGGAGATGATGCCGTGATTTTCCGCGTGCGCACACAGCATCGCGCCGCCCTCGCGCGCTGCAACGAGAATGTCGAGCAGCGGCTCGTCGTCGATCTTCAGCCGGTCATAGGTCATGAAAATCTTGATCGAGCCGTGACCCTGACGAATCAGCGTCGGCAGATCGCGCTCCAGCGTCTCTTTCGTCGGGTCGGCGATAATCATATGGAAGGCGTAGTCGATTACCGCGCCCTTGCGCGCCAGCGCATGATAATCCTCCAGCACCTGCGGCAGCTGCATGCCGACATGCTGCGCGGCAAAGGAAATGACCGAGGTGGTGCCGCCGAAGGCCGCCGACGTCGTGGCACTCTCGAAGGTGTCGGCATTCATGATGCCGGCGGCAGACAATTGCTCGATGTGACAATGGCTGTCGACACCGCCCGGCAGCACCAGCCTGCCGCGCGCGTCGATCTCGCGCTTGGCCGGGCCGAGCCCGCGCCCGATCGCAGCAATGGCTTCACCTGTGATTGCCACGTCGGCCTCGAACACGTCGGTGGTCGTGGCGACGCGCCCGCCGCGGATGATCAGGTCATAGGCGGGTTCGGTCATAACGGTGTCTCCTTGCGTAACTCTCGAAGTCCATTGGCGTTGCGCAGCTTTGCGGCGCGCCCTTGCGCCCTGCGCATGACCGCTTCATGCTGTCCATGGCATAGTGATTGCCTTTGTTTCGCATCGTCAAGCTTCGCACCGTCAACACTGCCCAAGCAGGAACCTCCCATGCCCCGACCGCGCATCATGGTCATCAACCCGAATTCCAACCGCGTGGTCACGGCCGGCCTTGCCGAAGCGCTGAAGCCGCTGGCCTTTGCCGACGGTCCGGAGATCGTGTGCGAGACCTTGGTCGAAGGACCCTACGGCATCGAGAGCCAGGCCGACGCCGAAAGCGTGGTGATGCCGCTGCGGCGGACCCTCGCCGGCGACAAGGAGTCGGCGGCCTTCGTGATCGCCTGCTACAGCGACCCCGGCCTGCATGTCTGCCGCGAGGCCACCACGCGGCCGGTGCTGGGCATTGCCGAATGCGGCGTGCTGACCGCGCTGACCCGCGCCGAGACCTTTGGCGTGATCGCGATCGCGCAGCGCTCGATCCGCCGGCATATGCGTTATCTGCGTCAGATGGGCCTGTTGGAGCGGCTGGCCGGCGAGCGCCCGCTCGACATGAGCGTGGCGGAAACCGCATCGGGCGAAGGCACGCTCGCCAAGATGATCGCGGTCGGCCGCGCCCTGAAAGAGGAGGACGGCGCCGGCGCCATCGTGATGGGCTGTGCCGGCATGGCGCGCCACCGGAAGCCGCTTGAGGAGGCGCTCGGCATTCCCGTGATCGATCCGACCCAGGCCGCCGTCACCATGGCGCTCGGCGCCGTGCAATTCGGCGCGCACTGAGGCACTGATTGACGGGCTAGCGTGCCTCACGCGCCCGCCTCGCCTGCCAATCGTCATAGCTCTCGCGGTCCATCGCGAACATGTCGCGCTGGGTCGAATAGAGATTGCCGAACAGGCGGCCGATCGGCTGATAGGTTGCCATGTCGACATACATCCGCGCCGGATCGAGCAGCCCTTCGCGCGCATGCAGATGCAAGACCTCGCCAACCAGCAGCTCGCGCCCCGGGCCAAACGCGAGCGAGACCTGCCGCCGGCATTCCAGCGCGAAGGGCGCCGCAGCCAGCCGCGGGACCTTGACCTCGGCACTCGCCTCCGTCGCCAGGCCCACGGCGGCGACCTCGCTCTCGCCGGAGGGAAAATCCACCGCGCAGTCGTTCATCGCTTTCGCCAGCGTCTCGTCCACCATATGCACGACGAATTCGCCGGTACGGTGGATGTTGCGGGTGGTGTCCTTGAACCGGCCATCGGGATGATGCTGCAGGCCGAGCACGATCAGCGGCGGGTTCTCGGAGAACACGTTGAAGAAGCTGAACGGCGCCGCATTCAGCGCGCCGTTGTCGTCTACCGTGGTGACAAAAGCGATCGGACGCGGCACCACCACACCGCACAAGAGCTTGTAGCGGTCGCGGGGCGCAAGGTCGCGAAACGACAGGCCGATCATCGGGCGCGTCCTCCGCAGTTCATGGCGGCGGCACCGCGCCGGTGCGGCCAGTGATCAGGCCGTAATGCTCGGTGCGGCGGTGCGCGGCGAAATTGAAGATCGTTTGCTTGCCGAATGCGGTGGCATCGAGATCGCAGGGATGAATCAGAAGCTCGTCGTCCTCCGTCCCGGCCTCGGCGACAATCTCGCCGTCGGGATTAACGATGATGCTGCCGCCGATCAGGGGATGGCCGTCCTCATTGCCGGCCTTGGCGACCGCGATCACCCAGCAGGAGTTCTGATAGGCGCCGGCCTGCACCGACAGGCGGTTATGGAACAACCGCTTCTCTGGCCCTTCGTCGCCCTTCTGCGCGTTGACCGACGGCGTGTTGTACCCGATCAGCACCATCTCGACGCCCTGCAAGCCCATCACGCGATAGGTTTCCGGCCAACGGCGGTCGTTACAGACCGCCATGCCCATGATGCCGCCGAGATTGCGCCAGACCGGGAAGCCGAGATCGCCCGGCTCGAAATAGCGCTTCTCAAGATGCTGATGCGTGCGCTCCGGATCGAACTCGGCATGCCCGGGCAAATGGATCTTGCGGTATTTTCCGACGATGTTGCCGCTGCGGTCGGTCAGGATGGCAGTGTTGAAGTGATGTCCGTCAGGCGTCAGCTCGGCATAGCCAAAGCTCATCGCCATCTCGTGGCGAGCCGCGCGCTCGAACAGCGGCCGCACAGCGTCATTGGGCATCTCTTGCTCGAACCAACCATTGGCATCGGCGCGGTTTTCCAGGTACCAGCGCGGGAAGAACGTGGTCAGCGCGAGTTCGGGATAGACGATCAGATCAGCACCCTTTGACTTGGCCTCATCCATCAGCGCGATCATTCGCTTGACGACGACATCGCGCCCGTCAGCGCGCTGGATCGGACCCATCTGAGCTGCGGCGACGTTGATCATGCGCATGGTTGTTGTTCTCCTTGCAAACTCAGCCGGCGAACGCGGCCTGCGCTTCCGGCAAATCCCAGATCTTGCCAATTGCAACAGCCCCTGCCGCGGTGATTGCAGCCTCGTCGCCGTGAACATAGCGGCCGGCGTCAATCAGCACACGGCCATCGACGATGACCTGATCGATATTGGCGCGGTTACCGAGCGCGATCAGCGCACGACGCGGATCGAACAGCGGCTGCAGATGCGGATGGGTCATGTCGATCACGGTCAGGTCGGCCGTCGCGCCGGGCGCGATCGTGCCGAGATCAGGGCGCTTCACCAGCGCAGCTGCGGTCACCGTCACCGATTCGATCAGGTCGGGCGCGCTCGCGACCTCGGCGCGCTGCAGCGCGAGCTTCGAGATCATCGACGCCGCATTCAGCTCGCCGAGCAGGTCCATGTTGTAGCCGTCGGTGCCGACTACCGTCCGCACGCCATGCTCGGCAAACCGGCCGAATGCGGCGGTCACGCCGGATCGGGCGAACACCCGCGGGCAGTTCAGCACCGCCGCGCCGCGCGCCGCCATCAGCTTCAGATCCCTGTCGGAGCTTGCGATGCAGTGCGCTGCGAGCAGATCGGGCGCCAGCAGGCCGAGCCAGTCGAGATATTCGGCCGGCGTGCGGCCGTCGTAGCGCTTGCCGATGGTTTCGACCTCGGCCCGGCTTTGCGCCAGATGGGTCGTGATGGGCACACCGAGCTCGCGGGCGCGCTCCGCGCACACCTTGAGCAGATCCGGGCCGCAGGTATCGGTCGCATGCGGACTCATCGCGAGGCCAATCCGGCCCCCGCCACAACCGTTCCAACGCTGATAGAGCGCGTTCCAAGTGGCGAGATCGGCCGCACCATCGTCGCCGGCGTACCTGACAACACCGTCCGGGCCAGCCTTGGCGTCTGACGTCGAGAACAGATAGGGCGCGCCGTAGAAGCGGATGCCCATCTCCTCGGCGGCGTCGAACATCTCGGGAATCGTGTTGCGGAACGGCTCCATCACCGTGGTCGCGCCGCCCTTCAGCAGTTGCAGGATGCCGAGCCGGGCCACCGCAAGGCGCTCTTCAGGCGAGAGCAGGTCGGCTCCGCGCTTGGTCAGCGGCAGCAGCACCGTATAGACGATGCTCTGATTGTTGCGCCGGCCGTTGCCGTCCTCGGTGTGGCTGCGCGCTACCGCCTCGCTGAAGCAATGATTATGCAGGTTCATCAAGCCCGGCAGGATGAAACGTCCAGGACGGTCACGGACCTCGGCGGCGGATGGCCGGTCCTTGCTGATCGCGGCGATCGTCTTGCCTTCGATCAGCACCCAGTGATCGCGCAGCACATCCTGCGCGCCGTCGCGGCGAGAGAGAACGTAGCTGCCGAAGATCGCGATGCTGCTCATGATGGACGCACGTTCCAGAAGACCGCAGTGCCGTCGAGGATGCCGGTGATGCTCTTGCGGTAGGCGGTCGGTTGCTTGTACAGGCCGATCGGAAGTACGGGATCTCCTCGAACGCCAGCGCCTGGATATCGTGGCAGATCCGCTGCTGCTCCTCCAGCGAGGACGCGGCCAACCACTGGCTGCGCAGGCCGCCCATCTCCTCGCTGCTATACCATCCGGCGACCTTGCCTTCGCCGCGCAGATTGGTGTTGCCGGCCGGATTGAGCCAGTCTATCCCCTGCCAGTTGCCGACCGCAGCACTCCAGCCGCCCTTGTCGATCGGGTCCTTTTTCAACTGGCGCTGCAGCACGACGGCAAAGTCGAGCGCGTGGTGTTCGACGTTCATCCCGGCTCTCCGCAGCATGTCGGCGGCGACCTGGCCAAGCGGCTTTTGCGCGGCCGAATTGCTCGGCGACAGCAGCACAACCTTTTCGCCATTGTAGCCGGCGGCAGCCAGTTCGGCCTTCACCTTAGCCATGTCGCGCGGACCGCGGAAGACGTCGAGGCCGACGTCATTGGCCATCGGCGTTCCCGGGGCGAAATAGCCAATCGGCGAAAGCTGGTAGGCCGGATCGACGCCTGCGACGGCGGTCATGAAGTCGGCCTGGTCGATCGCGCCCAGCAGCGCACGGCGGATCGCCGGATTGTCGAACGGCGGCTGCAGATGATTGACGCGAAGCATGCAGGCATAGCCGCGGGGATCGAGCACACGCGTCTCGACCTCGTCGGACTGCTTCAGCACCGGCAGCAGATCGTGCGGCGTGGTTTCCTGCCAATCCTGCTCGCCGGTCTGCAGTGCTGCGACGGCAGTCCCCGGATCCGGCGTCGTCGTCCACACCACGCGATCGTAATGCACGATCTTGGGACCGGCGGTCCAGTCGGGCTTGCCGTCCTGGCGCGGTTGATAGCGCTCGAATCTTGCATAGGCATTGCGCACGCCCGGCACGCGCTCATCCGCGATGAAACGAAACGGTCCGCTGCCGATCACTTCGGTGATCGGCTTGAGCGGATCCTGGTTCGCAAACCGCTCGGGCATCATGAACGCGGCATGCACCGCGGCCTTGCCGAGTGCCTGTGGCAGCAGCGGAAACGGCCGACGCAAACGAAAACGGATGGTGCGGTCATCGGGCGCGGACAGTTCCTCTGTCGCCGCCATCACTTCGCCGCCGAACCCGTCGCGCGAGGCCCAGCGGCGAATGCTGGCGACGCAGTCACGCGCCAGCACCCGCTCGCCGTCATGCCAGAAAAGCCCGTCGCGCAGCGTCAGGTCCCACTGCTTGGCGTCACTGGAGACGACATGGCCCGACACCATCTGCGGCGAGACTTCCAGCGCCGCATTCATGCCATAGAGCGTGTCGTAGACCATGAAGCCGTGGTTGCGCGACACCTGCGCGGTGGAATAGATCGGATCGAGGAAAGCCAGATCGATCACCGGGATGAAGCGCAGCGTGGTTTGCGATTGCGCGCGCACGATGCCCGGCAAGGAAAAGGCAGGCGCCATCGCGGCCGCGCGAAGCAGCGAGCGGCGGGAGAACTGCATCGAAGACGCGCCCATGCTCATCAGCGCGACTGACCCGCGGCTTCATGCTTCTGGAAGTTGCCTGCGATCGCCTCCCCGGTCGTGATCCACACGTCCGCGCAGGATTTGGCGTAGGTGAGAAACTCGCGCAGCAGGCGCAGCCGCATCGGACGGCCGCTGCACTGCGGATGCAGCACGGTCGTCACCATCGCGCCCCAATCGCGGACCTCGTCGAGTTCGTCCTTCCAGATCGAGAGCACATGCTCCTTCGGAAAGATCGAGCGCGGGCTGAAGCGTGCCGAGAGGCCGTGCATCCAGTCATCATAGCTCGCCGTGACCGGAAGCTCGATCGTGCCCGGGTTGCCGTCGGCGAGGCGGTGGCGATAGGGCCGGACGTCATCGCGGAACGAGGACGTATAGACGATGCCATGGCGTACCAGCGCCGTGCGCAGCTCCTCGGTGAACTCACCATAGGGCGCGCGGTAGCCGATCGGCTTGACGCCGAGCCGCCGCTTCAGCGCTTCAAAGCCCCGCTCCAGCTCGTCCTCGATCCAGGGATCTCCGGGGTCGGGCAGCAGATGGTGATAGCCGTGGTGGCCGATCTCATGACCGGCCTTGAGGATGGATTCGGCCATTGCCGGATGCGCATCGACCGACCAGCCGGTGACGAAGAACGTCGCCTTCAGGTCGAGTTGATCGAGCAGCTCCAGCAACTTCGGTGTGCCGACCCGCGCCTCATAGCCGCCATAGCTCATGGTGATCAGGCGCTGGGCGTGCACGGCGTCCTTGCTGGTCCAGGCGCTCTCAGCGTCGACATCGAACGACAGGAACATCGCCGACCCCCAAGGCTTCGGCCAGGGATAATTCGGTGCCGGGTCCGCGGTGTTCGCCGGGACGAGCGGGATGCTCTGGAGTGCCTTACTGTCCAGCATTGATGGTCGCCTTCTCTACGCCGTTGTCGTTCAGTTTCCACTTCACAAGCAGGCTGCGGTAGGTGCCGTCGGCGATCAGCGCGTCCAGCGCTTCCACAAAGGCCTGCTGCAACGCCTTCTCCTTGACCGGCAAGGCGATCCCGGTGAACTGCGCCGCGATCGCCTGCCCGACGGGCGCATAGGCGCCGGGCTCCTGGTCCATGATGTAGAGCAGCGTCTCGCTGCCCTGGACGGCCGCGTCGATCCGACCCTGCTTCAACTGCGTGCGCGCGTCAGCGGAGCCTTCGGTGCCGACGACCACGATCGCATTGCCGCCGCAATGCGCCGTGCTCCACGCCGCGATCTGGTCCGGGAACATGGTGCGGCGGCTGGCGCCGACCTTCTTGCCACACAGCGCCGCCATGTCCTTGAACTCGGCTGCACGGGATTGCTGCACAAAGAACTGCGGGCCGCTGCGCAGATAATCGACGAAGCTTGCCGCCTCATGACGCGTGGCATAATCGGTGAAGCCGGACAGGATCGCGTCCACCCGCCCCGACGAGATCGACGGCATGAACTGCGCAAAACTGGTCTCCTCCCACTCCAGCTTGATGCCGAGCTTGCGGCCAAGCGCCTCGCCCAGGTCGATGTCGAACCCGGCCAGCGCGTTGGTGACGGGATCGCGGAACTCCATCGGCGGATAGTTCGGCACGATTGCGACCTTGATAGTGCCCCGTTTCGTGATCTCCGCAGGCAGCTCGATCGCAAAGACCGGTCCGGCCATGATCAATCCAACTAAGCCCGCAACAACCAGCCTGATCATCAAAAGTGCCCCCATCAAATCACTGCCGCCAGAAATGCCCGCGTACGTGCCTCGCGCGGCGCCCCGAGAACGTCGGCGGCGCGCCCGGATTCCACAATCGCGCCATGATCCATGTAGACGACGCGATCAGCGACCTCGCGGGCAAAGCCAAGCTCGTGCGTCACCACCATCATGGTCATGCCGCTCTGCGCGAGCTCCTTCATGACAGCCAGCACCTCGCCCACAAGCTCGGGATCGAGCGCGCTGGTCGGCTCGTCGAACAGCATTAGCATCGGCTTCATCGCCAGCGCCCGGGCGATCGCCACGCGCTGCTGCTGGCCGCCCGAAAGCTGCGACGGATAGGAGTCCGCTTTCGTCGCAAGCCCGACGCGCCGCAGGAGCTCGATTGCCTCGGCGCGCACCTCGCCCGGGTTGCGGCCCTGCACCTGCACCGGTCCTTCCGTGATGTTCTCCAGCGCAGTCTTGTGCGGAAACAGGTTGAAGCGCTGGAACACCATGCCGGTTTTCAGCCGCTGCCGCGCGATCTGCCGGTCGGTGAGGCGGCGCAGCTTGCCGCCCTCCTCGCGGACGCCCAGCATCTCGCCATCCAGCCAGATACCACCGCTGTCGATCACGGTAAGCTGGTTGATGCAGCGAAGCAGCGTTGTCTTGCCAGAACCTGACGCACCGATCAGACACAGAACCTCGCCGGGCCACACGTCGAGCGAGACATTCCTGAGAGCCTGGAACTCTCCAAAGGCCTTGCTGACGGAGCGGATCGCGACGAGCGGTTTCGTCATCGGTTGATCCGTGCCGTTCCACGCGCAAAATGGCGCTCGAGCAGCATCTGCAGAGGCGTCAGGATCGATACCACCAGCAGATACCAGCAGCCGGCGACGATCAGAAGCTCGATGACGCGCGAATTCGCATAGTAGATATTCTCGGCGTTGTGCAGCACCTCGGGATACTGGATCACGCTGGCGAGCGAGGTCGCCTTCACCATGCCGATGAACTCGTTGCCGAGCGGTGGAATCACCACCCGCATCGCCTGAGGCAGGATAATCCGCCGCAGCGCCCGCAGCCGCCCCAGGCCGATCGCCTGCGCCGCCTCATACTGCCCGGCGTCGACCGACAGCATGCCGGCGCGCATCACTTCCGACGTATAGGCACCCTGGTTGATGCCGAGCCCGAGCAGCGCTGCGAGGAACGGCGTCATGACGTCAACGGCCCGCGCCGTCCACAGGCCGGGAATACCGATGGTCGGAAACACCAGCGCGAGGTTGAACCACAGGAGGAGTTGCAGGATCAGCGGCGTGCCGCGGAACAGCCAAGTGTAACCTGCAGCAACCGACTTCAGCACCGGATTGGGTGACAGCCGCATGATCGCCGCGACCGCGCCGAGGACGATGCCGAGTGCCATCGCGAGTACCGCCATCACCATGGTGTTGACGATGCCCTGGAGGATCACCTTCGCGGTCAGGAAGCGGCTGACATAGGACCATTCGATCTGGCCATTGGCAAAGGCGCGAGCGATCGCCGCAAGCACAACGACGATCGCGGCCGCAGCCAGCCACCGCCGCCAGTGGATCTCCCGCGCGATCTGCATCTGCGAGAGATCAGGAAAGCCTTCCGCCAGCGTCGGCGCCGCCCTCATTGCGGCGCCGCATTCATCAAGGGCTTGGAAACCGCGTTCGCGCCCAAACCGAATTTCTCGAGGATCTTCTTGTAGGAGCCGTCGGCGATCATCGCCGCCAGATGCTCCGTCACCACTTCGCGCAGTGCGACATCGTCCTTGCGGAACATGATGCCCTGATAGCCGATTGCAAAGGGCTCGCCGACGACACGGTATTTGCCAGCCTCCTGCGCCTGCGCAAAGGGCAGCGTCTCGCCGCCCTGAACTGCAGCGTCGATGCGGCCCTGCTTGAGCTGGTTGCGCACGTCGATCGAGTTCTCGCCCGGAACATACTGAATGGCCGGCTTGCCGGCGGTCTCGCAATTCTGCTTGCTCCATTTCTCGATCTCGATCGGGAAGCTGGTGCTGCGGGTGGTGCCGACCTTCTTGCCGCAGAGGTCGGTGGCGGCGGTCGCCTCATGGTCGGCCAGCACGAAGAACTGCGGTCCGGTGGTCAGATAGTCGATGAAGTCGGCGGTCTCGCGCCGTGAGGCGCGGTCGGAAATGCCGCTGATGATGAAATCGGCGCGCTTGGTCTGCAGCGACGGAATGAGCTCGGCGAACGGCGTCTCGCTCCAGACGATCTTCACGCCAAGCCGCCTGGCAAGCTCGTTGGCGAGATCGATATCGAGCCCGACCAGCTCGTTGGTTGCGGGATCGCGATACTCCATCGGCGCGTAGGTCGAATTAACAGTCAGTTTCAGCGTACCGGCCTGCTTGATCTCTGCTGGCAGTTCGGCTGCCGAGGCGACGGCCGCAGCAGCGAATGCGGCGAGCCCGAGGAAAAGCGAGAGGCGTATCATGTCAGCTCCTTTGCCAACGCTGCAACCGGCCGCGTATTAGTCCATGTCGAGAAGCGCCGGCTCGATGACGCCGGCGCGTTCGGTGATCGCCCGGTATTGCTCGGGCCGCCGGTGGGCCGCAAAATTGAACATCTTGTCCTTGCCCTGACGGCAGAGATCGAGATCGATGTCGGCGACGATGACTTCGTCGGCGAGGGTCTTCGCCTGTGCAACGATCCTGCCATTCGGATCGACGATGCAGGAGCCGCCGATCAGGCCGGAGCCATCCTCGTCGCCCGCCTTCGCCACCGCAATCGCCCAGGTCGCGTTCATGTAGGCGTTGGCCTGTGCGACGAGCGTCGAATGGAAGGTGCGCAGCGCGGCATCCTCGCTGGTCCCGCCGTTCGGATCGTAGGCCGCGGAGTTGTAGCCGATGCACACGAGCTCAACGCCCTGCAGGCCGAGCATCCGCCAGGATTCCGGCCAGCGGCGATCATTGCAGATCATCATGCCCATGATCGCGTGTCCCCACGCCGAACCCGTGCGGAAGGCCGGAAAGCCGAGATCGCCATACTCGAAATAGCGTTTCTCGAGTTGCTGATAGCGCGCGCCCGCCCGCGGCTCGACCGAGCCCGGCAGATGCACCTTGCGATAGCGGCCGATGATCTCGCCGACGTCGTCGACCAGGATCGCGCAATTGTAGCGCCGGCCATCTGCTGTCAGCTCGGCATAGCCGACATAGAAGCCGACGCCGAGCGCGCGGGCGCGGTCGAACAGCGCTTGGACAGCCGGGTTCGGCATGCCGCGCTCGAAATACTGATCGAGCCCATCGCCTTCGAGCAGCCAGCGCGGAAAGAACGTCGTGAAGGCCAGTTCGGGAAACACCACGAGGCGCGCGCCTTGTTCAGCCGCCGCATCCAACAGTTTCAACATGCGATCGAGCGTATGCGCGCGGGTGTCTGCTCTTTGCGTCGGCCCCATCTGGGCGGCGGCAGCACGAAGGACGCGGGTCAAACATTGCCTCCAAATCTAGCGGACTGCTGCCTCGTTAGGCGAACCGATTTTACGTTCGGCAGCACACTTTCCGCAGTGCATTACAAGAAAGCTGGACAGCATTGGCAATCACTCGTGCTATGATATTTTCGGCCAGACTATAACGGGCACGAATAGATGAACCTGCGTCAACTCGAAATTATGCGTGCGGTCGTTCGACACCGGACAACGGTCGCAGCAGCCGAGGAGCTGTCGCTCTCACAGCCAGCGATCAGCAACGCGCTGAAGGCAATGGAGACGCAGGCGGGCTTCGCCTTGTTCGAGCGCGTCAACAACCGCCTGTTTCCGACCGCGGAGGCGATGGCGCTCTACAAGGAAAGCGAGACGATTTTTGCGCTGCATGCCAAGCTGGAAAACCGCGTCCGTGACCTCAGGGAATGTCGCACTGGGCATCTGTCGATCGTCGCAACGCCGCCGCTGGCCTACAGCATCATCCCGCCCGCATTGTCGGTCTTCCTGCGTCGGCGACCGCAGACGCGGATGTTCTTCGACGTACGCCGCTATGAGGGCATCATCGACGGACTGCTGAGCCGGGTCGCCGAGCTCGGCTTCGTGCTCGGCTTCTCGCATCATCCAGGCATCGCGCATGAAGTGGTCCGCGCCGGCGAGATGGCCTGCGTCATGCCGCCGCAGCATCCGCTGGCGGACCGCGCGGTGATCACCGCGTCCGATCTCGTCGATCTACCCTTCATCGGGCTCGAGCGTGGAACACAGTTGGGTGAGGCCGTGCGCGCGAGTTTTGCTTCGGCCGGCGCTTCATTCCAGCCGACCGTCGAGGTGCGATACTGCAACACCGCCTGCGTGCTCGCCGCGGCAGGCATCGGCGCGGCGGTGGTGGATCCATTCTCGCCGCACCAGGCTGGAAATCAAGAGCTGGTCATACGCCCCTTCCTTCCCAAGACACCTGCGCTGGCATACATGCTGTGGTCGGAAGCGGAGCCGATCTCGCGTCTTGCAAGAGTGTTCCTCGATGAAGTCCGCCGAGCAAGCCGGCAGCTTGAATGATGAGGGCATCTTACTGCTGACTGCACAAGCCGACGTCGCACCTGGTCAGGCCGCCCGACTACGCGCGAAATCGTTCTGACGTACCGCCATCATCCGTGTCCGGCGATCCGCAAGGCAAGGTCGAGTGCCCGCAACTCATCCGGCGTCGCCGGCGGCTGCGGCGGCCGCACCGCGTCGCATGACAGACGTCCGAGCAGCTTCAGGCAGGCTTTGAGCCGCACCGTTGCCCGTCCTCCGGGCGGATCGCGGTAGATCGCACCTGCCAGGGGATACAGCTTCTCGTGCACTGCGCGAGCCCGCGGCCAATCGCCAGCCTCCGCCGCAATCCAGAGGCTGACCACTAGTTCCGGAACGACACAGGCGAGACTGACTTGGCTGCCGGCCGAGCCGACGAGATAACTCGTCAGCAGGTGCTCATCTCCCGAGCCGAGCACGACGAAGTCCGACCGCAGCTTGCGGATCAGCCTCAGATTCTGTTCGTAGGCAGCGACCTCCCAGCTGCCCTCCTTGATCGCGACGAAGCGAGGATCGGCGACGAGCTGCTCGAGCAGCGGCGATGCATAGGTCATCGCACCCGCACCGACCGGCGCGGCGTAGAGCATCAGCGGCACGGTCGTGGCATCGCGGATATGGCGGTGATGTTCGATAACACAGCCGTCGGCGTGACCGAGCGCCCAGCTATTGGGCGGAAAAACCAGCAGACCGTCCGCACCCGCCTGCTCCAGCGTGGCTGCCTCTCGCGCAGCCTCCGGGCTGGATTCATGATTGACGCCAGAGACGATCAGGCAGTCCTTCGGAGCGTGCTCGCTCGCCAGCTCCACCACGCGCTGCTTTTCAGCGAGGGACAGCACGAAATTCTCGCCGGCGTGGCCGTTGACCAGGAGTCCATTGATGCCGGGCGTGGACGCGACCGAGGCGAGATGCGCGGCGAGCTTTGCCTCATCGATCTCGAAATCGGGCGTCATCGGCACGATCGTCGCAGCATGAATGCCGCGCAGCCGATCTGCGAACGACCGCGAAATTGTCATCCCGCCGGACATCGCCGTCTAGTGAATGATCTGGTCGAGGAACGTCTTCGCCCGCTCGGATTTCGGATGGTTGAAGAAGTCCACCGGCGCAGCCTGCTCCACGACCTTGCCCTCGTTCATGAACACGATGCGGTCGGCGACCTCGCGGGCAAAGCCCATCTCGTGCGTCACGCACAGCATGGTCATGCCCTCCTCCGCGAGCTTTTTCATGGTCTCCAGGACTTCCTTGACCATCTCAGGGTCGAGCGCCGAGGTCGGCTCGTCGAACAGCATGATCTTGGGACGCATGCACAGCGCGCGTGCGATGGCGACACGCTGCTGCTGGCCGCCCGACAGCTGGCCGGGGAATTTCTCGGCCTGGTCCGGAATCCGGACCTTGGTGAGGAAATGCATGGCAAGGTTCTTTGCCTCCGCTTCCGACATGCCATTCACGGTCATCGGCGCCAGGATGCAATTCTCCAGCACCGTCATGTGCGGGAACAGGTTGAAGCTCTGGAACACCATGCCGGTGTCGCGCCTGACCACATCGATGTTTTTGCGCTGGCGATCGAGCTCGACGCCGTTGACGTAGATCAGGCCCTCGTCGTGCTTCTCGATGTGATTGATGCAGCGGATGAGCGTCGACTTGCCCGAGCCGGACGGACCGCAGATCACGATCTTCTCGCCTTTGGCGACCTTGAGATCGACCTCATTCAACGCGGTGAAGTCGCCATAGTGCTTGTAGACGGCCTCCATCCGGACCGCAGGCACCTCACGGAGCTGCGGTTGCGCTGTTGCACCTTCGACGCCGCTCCCCATAGCGGTATTCATCGATGTCTCGCTCATGCGCGAGCCTCCACGCTCGCCTGCACAACCGGCCCCCTCGCGTCGAGGCGCCTCGACTTCGCAGCACTCGACCGACCAAAGTGCTTCTCCAGCCGGCGTTGAATCGCATCCCAGACCGAGGTGAGGATCAGGTAATAGGCGGTTGCCGCCGCATAGACTTCGAGGATTTGGAAATGCTCCTGCATCAGCATGTCGCTGCGGCGCATGAGCTCTTCCACCGAGATCACGGAGGCGAGCGAGGTCGCCTTCAGTAGCGAGTTGATGGAGTTGCCGAGCGGCGGGATCATCAACCGGAACGCCTGCGGCAAGGTCACGCGGCGGAACGTGACCCAGGGCGACAGGCTGAGCGCCCAGGCGGCCTCGCGCTGTCCTGCCGACACCGCCATGAAGCCGCTGCGCACGATCTCGGCGAGATAGGCCGCCTCATTGAGGATCAGGCCGACGAGTGCGCAGGTGATCACGCTGAACTTGATGCCCAGCTGCGGCAAGCCGCTGTAGATCACCACCAGCTGGATCAGCAGCGGCGTGCCGCGGAAGAACCAGATGTAGAAGCGCGCAGCGCCCGCGAGCGCCGGATTGGACGACATGCGCAGCAACGCGACGCCCATGCCGAGGATCAAGCCGCCGACGACCGCCGCCACCGTCAAGCCGATGGTAACGAGCACTCCCTTCATCAGGAAGTAATTGAAGAAGTAGCTGACGGCGGCCGTCGGACTGAAATGGCTCATCGGCTCGTCTCCGTAGATCTCAGGCCGGACCCGGGCCGGCGATCGCAAGCGGCTGGTCGGCCGGCATGCTGGTCAGGCCGAACTTGTCGAACAGCGCCTGGTAGCTGCCATCGGCCCGCATAGCGTTCAGCGCCTTGACGACGGCATCGACCACCATCTTGTTACGGAAGCCGAGCGTCGTGCGCGCGGTGCCGAGCCCGCTCAGCACTTCCTTGACGCGGCCCCGGCTGGTGAGATCGCGCGCCACGCTATCCACGAGCAAGGCGTTGTCGACCTGTCCCGCCAGCAGCGCGCTGACGACGTTGGTGGCAGTGGGAAACGTCCGCATCTCGACGGCGGCTCCGCCTTTCGCCACGCTGGCATCGCTGAGCTTCTTGAGCCAGTTCATCTGGTAACTGCTGACCTCGACGGCGGATGATTTTCCGATCAGATCATTTTCGGTAGCAATTTTTGTGCCGCTGTCGGGGGCCACCACGACAGAGATCGCCTGGATCGCGTAAGGCACCATGTACATCAGCTTGGAACGCTCCTCGGTCCAGAACATCCCGGTATCGATGCCGTCGATGCGGGTCGCGTTGAGGGCGGGAATCATTGCCGGAAAATCCATCCGGACGAGTTCGACCGGAAGACACAACCGCTTGCCGAGCTCGGCGGCGAGCTCGACGTTGAGGCCCTGCAGCTGGCCGTCCTTGTCGACGAATTGCTGCGGCGGATTGGTCGGGTTGATGGAGAGCTGCAACTTGCCGGGCGCGATCAGATTGTCGTCGGTGATTGTGGGCGTACAGGCGGCATGCACCGCCGTGGATGCGAGAACGAGTGCGGCAACAGCACCCAAGCGAAGCAGTGTCGAGACCATGGATACCTCCAGTAACACGCCAATAACTGATGCAGTTCCTCGCCCGGAATTCCCCTCGACGTTTCTTGGATGCGGCCGGCCGGATCTCGCGACACGGCAGGCAGCGTCGTCTTCGATCTGCTCAAGCCGGTCCCGACATCGGCCTGAGCTGGATGCGCATGAAGTTCTTCACCAGGGATTCGAACGGACCGAAGCCCTTTACCCTCAGGAATTCCGGCGTCTCGAATGCCCATCGCCCCGCGACTTCGTACATCGCGGCGTATTTCGGCCCGTCGCCGATGGAGACGAAGCGCTTTGCCGAGAGCCAGCCGGGACAGGCGAGCAGATCGGGGAAATGCCTCTGCTCGTACCAGGCGTTGAACGCAGCCTCGTGCTCGGGGTCGATGTCGACCCGCACGATATGGATGAAGGCTTCGTCCAGCATCGTCTCGTTCCTCATGCCGGACGGATGTCGCCGGCTGCGCGCGCCACACCGACCGTCGTTACAATGGCATCGCACAGCGCAGGTAGAACCGGCAGCAGCGGCGGCCGCGGATCGGCATTGCGGATCAGGCCGAGCGCCTTGAGCCCGACCTTCATGCGCGTGTGCATGTCCATGATCGGCGCAGGCCCGTAAATGGCGCGGACGATCGGATAGAGCCGCTCGTTGACGGCGCGCATCGCCTTGAGGTCGTCGGCGAGCGAGGCCTGCCAGAGCGCTGCGAACAGATGCGGCGCGAGGCTGACGAGGCCGGAGAGAATGCCGTCGCCGCCGACGGCGAGCTGCGGCAGGAACCAGTTGAAGTTCGACGGCAGGATCGCCACGGATGGATCGGCCAGCTTCACCGCCCGCCGGTTCTCGTCATAGGCCAGCATGGTGTCGCTGCCCTCCTTAATGGCGATGACCCTGTCGAGCGCGGCGATCTTGGCCAAGGTCTCCGGCGAGTAGCCAAATCCCGATGCGAGCGGATACTGGAAGATCGACACGGGAATTCCGATCGCGGAGGCGACCGCCTGCACGAAAGCCATTGGCGCGCGCGAGGTCGCCGACGCTCCGCCGCCGAGCGGTGCGGGCGGGAACAACACCGCGCAGTCGGCACCGGCAGCCTCCGCGAGCTGTGCCTGATGGATCACTTCCGCGGTGGAATGCGCGATGATGCCGGCCAATAGCGGCTTGCCGCCGATCTGCCGGCGCGTCCGCTCGATCACCGCCTGACGCTCGTCATCCGAGAGCGATCCACCCTCGCCGGCATGTCCATTGACGAACACCGCCGCGATGCTGTCAGGGCAGGCGCAATAGTCCAGCACGCGGGCATAGCCGTCCCAGTCGATCGAGCTGTCGTCCCTGAAGGGCAGCACGGTCGCGACCGTGACGCCACGCAAATCCGGTTTCTTCATCGCCTTGCTCATGACGGTTTCCGCCGCGGAAATTTCAGGCTCGCGCGCGCCTTCAGCACTTCGAGGCCACCTTCGTTGCGCGCGCTCGCTTCCCAGATGATGGTGCGGGTCTCGTCGTGCTGCTCGGCGATCCAGACGTCGAAGGTGAGCGTATCGCCGTAGAACACGGGACCGGTGAACCAGAACCGGTCCTCCACCGACACGCCGATAGTGCCGACCAGCTCGCTGGTGAGGATGCTAGTGCAGAGTCCCGCAACCATGATCCCCGGCGCCAGCCTGCGGCCAAAGCGCGTCGCGCCGGCATAGACCTCATCGACATGAACGGGACCGAAATCGCCGGTCGCGGCGATATAGAGCGCGCCATCGGCCTCGGTGATGGTCTTGCTCAGGCTGACCCTGTCATTCACCTTGAGATCGTCGAAGGATTTCGGCTCGTACATGGCTTAGGCCCTGGCAAAGGGAACCAGCGTCGCGGTGCCGTCCACCACGGTGGCACCTGAGGGCGACAGCGTGCAGGTGACGCGACAGACCGCGTCGTCGCCGTCAACCGAAACGATCTCGGCCCTGGCCTCGACGGAGTCGCCGACGATCACGGGCGCGGCAAAATTCAGCGCGATGCTGCCGATCCGCCGCGTGGGACCACCGAGCTGGCTGAGGCACGTCGTAGCGAGACCTCCGACCGCGAGTTCGAAGGCGATCATATTCGACGCGCCAGCTTTCTTGGCGCGGACGGCATCGACATAGAGAGCGCCGAGATTGCCGCTAATGCCGGTGAACATCGCCTGCTCGGCCACGGTCATGGTCTTGCGGAAGGCGAAGGCAGCGCCGGGCTCAAGAGGTGCGTGGGACATCGATCGTTTCCCTAAAGCTGCAGGCCGTTCTTGATGGTGCTGCGCGCGACCAGCATGCGGTGAATCTCGGAGGTGCCGTCATAGATGCGGGTGACTCGGGCATCGCGATACATCCGCTCCAGCGGCAAATCCTTGCTGAACCCCATGCCGCCGAACACCTGGATGGCGCGGTCGACCACGCGGCCCTGCATCTCGGAGGCCGCAACCTTGATCATCGAGACCTTGTCTCGCGCATCCTTGCCCTGATCGATGTCCCAGGCGGCGTTCATCACCATCATCTTCACGCCGAAGATCTCGGTGGCGGAATCCGCGATCAGCTTCTGCACCATCTGGAAATCGCCGATCAGCTGGCCGAACTGGCGCCGCTCGCCGGCATGCTTGCGCATCATCTCCAGCGCACGCTGCGCCATGCCGACAGCGCGGGCGCCGATATGGGCGAGCCGGATCTGCAGCACGCTTTGCATGATCAGCTTGAAGCCGCCGCCGACCTCGCCGAGCACGGCCGCTTTCGGAATGCGGCAATCCTCGAAGCTCAGTTCGGCATGGCCATAGCCGCGATGGCCCATCATCGGCTGGGTGCGCGCCACCTTGAAGCCCGGTGTGCCGCGATCGACCAGGAACAGGGTGATGCCGCCGCGGGCACGCTTCTCCTTGTCGGTCAGCGCCATCAGAATCACATAGTCGGCGATGTCGCCGTCGCTGATGAAATGCTTGGTGCCGTTGAGGACCCACTGGTCGCCATCGGGCTGGGCGGTCGTGCTGATTGAGGCGGCGTCGGAACCGGCGCCAGGCTCCGTGATCGCCATGGCGCAGATCTTGTCGCCCTTCACCGTCGGCAGCAGGTAGCGCTCGATCTGGTCGCCCTTGCAGGCCATCAGCATCGGATAGACCTGGCCGAACACACGGCGGATCAGCGCGTCGGACGTCTTGCCGAACTCTTCCTCGACCAGGCAATGTTCGACGCAAGTTAGCCCGCCGCCGCCCACATCCGTCGGCATGTTCATGGCGTAAAGGCCGAGCTTCTGCGCCTTGGACTTGGTGACCGCCAGCGCGTCGGCCGGCACTTTGGCCGTCTGCTCCACGACGTCTTCGAGCGGCTGCACCTCCGTCTCGACGAAACGGCGAACGGTGTCGACCAGGAGACGTGTCTCCTCGGGCACGGAAAAGTCGATCATCGCGCCACTCCCACGGCCTTGCCGGCGATCATCGCATCAATGTCGGCTGCGCCGTAACCGATCTCGCCGAGCACTTCGCGGGTCTGCGCACCGAGCCGTTGCGGCACCAGCCGCACCTCCGGCGTCCGGCCGTCATAGCGCGCGGGATGTGCGATCATCCGGATCGGCGCGCCGCCTGCACTCTCGGCACTCTTGAACACGCCGAGATGCTTAAGCTGGGGATCGGTCTCGAGGTCGCGATAATCCTGCACCGGCGCGTGCCAGATGCCCGCGGCTTCCAGCGCGGGCAGCCATTCCGCCGTCGGCTTCTGCTTCAGCCTGATAGCAACGATCCGCGTGATCTCCTCGCGCTTCGAGAAACTGTCGCCCTCGCCGAATTGCTTCAGCTCTTCGCTATCCAACGCGACCGCGAGCGCTTTGGGCGTGGCCATCGAGATCGCCATATGACCATCCCCCGTGGCGTGAACGCCGTAAGGCCCGGGGCTGAACCACGCCGCGATGCCGGCCGGGCCGCGCGGCGTCGGCGACGGCGCGCCGTTTAGCCATGCCGTCAGCGGCTCGACCTGGAGATCCAGTGCGGCCTGATAGAGGTTGACCTCGACGAGCTGTCCCTTGCCCATCTTCGTCCGGGCGAACAGCGCCGCGAGGATGCTCATGGCGTAGAGCGAGGCGGCATGCTGATCGACGATGACGGCACCGACCGCCGTCGGCTCGCCGTCGGCGCGTCCGGTCCGCATCGCAAGACCCGACATCGCTTGAAGCAAAAGATCCTGGCCCGGACGATCCTTGTACGGCCCCTCCGATCCGAAGCCGGTGGCAACCGCATAGATCAGGCCGGGGTTGATCTCCTTGAGCGTGTCGTAGCCGAGGCCGAGCTTGGCCATGGTGCCCGGCCGAAAGTTCTCCATCACGACATCGGCGGTGGCGACCAGCTTCTTCACCGCCGCAACGCCGTCGGGATGCTTGAGATTGACCGCGAGGCTGCGCTTGTTGCGCCCGGTCGCCAGATGATTGACGCTGTCACCCGCAATGAAATGATTGGCGACCGCCCAGTTGCGCTGAAAGGCGCCCTCGATCGGTTCGACCGCGATGACGTCGGCGCCAAGATCGGCCAGCGTCTGCGCCGCCAGCGGGCCTGCGAGATAATGATTGAAGCTGAGGATCTTGACGCCGTCGAGCAGGTTCATCCGTTCACCTCAGTTTAAGCAGCCGCAACCGGCGCACCGCGCCATGCGAGATCGAAGGTCTTGACCAGGGCGCGTGCGGCCGCATCCTGCGCAGCCGGCAACGGCAGCCGCGGCGGCCGCGGATGGCCGGCTGCAAAACCCATGTGGCCGAGCAGCGCCTTGCTGCCGGCGACGTAGGCCTGGCCGCCGACGAATTCGATCACCGGCAGGTATTTGAGATAGAGCTCGCGCGCTTCCTTGATCGCGCCGTGGTCGGCGACGAAGCTGAAGATGCGAGCCATCTCCGCGGGGACCACGTTGGAGGCCACAGCCACCCAGCCTTGCGCGCCCTCGACGAAGGATTCGAAGCCGAGGATGCCGCCGAACACCGTCATCCTGTCACCGCAGAGGCGGATGATGTCGCGCACGCGCGTCACCTCCAGCGTCGAATCCTTGATATAGAGACAGTTGTCGATCTCGGCGATGCGCGCCACGAGCTGCGGCTTGAGATCGACATTTGCGGTTGCCGGATTGTTGTAGACCATGATCGGCAGCGCGATCGCGTCGGCCACCGTCTTGTAGTGATGGACCAACTCGTCGTCGGTCGGCGTCGAATAGAACGGCGGAATGATCATCACGCCGTCAGCGCCCAGTTTTTCGGCACGGCGACTGAGGCGAACCACCTCACGCGTATCCTCCGCGCCGGTGCCGATCAGCACGGGGACGCGCCCCGCCGCCTGGCGAATGACGACCTCGGCAACCAGCGCCTTCTCGTCATCGTCCATGGACAGGAACTCGCCGGTCGAGCCGAGCGGGATCAACCCGTGAATGCCCTCCACGATCTGCCAGTCGACGAAGGCGCGCAATGCCGCGACATCGACCTCGCCCGCTGCCGTGAACGGAGTGATCATGACGGTGTAGGTGCCGCGGAACGTCTTCATCAGGGAACTGCCGGGTACTCGGGTGGATTCAGGCGATGGATGCCGCCTGCGGAATAACCGCACGCCTTATGCAATCGTTTGCATAAATGTTTCTGCATTGGGCAACACCATCCATTTTTTAAGCTTGATTGGTGTGGAATAAGCTCTTAGCGTTTCTGCAATCGTTTGCAGTTTATCGGCAGGTTTGATGAGCGTCACGCTCAAAGATGTGGCACAGGCGGCCCGCGTTTCAGTCAGCACTGCTTCCCGAGCGCTGACGGGAACCGGCCTGACCAGCGAACGCACGCAGCAGCGGCTGGTGCGCATCGCGCGCGAGCTCGGCTATCGACCGAACCCGATCGCACGCGGATTGAAGACCGGACAGTCGCGGCTGGTGGCGCTTCTCGTCCACAATCTCACCAACGCCTCGTTCCAGGTGATGGCCGAAGTGGTGCAGGCGCGCGTGAAGGCGCTGGGTTATCAGATGCTTCTGTGCATCGGCGGCGACGATCCGCAGCAGGAGAGCGACACCCTCACCACGCTGGTCGACCACCGCATCGACGGGCTGATCGTGGTGCCGACCGGCAAGAACGGCGCGCAGCTCAAGGCGCTCTCGAAGGACGTGCCCATCGTCTGCCTGGTGCGGCGCGACGACGCGACCGATCTCGAGACCGTGCTCGCCGACGATCCGCAAGGCGCATATCTCGGCACGCGTCACCTGATCGAGCTCGGGCACAAGCGCATCGGGCTGATCGTCGGCCGCCAGGACACCACGTCCGGCCGCGAACGGTTGTCCGGCTATGTCCGCGCCCTGCGCGAGGCCGGCATCGTCAGGGACGACACATTGATCCATGCCGGCCATTTCGAGCCCGAGACCGGCGCGACCTCCGCCCGCAAGCTGCTCGACCTTCCCCGCCCGCCCAGCGCGATCTTCGTCGCCAACCACGAGGCAACGCTCGGCGTGCTGCGTGTCACCGCGGAACGGAAGATCGTCATTCCCGACGATCTGTCGCTGCTCTGCTACGAGGACATGCCGTGGTTCGAATGGCATCGCCCGGCGATCAGCATCGTCGACAACGGCGCGCGGGATCTTGCCAATCTCGCCGTCGACCGGCTGCTGCATCGCATGGACGCCAAGGGAAATAGCAAGGGCAACGGCAATGACGGCGTCCGCGAATATCGCGTCGGTGCCCGGCTGATCAAGCGCGACTCCTGCCGCCAGATCGAAGCCCCGGCCCCTGCGAAATCCGGCAAGTTCAAATCGTCTTCATCCAAATCATCTGCGGCCAAATCCGCGAAGGTCTGATCGATGCCGTATGTCGAAGTGCTCGCCCCGCAAGTCCCGTCCCAGCGCAAGGCCGCGGTGGCGCGCTCGGTGACCGACGGCCTGATGTCGGCGTTCGGCGTCGCCGCCGATACAGTCACACTCTATTTCCTGCCGATTGCGCCTGACGACTACGCCCATGCCGGCACGTTCGGCGCGCAGGCTACCGGCCAGCGCATCCTGCTCAAGGTCCACGCCTTCCGCCGCAGCGAGGCTGAGCGTCGCGCCGCCGCCATCGCGCTAACCCGCGGCGTGTGCAGCGCCTATGGCGTGCCGGGCGACGACGTCGCGATCTATTTCCTCGATCGCGCCCGCAGCGAAGTCTCCCACGATTCCAAGCTCGCCAGCGACTGACGGGAGCACGCCATGGACCGCTTCTACAGCCAAGACCAGAAAGCCCTGCGCGAGACCGCCCGCCGCTTCGCCGAAGCGGAGATCCTGCCGCGCGCCGCCGCGATCGACCGCGAGGACCGGTTCGACCGCGCGCTCTACAAGGGCATGGCCGATCTCGGCCTGTTCGGCATCTGCCTGCGGGAAGGCGCCGGTGGCGCGGGTCTCGATGCGATTGCTGCCTGCATCGCGATGGAGGAGCTGGCGCGCTGCTCCGGCGCGGTCGCTAACGCCTTCGCAATTCCCGTCGAGGCCGTGCTGTTCTTCGACCATCACGGCACTGAGGCGCACAAGGCGCTGATCCCCAAAATCCTCAACGGCGACATCATTCCCGCGACCGCCGTCTCGGAACCCGACCACGGCTCCGACGTCGCGGGCATCCGCACCAACGCGGTGCGCGATGGCAATGGCTGGCGGCTCAATGGCACCAAGGCCTGGGTGACGCTCGGCGGCGTCGCCGACCGCATCATGGTGTTCGCGCGCACCGGCGCAGATGCGGGCCATCGCGCCATTTCCTGTCTTCTCGTGGACGGCACCTTGCCCGGCATCGCCCGCGGCAAGAACGAGGAGCTGCTCGGCATGCATGGCCTCGACGACTGCCAGATGACCTTCTCAGACGTGCGCCTCCCCGCCGACAGCGTGATGGGGCCGGAGAACCAGGCCTTCAAGATGGCCATGAGCAATTTCAACTTCAGCCGGCTCATGATGGCCTCGATGGCGCTCGGCATGGCGCAGGCGGCGTTCGAGGACGCCACGACTTACGCAAAGGACCGCAAGCAGTTCGGCCAGGCCATCATCGGCTTCCAGGCCGTACAGTTCATGCTCGCGGACATGTCCACCGACATCGCCGCCGCGCGCCTGCTGATCCACCACGCCGCGCGCCTGCACGATGCCGGCGAGTCGATCGCCAAGGAGGCGGCGCAGGCAAAGCTGTTCACCACTGACATGGCGATGAAGCACGTTTCCAACGCGCTGCAGATCCACGGCGGCAACGGCTATTCGCGCGAGTACCGCATCGAGCGCATCTTCCGCGACGTCCGCCTCGCCCAGATATACGAAGGCACCAACCAGATCCAGCGGCTGATCATCGCCCGCCAGGTCGAGAAGGAGGCCGCGTGATGCGGGAAGCGCGCTCATGCTGAGCATCATCACAGCGGCAGAGGCCGCCGGTCTCATTCGCGATGCTGACACGCTGATCGTCGGGGGAAATGGCGGCACGGGCGCTGCCGAATCGATCCTTGAGGCGCTGGAGCAGCGCTTCCTCGGCGGCCAGGGTCCGCACAATCTGACGCTCATCAACATCACCGGCGTCGGCGCCGTCACCGAGAAGGGTCTCTGCCATCTCGCCCATGAAGGCCTGATCGCGCGCGTAATCGGCGGCAATTTCGGCCTCCAGGTGCCGTTCATGCGCCTCGTCCGCGACGAGCTGATCGACGCCTACAATTTCCCGCAAGGGGTGATGAGCCAGCTCTGCCGCGCCATGGCGGCAAAGCATCCGGGCGTGCTCACCCATGTCGGTCTCAACACCTACATGGACCCGCGGCAGGATGGCGGCCGCATGAACAAGCGCACCACAGCGCCGCTGGTGGACCTGCTCGAGTTGCATGACCAGTCGTGGCTGCTCTACCGCGTGCCCGCCCCGCCCGATGTCGCCATCATCCGCGGCACGTCCGCGGACGAGGACGGCTATATCAGCATGGAGCACGAGGGCACCACGCGCGAGGATCTCTCGATCGCACAGGCCGTGCACAATGCCGGCGGCACCGTGATCTGCCAGGTCAAGCGCATCGTGAAGCGCGGCTCGATCCATCCGCAGATGGTGAAGATCCCGGGCTTCCTGATCGACCACATCGTGCTCGAGCCCGAGCAGATGCAGACCTACGGCACCGCCTACGACCCCGCACGCTGTGGCGAGACGCGCGTCCCGGTGGCGATGATCACGCCCGATCCGCTCACCGAACGGCGGGTGATCGCCCGCCGCGCCGCCTTCGAGCTGCGCCCTCGCGACGTCGTCAATCTCGGCGTCGGCATCTCCGCTATGATCCCCAATGTCGCGGCCGAGGAAGGCATCTCGGACCTGATCACGCTAACGGTGGAATCCGGCGTGGTCGGCGGCGTGCCCGGTCACGCCCGCGAATTCGGCACCGCCATCAATCCACGCGTCATTCTCGATCAGGCCTATCAGTTCGACTTCTATGATGGCGGCGGCCTTTCTTGCGCCTTCCTCTCTTTCGCGGAGGTGGACGAAGCCGGCAACGTCAACGTCACCCGCTTCGGCGAGCGCCGCGACGGCTCCGGCGGCTTCATCGACATCACGCAGAACGCCAAGCGGCTGATCTTCAGCGGCACCATGACCGGCGGCAAGTTCGACATCGGCGTCGAGAACGGCCGCCTGGCGATCCGTCGCGACGGCGCTTTCCGCAAATTCGTGCCACAAGTGGGCCAGATCAGCTTCAGCGCGTCGCTGGCGGCACAGCGCGGCCAGCATGTCAGCTACGTCACCGAGCGCGCCATGTTGGAGCTCGAGAACGGCAGCGTGACCCTGACCGAGATCGCGCCGGGCGCGCGGCTTGAGGAGGACATCCTCGCCCGTATGGATTTCAAGCCGCGCATCAGCCCGCAGCTGAAAGACATGGATCCGCGCATCTTCCGTTCGGGCCCAATGGGCATCGCGCAGAGCTTCAAAGCCCTGCCGGCGCGGCCGCGCAAGGTCGCCTGAGGGATCAGCATGGACGCGAGCGCTCCGATCAATCTCCGCTACGAGGACATCGCGCTCGGCGCGGAGTTCGAGACCGCCGTGCACACCGTGACTGAGGCAGATATCGCGGTCTTCGCCGACGTCACGCGCGACCATCATCCGCTTCATATCGACTCAGGTTACGCGCGCTCGCGCGGCTTTCCAGCGGTCATCGGCCATGGCCTGTTCGGCCTGTCGCTGATGGAGGGGCTCAAGTCGGAGCTGAAACTGTACGAGGAGACCTCGGTCGCCTCGCTCGGCTGGGACGAGGTGAAGTTCAAGGGCCCCATCGTCGCCGGCGACACCTTGCGTGTCCGCTTCCGCTTCGTCGAGAAGCGGCCGACCAAAAATCCGGAGCGCGGCATCGTCGTCGAGACGCTCGACCTCCTCAACCAGCGCGACGAGGTGGTGACCGCGGCGCGCCACATCTCGCTCATCCTGACCCGGCAAGCCGACGCGACGGTGGAAACATGACGAGACATTGAAGAAAACGCGGACCGGAGGACGGCTCCTCTGCACCCACGCTTTGATTGGAGTATTGAGATGCGATATCGAAAAACCCTCTCCGCCCTAGCTCTGCTCATCGGCCTGTCCCAGGCGGCCCGAGCCCAAACCTGTACGCCGAAGGTGCCGGCGTCGAGCCTGATCGAGGCGCCGAAATGGCAGATGTCGATCAACCCGACGCTGCCGCCGCAGCAATTCGTCGACGACAAGGGCGAGCTGCAGGGCCTCAATGTCGAGCTCGCCCGCGAGATCGCCAAGCGCATCTGCGTTGAGGCGGTTTTCCTGCGCATGGACTTCCCGCCGATGATCCCGGCGCTTCGCTCCGGCCGCTTCGACGCCATCAACACCGGCCTGTTCTGGACCGAGGAGCGCTCGAAGATGCTCTATCTCGTGCCTTACGCGCAGCAGGCGATCAGCATCTACACCGATCCCTCCTCCAGCCTTAAGCTGGAGAAGTTCGAGGATCTCGCCGGCCGCATCGTCGGCGTGGAATCGGCGACCTATACCGAGCGCAAGGCGCGCGAGTTCAGCACCGCGATGGAGGCCAAGGGCCTCAAGCCGGTCGAACTGCGTACCTTCGCCACGGTGACCGCGACCTCGGCCGCGCTGCGTGCTGGCCAGCTCGAAGCCGCTCTCAACATCAACGAGACCGCGAACGCGCTCGAGCAGAAAGGCATCGCAAAGATCTGGGTCCGCGACATCGCCGGCACCGACATCACCTTCGCCTTCCGCGACAAGCTGCTGGCGCAAGCCGCAGCAGATGCGCTCACCGCGATCCGAGCCGACGGCACCTACGACAAGCTGTTCGACAAGTTCGGCATGACCAAGCTGAAGGCCACGACGTTCGCCATTCGCGGGGATGGGCCGACGAATTGACAAGCTCGCGCTATCTCATGTGTGGCAGCGCACATATGATCGACCTACTGCCGCCGATGGGAGAACAGGAGCATCTGCCTGCTTACTCGTTGGTCGCGGGAAACGCGACCAACCCACACCCCAGGAACGGTTTGATCTCGGGTGGATCAGCACGCCCACGCCATTACGCGCCGATTGAGTGTCAATTTTCATATTCGAGAACTGAGGTTGCTCGTCAGCCTCGCGTAGTCTGCCGTCACTCTCGAAATCTTGCGTTGCACTTGCACCACTGAAGTCCGCTCGTCCGCTTAAGAGAACTTGCTCCTCATTGGCTGTCGCAAGATTTTTCTTGATCTCCCGGTGCACACGTTGTGCACACGCCGCCTTCTAACCAATTGAAACACTCGAACTCTCGCTCCAATCCAATCACGGGGGCAATGCAAAATCGATGCGCTAACAGTTATTTCGCTTTATCGTCTCGTCTGGTATAGCTGATGTTCGGGCCGACTAAAGTTTTCAGGCTAACAGTTGAGGCATTCTCCTTTCGTTTCAAGTGCTTATTCAGAGGGCTTCGTAGCCCCGTGGAACATGGCACGTCCGGTCGGTACAGCATTGCTGTACTAGATGAGGTCGTGCAGTACCACGCTAGTTCGAATCCTCCTTACCAATCCCGTTTCCTTCGGCCGCAAAGTAACGTGCCGCTCTGGCCAGGCCTAGGGAAGAACAAGTACGGTCGTAGTGTTGGCGGCGGTAGAGCAAGCAAACTTGCGGGCTGCGGTCCGCTGGTAGGCGCGTGCGTTATCAGGACAGCAGGTTGGCGAAAGCTTCGGCCTATACTGAGTTCGAAGAATGAGCGCTGCCCTCCGAAGGCAAAGATCGCCCATTCGAATTCCGCCGGAGCTCGAGGTCGATGGCTCAACAGTCCTGGCTAGATCGGGTGAAACTGAATTGCAAAAACCCGGGCCCGCGCCCTGCAGTGTGTGCCGCACGAATGGATGGCATGCCTCTTCGTCGCAGCCGTTCACGCCTAGGGCGTCGAGATCAATCCACCAGGCGTTGCAACTATCCAGCGGTTGCCCCAACGCACGATAGAGTCGATCCGCCCGATGCCGGGGACCACGTCGCCCCGTGCTGCCATTCGAATCCCATCGGGCCCTTCGAGCACCGCCGTTCCACCGCGAACGTCAAGGACTGCCCACCCCCTAATAGTCGTTGGTCTTGTCTCGGGGACCGACATGAGCGGCCCCGCAGACCCAAGCGAGCCGGTCACAGACATGTCCGCCTCGCCGGCCGAAGAAGCTTGGTTCGAAGCTTCCGCCGATTGCGCCCCACTCGACGCTTTGGCCAAGGGCTTCGGAGCAAGGCTCGCGCTTGTTGTGGAGGGCTGACCTACACCAGGCGGTGTTCGCGAGTCCGAGGCTGATGCTACCTTTCAAGCGCTTTCGATCCTGCCGCCTGACTTTGTGTCCGGCATGCGGCGCGAAACGGTCTCTACCTGAGCAATTGGGTTGAGAGGCGAGATAGTTGCAGGACCGTACCAAGCACCAGCCCATCCCAATCCGAAGCCCCCAGCCAAGGCGGCCACGACGAGCCAAAAAGTGCGTTTTGCAAGGCCGCTCGGCGCCAATAGCGCCAGGACCTCATCTCGATTGGAGGTCGAGAAATCTGATTGGTCGAGAGTGACGGGCCGGGTCGCGACCTCGCAACTGCCTTGATCCGCGACAGTCTCGAACCTTTCCAAGGTATTGGCATGATGCAGTTGCATGCTCGGGTCCCTTGTGGTCCCCAATGATCGTGCCGGGAACTAAATCAACCCTTAACAGCCGATGCATCTCGGCACGAATAAATCAGCGGCGCATCACACGCAGAAGACCAAAGGAGTGATGTCTGGCGGCCCCCGGAGCGACCAAATGACGGTGGGACTGTGTTTTGCAAGCGCGTCCGCTTCCGAACTCGGCATCAGCGCGTTGATCGCTCCGACTTCGGCGGCCCCATCCCGGAGCTCCATAGCCGCTTGCCCACGCTAGCCAAGTCGATGTTGCGCAGTTTCTCGCGGTCGCGCCAGTGGCTAACGATGCGTGCCCTCGCCCGATCCTAGCAGAACTTATCGTAAGTCGGATCGAGTGCGCACTTTCGTTCGACCTACAAATGCGCGGCGTTGTCGCGCTGGTGTAGTCGCTTCATCACTTACTGTGGGTGCCGCGATCGAGTCCTTGGGCCATTCGACGGATGTCTCCAGCTTCGTAGAACGTCCGCTCGCGTCTAGAGCCTGTGTATTGGTGTCCACGCGTCCAAGCTACTGGAGTGCGGGGACATACATACGAGCGCCAACATGTCAGTTCGGCGTATGCTCGCGTCTCGGCGATGACCTCAGAAAGCAAACCCTACCGGCTCGCACGGGCGTTAGAGCGAGACGTTCCACCGCCAACGCAAGCCGTGGTGAATGAAGATTGCCCGATAGGGCTGTTCGATGCTGCGGCGCTGGCCTTCGTGTTCTTTCAGTCGGAGAAGCCAAACGGATGCCAGACAAGGAAAGGATGTGGGGTTGGCCTTCTTTCCAACGCGGTCGCGCCCGCAGCGCTCAATTGGTCTGCCGCTTTTGAACCGAAGTCTGGTCGATTAGGAAGTCGTCCAACTTCCCGCCGCCTCGAAGCTGCGGCCGCAGCCAGCGAGGCAGCCTGCCGCGACCCGACCATGTCTCCGCCGGGTTCCTTGGATTGCGATATTTGGGACGAACGGGCGGGTATGGACGGCGCTTACGATCGAACCTTGTGGCCTCGTCAGCGAGTCCAATCTTGTGGAGCCGTTCCTCCAATTTTGCTTTTTGCACTAACATTTTCTGAGTAAGGCTGGCGGTGACCTGCTGATGAAATCTCCAGAGCTCGTCAAGGGAGAGCGAATTGAAATGGGCGGCGTTCATGGCTCGATCCGAATTCTTGGGAGAAGGCCCAGCAAACAAGTCGGGTGTATTCGTATCGCTCTATTTTTCATCGTCTCCTGTTTATGTTCGGCAAGGCCATGCCGATCCGGAATTGAGAATTGCGACAATGTCCTCAGTGCTCATATTTCGGCAGCCATACAAGGCGAAATCTGAGACAAGTCCCTCATGCCAGAGACTGCCCGGCATTGGGCCGAACGTCGCCGCTCTGTTGTCGCAGGTTCAAGCTCTCGACATTCAAACAACAGATGACATTCGCTCGGGCTGTCTTGATTTATGAGCTTGCGAGTAGCTGCATCCGATTGATGGTGGGACAGACACAACTAAATGAAGCGGCCAGAAGACGGCTCTACTGGCTCAGTCGGCGAAGATCGAGTTTGCTTATTGCAGAGACGCGCAGGAAGGCGGCGCATTTATTTGGAGAAACTGATTTGAAATTAGGGATTGCAGATGATGGAAAACAACCGAAAAGCTCACCGTGTTCGCTTTGAACACAAGCATACGGTCAGCATCATGGGTGTCCACGGGACGTGGCGGCGAAGCTGACCCTTGTCGATGCCTCTGCAATGGGTGCCAAGCTTGAGGTTGACGGCTCGACAGATCCCCTGAAAGCACAGGAATTCTTCTTGGTTCTGTCCTCCACGGGTCTGGCATTTCGGCGCTGCGAGCTAATTTGGGTGGATGGTTCTCACGTCGGAGTTCAGTTCGTCACAGAAGACAAAGAGTAAACCGAACGCAGAGAAACGTCTCGTCGGTTCACAATGAGACTTCAGATTTATCCATGCTCGTGACCTTGCCCCCTGGACTTAATCCAGATTGAAGTTCGCTCTGGCCCATATGAGGACCAGAGCATGAAGCGCAGCCGCTTTACGGAAGAGCAGATCATC
>NZ_JADPKU010000126.1:0-1034 GCF_023074095.1 Bradyrhizobium sp. 137
CTGAATCGACTTGAAGTGGTTGATACAGGCCGGCGGCGCCGCTGGTCTGAGGAGGAAGGCGCGGATTGTTTTGGAAAGCCTATCCGAGCCGCGCCTGGTTGCGGCGACAGCGCTGCGATACGGCTTATCACGTTCTCTGCTGGTGACCTGGCGAAGAGCCTTCGCAGCGAACCGAACCAAATCCGAGGCTGGGTTTGTCAGGGCAGTTATGGCCGAGGGCGGGCCCGTGGCGTCGGTGGCGGCCTCATCGGAGAGCGCGACCGCACATTCGACGAAGCGTCGGATTGAGATCGAGCTGGCTGGCGGACGGCGCGTCATTGTTGATGCGGGCGTCGACGTTGAGGCGCTTCGCCGGATTATCGAGGCTCTGGATCCGCAATGATTCCGGTCCCTACGGGAGTTCGGGTGTGGCTGGCGACGGGCCACACCGACATGCGCAAAGGCTTCCCCTCATTGTCGTTGCAGGTGCAAGAGGTGCTGCGCCGCGATCCGCTGAGTGGTCATTTGTTCTGCTTCCGTGGACGTAGGGGTGATTTGTTGAAAGTGATCTGGCATGACGGCCAGGGAGCATGCCTGTTTACGAAGAAACTCGAGAGAGGTCGTTTTGTCTGGCCGTCGCTGGCGGACGGCGTGGTGTCGATCTCGCAGGCGCAGATGAGCTATCTGTTGTCTGGCATCGACTGGCGCAATCCCCAAGAGTCCTGGCGTCCGACCAGCGTAGGGTGAGACTTTGTTATTTGAGTTTGGCCGCGAATGTGATTCCATCTGGCCATGGACTCCAGCGCCGACCTGCGGCCCGATCTTGCCGCCGCGCATGCAATGATTTTGGCCGAACGCATGGCCAGGCTTGCGGCGGAAGCCAGGCTTGCTGAAGCGGCCAATGCCCAGGCGAAGCAATCGAGCACCGAAGCGCTGATTGCCCATCTCAAGCTCGAGATCGAGAAGCTGCGGCGGACGCTCTATGGCACGCGCTCGGAACGATCGGCGCGGCTGCTCGATCAGCTAGAGCTGGAGCTTGAGGAGCTTGAGGCGGC
>NZ_JADPKU010000018.1:0-77834 GCF_023074095.1 Bradyrhizobium sp. 137
CGTCGATCTCATCCTACGGCAGCGATCGCAGCGATGCCCCTACTGCAGAAGACGTATCCGTGAAAAACTGCAGCACAAACCAATTCTGCCAAAGTAGTGCTAGGGTGCGTACTCATAAAATCTGCTGCTAAGAGTAGGCGCGCGTGATGTCCGCTGTCCTCCAACAGCGGCACGAAAGCGGACGTTGTCGGACTTCCGAGAATGGCAACTCCGGACTCATGCGCTGCAGAAGAGTACCGACATTTGATCGCCTTGTGGACATTGGAAGTTATTCGGGCAACCCCGCTTTGCGAAAGCCCTCAATCATCAGCTTCGCGGTTTTTGATAGCTGGCTCCTGTCGATCCACGCCGAAATCGTGAAACCAGGATCGATCTCAAGCATGCGAGCCACCGCCTCACGGGCCTCGGCGTCGCGTCCGAGATAGGCGAAAGCGGATATGAGGCAGCGATATGGTCCTGGATAGTAGGGGTTGAGACGTAAGGCTTTCTTCGCTGCAATGATGACCTCGTCAAAGCGACGAAGCTCGATAAGGGCAAACCCTATCCCGGTCAGCGCTATGAATGCTTGCGGGTCTACCGGGCTCATTCGCATGGAGTGTTCAAAGCTCCGGATCGCTTCCTCTGGCTGCCCCGCAATCTTATAGACCCAGCCTCTGCGGTGCCATGCGTAGTATGAATTCGGGTTGAGCTTGACCGCCCGGTCGGACATCTCGATCTCGCTCTCGCAATCGCCGACAAGGAGCGCCGAAATCAAGGCAACACCCGCTAACGTGTCGGGATCACCATCGTCGAGGCTCAATGCCAGGCGCATGAGCCGAACGGCTTCCATGCGTTCGAATTGAGGATCGATGGCATAATTCCTGACCACGTTCTCCGAATGACAGGCACCTGCCAGAGCGGCGGCACCAGCAAATCCGGGATCAAGTTCCAAGGCGCGCTTGACCAGTCGGAGCCCCTCGGCCAACCCTTCGCGGGTCGATGGGACCGTTTGCTGTATGGCCCGGAGATAGAGATCATACGCGGTGAGGTCTTCCGGTCGTCGCCGCGATGCCAGTGCAAGTTCGGCTTGAAACAACTTTGGCCGAATGGCTGAGACGACGGCGAGCGTGATGTCGTCCTGCAGCGCGAAAATGTCCGTCATGTCGCGCTCGAACCTGTCCGCCCAGATGTGGGTACCTGTAGCTGCTTCAATCAACCGGCCCGTTATGCGAACTTTCCCCGAGGCCTTGCGAACCTCACCCTCCAGGACATAACGCACGCCAAGCCGGCGCCCGACGTCCTTAATGTCGACCGCCTTGCCCTTGAAGGTGAAACTTGAATTGCGCGCGATCACGAACAACCCTTTGAACCGCGAAAGCGCGGTCGTGATCTCACCAACCATCCCGTCAGCGAAGTACTCTTGCTCGGGATCGCCAGACATGTTCGCGAACGGCAGCACGGCAATGGAGGGCCTGTCGGGTACTGCAGGAGCACTCACGGGCGAATCGACCGGATCTGGGCTCGCAACATCTTGCACCTCCCGCACCTGTCCCACGAAACGGAATCCCTTGCGCGGAAGCGTCCTGATGAGGCGCTGCTCCTCGCCAGTATCGCCGATGGCAGCGCGGGCAGCATTGAGGCGGGTCGTCAGCGCGGCATCGGACACAACGCGGCCGTGCCAGATGGCGCCGATGAGATCGTCCTTGCTGACGACGCGCTCCCGGTTCCGGATCAGGTATTCGAGCAAATCGAACACCTGTGGTGTAATGGAAACGACAGTTGCTCCGCGATGCAACTCGCGCCAGTCAGTGTCGAATACGTACTCTGCAAAGAGATAGCGCAAAATGCGAATCCCGTTGGATGAAGGCTCCCATGACGGGGTAGCGTTCTGGCCTCACCGGAAATCGCGAGAATAAGCCGCCGGTACGGAAAATGTAAGCTGCCGGTTAAGCGTCCGCGCCAATCCCGCGGCACTCTCCGGTCGGTGCAAAAACACCGTCCTGGAGACGCCGCAATGACCCGACGCATGGCACTACATGGCTGGAATGGACATCCGAATCGACCCGGCATGTCACCGGCTTCATCTGGAAATATTGGGCTGCCGTTCAGGAGCGCCGCAAGGGCCAAAAACTGCGCGCCACCTTGTCCAACTTGAGCGACACGGAGCTGATGGATATCGGCACCACGCGCGGCGAGATCGACTACGTCGCCTCGCACCAAGGTATTGACCCTCGAGGCATCCGATCCGGTGAATGGCTGCGATATCTGCCAACCGGGACGGCCAGATTGGGCCTACCGACTTCCGATAGGAGTCACGTGCGCCGTATTGCTGCGCCTGAAGTCCTTTCTGATCTTCCTCAGACACCACATTGGAACTGGTCGCGGTAAGGTCCAGAAGGGGCCATTTCCGGATGTAAGCACCGCAACAACAAAGAGACGAAGCCTCTTGCTTTAACGAAACTGCGCAACGGATCCCACTGGTGGACCAGACCATCGATCTTGGATCATGCGCGGGGTTCACTAGACGGTGAACGAGGTATCACGTCATGCTGCCCGGAATGAAACAGCGGACACGAGGATGTCCATCGATGTAGTGCTTCCAGACCATGGTCCGTCCGGCAAGATTTGGTTGCTTGATGACAGCGCCGTCTGGCACGAGCACCCATTCGTCGTCGATGCGAACGCGATATTGTCCGTGATCGGACTTCCAGTTCGGTTCGGAGACCACGTAGGCGTCGGAGTCCTCACAGCACTTCCCGAATTCGCTTTGCAGACTCTCGAACCAGGGCTTCAACGGGGAATTCGCATAGCGGCCGTCATCTCGCGCAAATGTCGCGGTCGACACCAGCAGCATGAGGCAAATTTGAGCTGCCAAGCGCTTCATCGCTCTGATCGCCAGCATTTCGTCACCTCGGCCATCTCGGAAAATCAGTTTCGATTCAGCGCAGCTGGCGTAATGGGCAAGGAGCGCAGGAATACGAAGCGGGAGGTCACTGGTATTTCCGCGTCGGCGCGACCATCCTGGCCGATGAGAATGAGACCAGCTCCCCCATTTGCGACGGTCAGGATGACCTCTTCACCAGTCCACGTCCGGATCGGGTTCATCCCGATGACGAGAAACTCACCTACGGGCTGGTCCAGATATTGAAGCCTGAGCTGCGGAGCGATTTCGGCCGGTGCAAGCTCGAAGCCCAGTTGCTGCGCGAGTTCGTAGATTTGCCGCAATGGCACCGTCTCACCTCTGAAGCCCAGATCGGCCGCGGTCACTGTCAAAAGTGTTACCGCCCTTCTGGTACCGCTGAGCGTAAACGCAGGTCGGGCAAGAGCCTCCGCAGCCGAGTTACCGACGCCGCAACCAATCGCACTCAGCGCGGTCAGGAGAGAAAACGTATCCGGGAACGTCCCGATACTGATTGTTTTCCCATTCGGCAACATCCGAAACGGACGTTACTGGACCCATGCGTGTCGGGGCAACGGGCGCCGCCTTGAGCACTAACTGCCTCTGCAACACATCGCGCGCCGAGCACTGAGCGTGAGCGCGGTTCGCAGAGGCGAGAGCGCATACGACGCAGATCAAGAGCCTCGCTGCAGTGGCAGCCCAAGTCAGTGCAGCCGTCCGCTTCATGGCATCCTCCCTCGTGACGCGAAATTCGCAAGCAGTTCATACTGTTGCCGCGCACGAGGATGCGCCAAGGTCATGAGAAGCGCTTTACAGGCGCCTTCCATTCTTCTTACCGTCTGCTTACATATCAGCTCCGCTGGGGTGCGATCGTACCGCAGGAGGATGCAATTGCTTTACTCCTTTTCGGATTTCACGCTGGATACGGAGCGACGCGAGCTGCGGCAAGGAGCCGAGATAATCTCTGTCGCGCCACAGGTATTCGATCTTCTGAACTATTTGATCCGGAACAGGGAACGCGTTGTCAGTAAGGACGAGCTCATCGCCGGCGTTTGGAATGGTCGCATCGTCTCGGATGCCGCTCTGACGACGCGCATCAATGGTGCGAGGTGTGCAATCGGCGACACTGGCGAGAAACAGGACCTCATCAAGACGCTCCCGCGCAAAGGTTTCCGTTTCGTGGGTGCAGTGCAGGAAGCCGGGAGCTCCGCAATAGAGACGGTTGGCTCAGTCGAGCGAACCGGCGACACGCCGCCGCGCCTATCCATCGTCGTGCTACCCTTCACGAACCTTAGCGCTGATCGTGAGCAGGACTATTTCGTGGATGGTGTAACCGAGAGTTTGACCACAGACTTGTCGCGCATCGCCGCTTCATTTGTAATCGCACGGAACAGCGCCGTCTCATACAAGGGTAGAGCAGTCGATGTACGGCAAGTCGGCCGCGAATTGAACGTTCGTTACGTGCTCGAAGGTTCAGTGCAACGCAGCGGCAAGCGGCTTCGCATGAACGTGCAGTTGATTGATGCTATCCGCGGCCAGCATCTTTGGGCCGAGCGCTTCGAGAAGGCTGTCGTTGACCTGTTCGACATGCAGGACGAAATCGTATCCAGGCTTGCCAATACGTTGGGTAGCCGGCTCATCGAGGCTGAGGCGCAACGAGCCGAACGTACGCTGAGTCCCGATGCAATGGACTTATACTTCCAGGGCCGGGCCTGGCTGATGACGGGGTTTAGCCTTGAATGCTTAACGCGAGCGCGGAGCTTCTTCGAACGCTCTCTAGCGTGCGACCCCGGCAACGTCGAAGCAATGATTGGCCTGGCAAATGTTGATACGGCAGTTGGAGCCAGCTTTACGACGGATGATGGGCCTGCGCGGTTTGAAGTGGCCGAGGCGATGGTGAATAAGGCATTGTCGATCAGGCCGAACCACACTTCAGCCCACTTGGCTCAGGGTCGGGTCCAGATCTTTACGAACCGGGCCGCCCAAGCCATCCGTGAATTCGAGCATGCGTTGGCGCTGGATTCGAACAGGGCCAACGCTCATGCTGCCCTTGGTTTTGCCAAATTCTATATGGGGCGCGCTGCCGAGACCGAAGGCCACATATTCGAGGCTTTACGTCTCTCCCCTCGCGACGTTGAGGCCTACCAATGGGCGTGTTTTGTAGGCGTGGCCAAGCTACAGCTGGGTTCGGACGTCGAAGCGGTCAGTTGGCTACGACGAAGCACTGAGGCGAACCGCAACTTTCCTCTCGCTCATTTGGCGCTCGCCGCTGCGTTAGGCCTGACCGGCGCCCTCGATGAGGCGCGAACTGCTGCAAGAACGGGACTTGCGCTCAACTCAGGTTTCACCATCCGTCGCTTCCGCACTGCTCAACCAAGCGACAATCCGACTTTTCTTGCTGGGCTGGAGCGCGCGTGTGAAGGCTTCCGCCTCGCTGGCGTGCCGGAAGGGTGATGGACGTTTCCGGTCAAAAACCGACTTTAGCGCGTTCCTGCGCTACGTCGGCTTCGGGTCATGAACGACAAAAAGTGAGCATAATAGGTCCGCTTTCGGGTGCATAGCGACCAGTTGAGCCTGCCAGCCGAGCCATGATTCAAGCCATCCATCGGAAGGGGTCGAATCATGCGCTACGAACTCACGGACTATGAGTGGTTTGCCATTAAGCCGATGCTGCCGAATAAGTCGCGCGGCGTGCCACGAGTGAATGACCGTCGTGTCCTCAATGGCATCTTCTGGGTCTTGCGATCCGGGGCACCGTGGCGCGACCTGCCGGAAAGCTTCGGTCCGTACACGACCTGCTACAATCGGTTCGTTCGCTGGCGACGGGCGCGCGCGTGGTCCAAGCTCATTGAGCGTACTGGCTGGTGCCCATGATGCTGCCGTGCAGCGATCTGGGGCTTTGCCGCGCTTGCTTCGGACCTTGCCGGCAGCCTTCCAAGCCTAATCGGCATCGGCGCAATGGCTGCATTCATGTTTTGGGCGGGCCGCCGGTCCTTCGCAACGGCACGCGCAGCTTGAATTCTACGACGGGCGAAGTGAGTGGCGGTCGGCCCGTTGGCCTCGTGGACGCCGCACGCAGCCCATCGGGCTCCTCCCAGCGAGTCCTTCGAATTGCGGTTCGCGCTCCCTCGTAGACTATAGGGAGACCGCTGAAACCAAGAAGCCCTCGCTAGTTTGGAGGGCTTTCAACTCTATCACTTCCGCGCGCCGCTCTTCTTTGTGGACTGGCCACCTGGAGTGCTGGTGCCTGAACTGTCGGTCGTGCTGGAAGACGTGCCCGTCGTCATCCCACCCTTCGATTTAGCCGTTTTCTTGGTGGTATCGCTTGTTCCGGCCACTCCGGCCTGCGCGCCCTGCTGGCTCTGACTCGGTTGCGCCAGTGCTGCGGTTCCCATCATCGAGGCGATCATCGTACTCACTAAGAGCTTCTTTATCATTGATCTATCTCCCGTCCTGATCGCGAACAACAAGCCGGCGCGCTCCGCGTTCCTCCGGCGCGGCGGTTCTAGGCCCGAACCGATTCCTCATCGCGGATGGGGCCCATTTTGAGAGTTCATCTAACTCGCATCGCATCAATTTAAGTCAACTGGCTGCGTTGGTCGCAAAGAAGCGTTTTCTGTTCCTGAAGACCGTCTTGACCGGATTTAGCTGCCCTTAATGTCTGGCGCTTCAACCTGCCACAAACGGGAGCACGAGCATGCGTCTGTTGGTATTCGGTTTGATCGCCGTCGGCATCGCCGGTTTTGCTGCCTACGACCAGTACGACAAGAAGGCGAATTTTCAACGCGTCGATGCGCGCGTCAGCGCCGTGACCGATCAGTGCTACCTGGAGAAGGTCGAGCGCGGCATTCTCTCCAAGACGACGTCGACCTCCGATCTGCTTCGCTGTGACCAGGCCGAAATCCTGACGCGCGAACACCCGAAATGGCAGGGCTACGAAATCAAGCACAAGATCGAGGTCAAGTTCGCCTATGTGTCTCCGGTCGACGGGACCACGCATTTTTCGAGCCTGAGGATGTCCGGCTTCCCCAACGGTCAGCCTTTGAGCATGGGGGACGTCCTTCCGGTTCTGGCATCGAAGACCAAGGCGGACAAGACACGCCAAGCCTGATTGGCCGGGCCGGCGCGCGGACCATCGCAGGCACCGACGCCTAACAAAAATCTGCAAAGCCGTGTCGGATCGGCAGCCTCCCCGTCGTCCTCGTGACATGAATGGGCCATAGACGCCAAACTCGGGCCCATTAATTCACTGAGGATAACAATCATGCCCAGCACTGTCCGTCTGCACCGCGTCTTGGCCACCAGCCCGGAGAAAGTCTATCGCGCCTTCCTGGAGGCCGACGCGATGGCGAAATGGCTTCCGCCGAACGGCTTCACCTGTACCGTGCATCATTTCGAGCCCAAGGTCGGGGGCACGTTCAAGATGTCGTTCCGGAATTTCACGACGGGCAACAGCCATTCGTTTGGCGGCGAATATATCGAGCTCGTCCCGGGCGAACGCCTCCGCTACACCGACAGGTTCGACGATCCTAACCTGCCGGGTGAGATCCAGGTCACCGTGATCCTGAAGAAGGTCTCGGTCGGCACCGAAGTCGACATCACGCAGGCCGGCATCCCCGACGTCATCCCGCCGGAGGCCTGTTATCTCGGCTGGCAGGAATCGCTGCGCAACCTGGCACGGCTCGTCGAGCCCGAGATCAACCAATAGCCGGTCCGCGTTTGACGCAGCGGGGCGATCTGTTCGACCAAATCCGCAGATTTCCCCGCATCGTCATTGCGAGCCAACGGGTCCGCGCGAAAGCGCGGCCCGACGACAGGCTCCGCGAAGCAATCCAGAATCGTTCTGCCGAGGGACTCTGGATTGCTTCGCTGCGCTCGCAATGACGTAGAATGAACTCTCCGAGAGAACAACTCAGATCGAGTCTGCAGATATCTACGGAGCCCAATTGAGCTGCGGCTGCCTGCGAGGCAGATCCGATCGATTGCGAATTACGCGCCCGCCCTCGATTCAAGGCCGCCGCCGGCGGTCCATCTGTCGGGGTTGGGGCTGTGTCCGATCAGCGCGAGACCATACGCGATCGACTCGAACTGGTCGCCCGACATCAGCCGTTCGTTACCGAAACGCTCGGCGAACAGCTTTCGGACAGCCGGCACGAAGGACGTGCCGCCGGTCAAAAATACCTTCTCCACCTCGCGCCCGGTAATGCCTGCCTCGCCCAGCACCTTGTCGACGGTGGCCCCTAACCGGGCGATATCGTCGGCAATCCAAGATTCGAAATTTTTCCGTGTGATGGCCGCGCCGATGTCGACCCCGCCGCCTCCAAAACGGAAGTCCACCTCGTCCTGCGCCGACAGCGCCACCTTGGCGTCGGACACCGCGCGGTACAGCGAAAAGCCGAGGTCGAGATCGACGATGATGATGAAATCCTCGAGCAGAGCCGGCTTCAGCGCGGTGCGCGCAAGCTCGCGCAGCTCGCGCAAATCGCCGTTGCTCTTCATCATCGCGAGCTGGTGCCAGCGAGCGAGGTTGGTGTAGTGGCCGCTGGGGACCGGCAGCACCTTGTCGAACGAGCGGAAGCTGGAACCTTTGCCGAGCCGCGGCGAGACGACATGGTCGACAATGCGATAGTCGAACGTGTCGCCCGCAATGCCGATGCCGGCGTGTCCCAGCGGCTCGGCGCGAAGGCTGCCGCCTTTGCGCGAGAAACGCATCACGGAAAAGTCGCTGGTGCCGCCGCCGAAATCCGCAACCAGCACGGTGGCATCCCGCTCCAGCCGGCGGGCGAAGGAGAACGCCGCGCCCACGGGCTCATAGACGTAGCGCGCGTGGCCGGCACCTAAGCGCTCGAACGCGGCGCGATAGCGCTGCATCGCCAGCGCCTCGTCGGGATTGCCGCCGGCAAAGCGGACGGGGCGGCCGACCGTGATGTTTGCGGCCTCGAAGCCGAACCGGTCCCCGCCGTGGCGCGCCAGCGTCCGCAGGAACGCCGCCAAAATATCCTCGAACTTGTAACGCTGGCGGAACACCTGGGTGGTGTTGAAGCTGGAGCTCGCCGCAAACGTCTTGAACGACTGGAGGAAGCGATAGACGTGGCGCCCTTCGAGAAACTGCTCGATCGCCCATGGACCGCCCTCGGCCTGGGCGCCGGCTCCCGGCCGATCCTCCCAGAAGCACAGCGCCGATACGTAGACGCTGTGGCGCTGTCCGCCATGGTCGAAGCGGATGGCCTCGACCCGGCGGTCGTCCGCCGCGAGCGCGACGACCGTATTGCTGGTTCCAAAATCGATGCCGATCGAGACGGCGGGCGAGGCGCTCGACATGAACCACTCTGACGGATGATTGGATAAGGGGGCGGACCTCTAACGGCTTTGCATGGCCGTGCCAAGACCCACCGTTGCAGTGCGGCCGGAACTTGGCGTCCCATCGCTGCAAGATCACGCGCGATCCGGGATGATTTAGCCAGCTTTTCGCACCTTCGGCACTGGAACGACCCATCTGCTCCGCCGCACCAGCAATTTTATTTCCGAAACGGCTCCGTTAATTCAGCATTTATGTTGCAATGCGAAAGGTTGCGTACTGCTATGCAACCAAGACCATAGACAGTGGTATTTGGTATACATAGATTGCCCTCAAATGAGACAGCAAGGCTGACTGTTCTCAAGAAAGGGATTTCCGATGTCCAAGACTGCTTCCGTTGCTCTGGCTCCCTCCTCCTCGCTGTTCGCCCGCCTGATGGCCGCAATCGACAGCCTCCTGATGGCGAGCGCCAAGATTTCGAATCACAACGGCGACCTGCCCCGTTTCGGCCTGTAAGAAGGCCCTGCCCGCCTGCCGAACGGCGGGATGGCAGACTTCGCAGACCCTACGTTTGATCAAATGGCCTCGCATGTCGGGGCCATTTTTTCGTTTTGCGCGCGCCCTGGCTCGCGACCACAACTGCGACGATTGGTCCGCCGGTGGGACCCGCCGATCAGATTGTTTGTCTACTGGCATCTCGCATACCATCGCCCGAACGATTGAGTAACAAAGGCCTAAGAGGGGAAACAGTCACCGCAGGGCGGGGCGGCCGAGGGGCACACCTGCCGCGAGCGTTGGCGGAGCCTTAGCCGAAAGGAGCGGATGCCGCGCGTTGTCCCTACTCATAGAGTTTCTACCGGACTGCCATGGGAGATCGACCGCAAGGGTGACCCCAGGCATCTGAATCGAGATGGGCTGACGCAAGCCGACAAAGATCGGCTGCGTTGAGGATTCGACAGGGAGAGAAACAAGATGAGGCCATTCGTTCTGAATGTCGCTTTGGCGGCAATCGCGATGTCGTGCGCCAACAGCACCGCAAGCCGTGCTGCCTGGGAGCCAGTCCGTCCGGTCGAATTCATCGTGCCCGCGGGCACCGGCGGCGGCGCCGATCAGATGGCACGCACCATCCAGGGCATCGTCACCAAGCACAGTCTGATGAAGCAGCCGCTCGTCGTCATCAACAAGGCCGGCGGCGCGGGTGGCGAGGGCTTCCTCGATGTGAAGACGTCGTCGGGCAATCCGCACAAGATCATCATCACGCTGTCGAACCTGTTCACGACGCCGCTGGCAACGGGGATTCCGTTCAACTGGAAGGATTTGACCCCGGTGGCGATGTTGGCGCTCGACGAATTCGTGCTGTGGGTGAATGCCGAGAAACCGTACAACACCGTCAAGGACTACGTCGACGCCGTGAAGAAAGCCCCGAGCGGCTCATTCAAGATGGGCGGCACCGGCTCCAAGCAGGAAGACCAGATCATCACCGTCGGCATCGAGAAGGCAATCGACGCAAAATTCACCTACATCCCCTACAAGGGCGGCGGCGAAGTCGCCGTTCAGCTCGTCGGCAATCACGTCGATTCGACGGTCAACAATCCGATCGAGGCGGTCGCGCAATGGCGCGGCGGCAAGCTCCGTCCGCTCTGCGTCTTCGACGCTCAGCCGATGGCCTATGACGAGCCGATCGCCGACGGCAAGGCCTGGAAGGATATTCCGACCTGCAAGTCGCAGGGCCTGGCGATGGAATATCTCATGCTGCGCGGCATCTTCATGTCGCCCAAGGCCACGAAGGATCAGATCGAATACTACGTCGAGCTGTTCAAGAAGGTCCGCGCCACGCCGGAATGGCAGGATTTCATGAAGAGCGGCGCCTTCAACACGACGTTCCTGACCGGAGCCGAATACGCGAAGTGGGTCGAGGCCGAGGAGAAGCGCCACGAAGGCTTGATGAAGGAAGCCGGCTTCCTCGCATCGGGGAACTGACCCGCGACATCGACGGCTGAGGACGCTGGGTCGTCCTCCATCTGCCGCGACCGCGCAAGACTGCGTCCGCCTGGAGGTCCCATGACTGAACGATCCGGATCCGAATCCGGCCCCGCACACAAGACGCTGGAAATCGGCATGGCGCTGTTGATCGGCGTCTTCGGGCTGGTCGTGATCTTCGGCAGCCTGAAGGCCGGCATCAACTGGGGCGCGGAGGGCCCGCGTGCCGGCTTCTTCCCCTTCTATGTCGGCGCCGCCATCGTCGGCGCAAGCGCCATCAATCTCTGGAGCGCGCAGCGCCACGACGACGGCCGGCTGTTTGCAGAATGGGGACAGCTTCGCCAGGTCATGAGCGTCGTCGTGCCCACGGCAATCTATGTCGGCTCGATGCCGTTCATCGGCCTCTACGTCGCCTCGATGATCTTCATCGCCTGGTTCATGCGCTGGCTCGGCGGTTATCGCTGGCTCACGACCATCGCGGTGGCGATCGGCATGCCGGTCGTGACCTATCTCGTTTTCGAGCGCTGGTTCCTGGTCCCGCTTCCCAAGGGCCCGCTCGAGGAATGGCTTGGTTTGTAAGAGCTGCGCCGTCACGCAATCATTGCTGCAGGACGTATCGATATGGAAGAGTTGGCCAACCTGTTTCACGGCTTCGCGGTCGCCCTGCAGCCCTACAATATGATGCTGATGATCATCGGCATCACGCTCGGAGTCATCATCGGCGTGCTGCCGGGGCTCGGCGGCGCCAATGGCGTTGCGATCCTCCTTCCCCTGACCTTCAGCATGCCGCCGACGTCGGCGATCATCATGCTGTCCTGTATCTATTGGGGCGCATTGTTCGGCGGCGCCATCACCTCGATCCTGTTCAACATACCCGGCGAGCCCTGGTCGGTGGCGACCACCTTCGACGGTTATCCGATGGCGCAACAGGGCAAACCCGGTGAGGCCCTGACCGCCGCCTTCACCTCCTCCTTCGTGGGCGCGCTGTTTGCGGTCATCATGATCACGCTGGTCGCGCCCCTCGTCGCGGGCTTCGCGCTGCGATTCGGTCCGGCGGAGAAGTTCGCGGTGTACTTCCTCGCCTTCTGCAGCTTCGTTGGCCTCAGCAAGGAGCCGCCGTTCAAGACCATCGCGGCGATGATGATGGGCTTTGCGCTCGCGGCGGTCGGCCTCGATTCGATCACGGGCCAGTTGCGGCTGACCTTCGGCGTCACCGAACTGCTCAACGGATTCGACTTCCTGATCGCCGTGATCGGCCTGTTCGGTATCGGCGAGATCCTGCTGACCATGGAGGAAGGACTGGCTTTCCGAGGCGGCAACGCCACCATCAATCTTCGGGTCGTGCTTCAGACCTGGCGGGAATTACCCGCCTATTGGATGACCTCGCTGCGCTCCTGCCTGATCGGGTGCTGGATGGGCGTCACGCCCGCCGGCGCAACGCCGGCCTCCTTCATGAGCTACGGCATCGCCAAGCGCCTGGCGCGACGCGGCAACAATTTCGGCAAGGGCGAGATCGAGGGCGTGATCGCGCCCGAGACGGCCGCCCATGCCGCGGGCACCTCGGCGCTGCTGCCGATGCTCTCGCTCGGCGTGCCGGGCTCCCCGACCGCCGCCGTCCTGCTCGGCGGATTGTTGATCTGGGGCCTGCAGCCCGGCCCCATGCTGTTCGTCGAGCAGAAGGAATTCGTCTGGGGCCTGATCGCCTCGATGTATCTCGGCAATCTCGCCGGCCTCATCGTCGTGCTCACCTGCGTGCCGATCTTCGCCGCGATCCTCCGCGTGCCCTTCGGCATCATCGCGCCGCTCATCCTGGTGCTCTGCGCGATCGGCGCCTATTCGGTGCACAACAGCACCTTCGACGTGATGCTGATGCTGGTGTTCGGCGTGCTGGGCTACCTCCTGAAGAAGTGCAACTACCCGCTCGCACCGCTGGTGCTCGCCATCGTGCTCGGCGACAAGGCAGAGGAAGCCTTCCGCCAATCGCTGTTGGGATCGCAAGGATCGCTCGGCGTGTTCTTCTCCAACGGCCTCGTCAGCACCATCATGGCGCTCGGTCTGGTCGCCCTGTTCTGGTCCGCGATCCAGGAAGGCTACAGCCGGCTGCGGACGTCGATGGTGTGACGCGCGATCTCCGCGCGCGGCCGTGCGAAGCCCTCCAGACCTTCTGGGATAAGCAATTCCACCATTTGCAGTCACCGACCCACCGGACGGCGCTGTGTGCGAACAGCGCACAAGTGGTCGTGTGCCGAGGGCACGGGCTTTTTCACAGCGTGCTTGCGGCTCGCCGCGTTGCAGAAATCGGCCGTTGAATCAATGGTTTGAATGGCACAACCGCTAGGCCCCCCGGCACGCCGGCAGCAATTCAGCCTTTACAATCCCGCAGCCAAGGCGCATGTGAGCAAGCCCGCGATATTTCGCCGCACCCTCAGTCCCTAGCTTGAATCTTGGCATAATGAATACCAGGATGCGAGCCAGCGCATGCATAAAAAATGATCGGCGCGTTCGGGAGGGTTTTAATGACGGACATGGTGCAGTCAGCAGCGGCCCCTAGTGTCACACGTGTAAGCGATGCTTTTCGCTGGGCGCAATTGGCCATCGGCGTAGGCGCGATGGTGATGATCGCCAACTATCAATACGGCTGGACGTTCTTCGTCCCCGACATCCAGAAGACGTTCGGCTGGGATCGCGCCTCGATCCAATGGGCGTTCACCCTCTTCGTTTTGTTCGAGACCTGGCTCGTGCCGGTCGAGGGATGGTTCGTCGACAAATACGGTCCGCGCATCGTCGTGCTGGTCGGCGGCGTGCTCTGTGCCATCGGCTGGGCAATCAACGCGCAGGCCACCACGCTCAACGGCTACTATCTCGGCATGATCATCGCGGGCATCGGCGCCGGCGGCGTCTACGGCACCTGCGTCGGCAACGCGCTGAAGTGGTTTCCGGACAAGCGTGGTCTTGCTGCGGGTATCACGGCCGCAGGCTTCGGTGCAGGCTCTGCGCTGACCGTCGCGCCGATCCAGGCCATGATCAAGGACAGTGGATTTCAGACCACCTTCCTCTATTTCGGCCTCGGGCAAGGCATCATCATCTGCATCCTCGCCTTCTTCCTGCTGGCGCCGAAAGCGGGCCAGGTGCCGAACGTGGTGGCGAACGCCAATCTGCTCCAGACCCGCCGCAACTATCAACCGACCGAGGTGCTGCGTCAGCCGCTGTTCTGGCTGATGTACTTCATGTTCGTGATCGTCGGCGCTGGCGGGTTGATGGTGACGGCGAACCTGAAGCCGATCGCAGCCGACTGGAAGGTCGACAACGTGCCGGTCACGCTGATGGCGGTGACGATGACGGCGGTGACGTTCGCGGCGACGATCGACCGCGTGCTCAACGGCCTGACGCGTCCGTTCTTCGGCTGGATCTCCGACATGATCGGCCGCGAGAACACGATGTTCATCGCCTTCGGCATGGAAGGGTTCGGCATCTGGATGCTCTACCTCTGGGGCCACGATCCGATCTGGTTCGTGCTGCTCTCGGGCTTCGTGTTCTTCGCCTGGGGTGAGATCTACTCGCTGTTCCCCTCGACCTGCACCGACACGTTCGGCGCCAAGTTCGCGACCACCAATGCCGGCCTGCTCTACACCGCGAAGGGCACCGCCGCGCTGCTGGTGCCGATCGCCAACTACATGCAGCAATCGTCGGGCACCTGGGACAGCGTGTTCATCATTGCGGCCGGCGCCAACATTCTGGCTTCATTGCTGGCAATCGCGGTGCTGAAACCCTGGCGCAAGGTCGTGGTCGCGAAATCGACCGTCTGACCCGCTCCGCTACAATTCACTCAGCAGGACGCCCGGCCTCACGGCCGGGCGTTTTCGTTTGGTGCGAAGGCCCCCGCGATGCCCCCCAGAAATCACGATGGAACCTCGCGCATTCTTCAATGTGGCGCCAAGTTAGGGCTTGCAATCTGGAATATCGTATACCAATGTTCGGCCCGCGCCTGCGACGATAAGCCACAATATTTGCGACATCAGGTCATCTTGCGATCCTGCGTCGCAGCCAATCAGGCGCCTTGGGAGGTTCTTGATGATTTCCAGCCCGGATGGCGCCGTCACGGCCGCGCCACTTCGCACCGGTTTCCGTTGGCTCCAGCTCGTGATGGGCATCGTCTGCATGGCGATGATCGCCAATCTGCAATACGGCTGGACGTTGTTCGTCGATCCGATCGATGCGGCCCACCATTGGGGGCGCGCCGCGATCCAGCTCGCGTTCACCATCTTCGTCGTCACCGAGACCTGGCTGGTGCCAGTCGAAGCCTGGTTCGTCGACAAATACGGTCCACGCATTGTCGTCATGTTCGGCGGCGCGATGATCGCGCTCTCGTGGATCCTCAACTCCTACGCCGATAGCCTTACCCTGCTCTATGCCGCCGCGATCATCGGCGGCATGGGCGCGGGCGCGGTGTACGGCACCTGTGTCGGCAACGCACTGAAATGGTTTCCCGACCGCCGCGGGCTCGCAGCCGGCGCGACCGCCGCCGGCTTCGGCGCCGGCGCCGCGCTTACCGTCGTGCCAATCGCGAGCATGATCGTCTCGAGCGGTTATCAGCACGCCTTCCTCACCTTCGGCATCGGCCAGGGTCTGATCGTGTTCGTGCTCGCCTTCTTCATCCAACCGCCGCGGATCTCGATTCCGCCAAAGAAGAAGCAGCTCAATCTGCCGCAGACCAAGATCGACTTCACCCCGCCGCAGGTGCTGCGGACCCCTGTTTTCTGGGTGATGTATCTCGTCTTCGTGATGGTCGCCTCCGGCGGCCTGATGACCGCGGCGCAGATCGCCCCGATCGCGCACGACTTCAAGATCGCCGACACGCCGGTCACGCTCGCCGGCTTCCAGATGGCGGCCTTGACTTTCGCGATTTCGCTCGACCGCATCTTCGACGGTTTCGGACGTCCCTTCTTCGGCTGGGTCTCCGATACGATCGGCCGTGAGCCCACCATGTTCATCGCCTTCGGCACCGCTGCTTTGATGCTGCTGGCGCTGTCGGCCTATGGCCATGTGCCCGTCGTGTTCGTGCTCGCCACCGCGGTCTATTTCGGCGTGTTCGGCGAGATCTACTCGCTGTTCCCTGCGACCTGCGGCGACACCTTCGGCGCGAAATTCGCGACCACCAACAACGGCATGCTGTACACCGCCAAGGGCACGGCATCCCTGCTCGTCCCGCTCGCGAGCGTGATCTCGACTGCCTATGGCTGGAAGGCCGTGTTCGTGGTGGCAGTGGCGCTGAATGCGACGGCGGCGCTGATGGCGCTGTTCGTGATCAAGCCGCTGCGTCGCTCCTTCATCCTCGGCAAGGAAGCCGAGAGCATTGAGGCCGCGACCGGCAATGCCAAGACCGAGACGGCATAAGCCACCATACGGCTTAGAGGCTGGAAAAGGGCGCAGCGATGCGCCCCTTTCTTTTTGGCGCCCTACAAACGTCAGCACTACTGCCGCAAGATTTTTCGGATCAGCCAAATCCAGCGCTTGACGATTGGCATTATGTATACCACACTTCACCTGGTCATTCACCCAGGGAGGTTGCAATGCTGGTCGGAGACATTCTGCGCAAGAAGATGCCGCGCGTTGTCACGGTGCGAATGAACGAAACGGTGGGTATCGCCGCCAAGCTGATGCGCGCCAACAATATCAGCGCACTGGTTGTGAAGGACGTGGTCCGCTCGGAAGGCAATACTGCGGTCGGCATGTTCACTGAGCGCGACGTGGTGCGCGCAGTCGCCGATCACGGCGCCAATGCTATCAACGTCAAGGTCTCGCAGCTGGTCTCGGTGCAGCAGCTCGTGTCCTGCACCTCCTCGGACACGATCGAGCACGTCCGCCATTTGATGAACCGGAATCACATCCGCCATCTGCCCGTCATCGACGACTACAGCCTCGTCTCGGTCATCAGCATGCGCGACATCGCCGCTGCCGTGGACGAGGCCACCAACTCTACGCCGCAAGCAGCCTAGAGCCCTCCACACACCCCCTGCGACTGCCGGCCCCGGCTCGGACCCTTCCGAGCCGGACCGGATCTTTCGTGCCAAATTCCGGCTTTCTGCTCCTCGCGAGGACTTCATGAAAATCTGCATCTACGGCGCCGGCGCGATCGGCGGTTATCTCGGGGTTCAGCTCGCGCGCGCGGGCGCCGACGTCAGCCTGGTCGCACGCGGCGCACACCTTGCCGCGATGCGCGAGCGCGGCCTGACGCTGCTCGCGGGCGAGGAGCAGCACACCGTGCATCCGCGCTGCACCGACGATCCCGCCGAGCTCGGCGTGCAGGACTACATCATCATCACGCTGAAGGCGCATTCGATCACCGGTGTGATCGAAAAGATGCAGCCGCTGCTCGGGCCTCACACCCGCATCGTCACCGCCGTCAACGGCATCCCTTACTGGTATTTCTACAAGCACGGCGGCCAATACGAGAACTCGACGCTAGAGAGCATCGATCCCGGCGGCCGGCAGTGGCGCGAGATCGGCGCCGAGCGCGCCATCGGCTGCATCGTCTATCCCGCCACCGAGATCGAGGCGCCCGGCGTGATCCGCCACATCTACGGCAACAATTTCCCGCTCGGCGAGCCCTCCGGCGAGATCACGCCGGACGTGCAGCGCCTCTCCGATCTCTTCGTCGCGGCCGGGCTGAAGGCGCCGGTGCTCGACCGCATCCGCGACGAGATCTGGCTCAAACTGTGGGGCAATGTCTGCTTCAATCCGATCAGCGCCCTGACCCATGCAACGCTCGACGTGATCTGCACCGATCCGGCGACGCGTGCATTGTCGCGCGCGATCATGGTGGAGACGCAAGCCATCGCCGAGACGTTCGGCGTCACGTTCCGCGTCGACGTCGAGCGCCGCATCGAGGGCGCCCGCAAGGTCGGCGCGCACAAGACCTCGATGCTCCAGGATCTGGAGCGCGGCCGCCCGATGGAGATCGACCCGCTCGTCACCGTGGTGCAGGAGATGGGCCGCCTCACCGGGGTTGCCACGCCCGTGCTCGATTCGGTGCTGGCGATGGTGACCCAGCGCGCGCGCATCGCCGGCCTCTATGACGGCGTCTCGGCACCATCAGATCCGCGCGCACTGGCGGTGGCGTGATGGTGGGCGAGATGAAACGCTGGCTGCGCTTCCGCCATGGCGGCACGACCGGCTTCGGCACGCTGACGCCATCAGGCATCAGCGTGCATGAGGGCGAGATGTTCGGCCGCAACGCCAGCACCGGCAAGATGCTGGCGCTGTCGGATGTGGAGCTGCTCGCGCCCTGCGCGCCCAGCAAGATCGTCGCGCTCTGGAATAATTTCCATGCGCTCGCGGCCAAGCTCAACCAGCCCGAGCCGCCGGAGCCGCTGTATCTCCTGAAAGCCACCACCAGCATCACGACGCCTGGCGCCGTGATCCGCCGCCCGTCTTACTACGACGGCAAGACCACCTATGAGGGCGAGCTCGGCATCGTGATCGGCAGGATATGCGCCCGCGTCTCCCCTGGCGAAGCGGACAGCTTCATCTTCGGCTACACCTGCGTCAACGACATCACCGCCAACGACATCCTGACCAGCGATTCCACTTTCCCGCAATGGGCTCGCGCCAAGGGCATCGACGATTACGGCCCGTTCGGGCCCGTCATCGCCACCGGCCTTGATCCGGCCAAGCTCACGGTCCGCACTATCCTCAACGGCGCGGAGCGGCAGAACTATCCGATCTCCGACATGATCTTCAGCGCTCAGCAACTGGTGAGCAGGATCTCCCACGACATGACCCTGCTGCCCGGCGACCTCATTGCCGTCGGCACTTCGGTCGGCGTCGGCGTGATGAAGGAGCCGGTGAACACCGTGACTGTCGCGATCGACGGCATCGGCGAGCTAACGAACGAGTTTCGGCTGTAGCTGCCGGCGCGGCGCCGCAGCCCGGATGAGCGCAGCGACAGCCCAATCCTCGGCCGTCACACACCCCGAAAACATCCGTACACATCACATCTGCGTACGCCCGACATATGCCGTCAACATGTCCCGCGCGTGCCGCAACTTGGACGCATTCGGCCGCCCTTCTGTGAGGCGTGTCTGGGGGCACGGCGCCGCCGTGTTTGGACTAACCTTCTAGGGGTATGACTGTGAAGAAGATTGTATTTGCTCTCGGTGCCACGCTTGCTCTGGTCACGGCTGCGAACGCTGCGGATCTGCCGCGCCGCCAGCCCGTGCCGGCCTATCCGGCTGAGCAGGCTCCGATCGGCAAGATGCCGATCGGCAAGAGCCCGGTTGGAAAGGCCCCGATCGGCAAGGCGCCCGGCCCGGTCGCAGCGCGCTACTGACACGCAACACGAAGCTGCGTAAGCGGGCGAGAGTCGAGGGGCACAGCGTGACGTACAAATCTGGTCGATCGGGATCCTGCATCCTCGCGGGCTTCGCGCTCGCGGCCATGATCGCATGCACGATGCCCTCGGCCTCGGCCCATGAAGCGAACAAGCGCGTTGCCGATGCGAACGCGCTTGCTACGACCGACACCACATCGCGACCGGCCCCGCAAGCGACGCGGCGTCCCGTCGCGCGTGCGGAGAAAGGTCCGTACTACGTCGACTTCCGGGCGAGAACCGCCGCGAGCTGGGGCCACGCCTTCGTCTGGTACGGCAAGACCAGCGAACGCGCGGTCGAGGTCGCGGGCCTCACACCCGCCGGCGACACGCTTGCTTACGTGCTCGGCCACATCACCTTTGTGCCCTCCGAGACCGGCGCCAGCTACGGCGATCTCGATCCGGAATATCTGACCGCGAGCTATCGCGTGTACCTGAACGAGGCTGACGCCAAGCGCGTATTCGCCTACATCAAGAAATTGCAGGCGAGTTCGCCCGTGTGGAACGCCGAGACCACTAACTGCACCGGCTTCATCGGCGACATCGCCGAGTTCATGGGATTGCAAGTCCCCAACCGCTGGCAGCGCCCGGAAAACTTCGTCAACCGCCTCAAAGAAATGAACGGCGGCCGCCAGATGGTGCGGCTGTCGGCGGACTAGCTCTTCGCCCCGTCCGGCAGCGGCGACCCAATTATCCGCCCTACGGAATCCCCTCACCTGTCGCATGATCGCCCCGCCTGCACCGCACGGCGCGACAATAGACATTTCCCGGTCCGGGCGGCATCCTCCCCTCCATCAAGCGAGACCAGAGCGCCACACCGACGGGGGAAACATCATGTTGCAGACACGGTTCACTAAGCTCGTCGGCGTCGAGCACCCGATCGTCCAGGGCGGCATGCAATGGGTCGGGCGCGCCGAGCTCGTTGCCGCGGTCGCCAACGCCGGCGCGCTCGGCTTCATCACGGCGCTGACCCAACCAACGCCGGAAGACTTGACCAAGGAGATCGCGCGTTGCCGCGACCTCACCGACAAGCCCTTTGGCGTCAACCTCACCATCCTGCCCGCGATCAAGCCGCCGCCTTATGCCGAATACCGTGCCGCCATCATCGACAGCGGCATCAAGGTGGTCGAGACCGCCGGCAACAAGCCGCAGGAGCATGTCGACGAATTCAAGAAGCACGGCGTCAAGGTCGTGCACAAATGCACCAGCGTCCGTCACGCGCTCTCGGCCGAACGCATGGGCGTCGATGCCCTCTCGATCGACGGCTTCGAATGCGCCGGCCACCCGGGCGAGGACGACACTCCCGGCCTGATCCTGATTCCGGCCGCCGCGAACAAGATCAAGATTCCGATGATCGCCTCCGGCGGCTTTGCCGATGCGCGCGGCCTCGTTGCCGCGCTGGCGTTAGGCGCCGACGGCATCAACATGGGCACCCGCTTCATGGCCACCAAGGAGAGCCCGATCCACCAGCTCATCAAGGAGAAGATCGTCGCCAATGACGAGCGCGAGACCGAGCTGATCTTCCGCACCATGCGCAACACCTCGCGCGTGGCCAAGAACGCGATCTCGACCAAGGTCGTCGCCATGGAAAAGGAAGGTGCCAAGTTCGAGGACATCCGCGAACTCGTCGCCGGTGCCCGCGGCAAGATGGTCTACGCGACGGGTAATTCCGACGAGGGCATCTGGTCGGCCGGCCAGGTGCAGGGCCTGATCCATGACATCCCGAGCTGCGCCGAGCTGGTCTCCCGCATCGTGCGGGAGGCGGAAGCCATCATCCGCAGCCGGCTGGGGGGCATGATCGTTCAGCGGCAACACGAAGCGGCGGAATAATCACTGTAAGAAGCGAGTGTAAGACATGAAGGCTTACGTCTACGGTCTTGACGGCGCTACGATTTCCGACGTCGCTCAACCAAAGCCCAAGGGCACGCAGGTGCTGGTCCGCGTCCGCGCCTGTGCCCTGAACCGCGCCGATACCGGCATGCGCAAGGGTCATGCCCACGGCGCAGCCGGCGGCGTCGGCACCGTGCTCGGCATGGAATGGGCTGGCGAAGTCGCCGAGCTCGGGCCGGACGCGAAGGGCGTCAAGATCGGCGACCGCATCATGGGGTCGGGCAGTGCCGCATTTGCCGAATATACGCTGGCCGATCACGGCCGGCTGTTCCACGCGCCCTCGAACATGAATTTCGAGGAGGCGGCCACCCTCCCCGTCGCGCTCGCGACCATGCACAATGCCGTCGTCACCGTCGGCGGCGTGCAAGCGGGCCAGAGCGTGCTGATTCAGGGCGCGAGCTCCGGCGTCGGTCTGATGGCGCTGCAGATCGCCAGGCTCAAGGGCGCCAAGCTCGTAATCGGCTCGTCGACCGACGCCACTCGCCGCGGCCGGCTGAAGGAATACGGCGCCGATCTGGCCGTCGATAGCTCCGATCCGAAATGGGTCGACGAGGTCCTGAAAGCGACCGGCGGCGAAGGCGTCGATCTCATCGTCGACCAGGTCTCGGGCAAGGTCGCGAACCAGAATCTTGCCGCGACGAAGGTGAAGGGCCGCATCGTCAATGTCGGCCGGCTCGGCGGCACCCATGCCGACTTCAACTTCGACCTGCACGCCGCGCGCCGCATCGACTATGTCGGCGTCACCTTCCGCACCCGCACCATCGAGGAGGTCCGCGAGATCTTCGAGGAGGTGCGCAAGGACATCTGGGGCGCGGTCGAGTCGCGAAAACTGCAACTGCCGATCGACAAGGTGTTCACATTCGACGACATCGATCAGGCGTTCGCGCACATGGAGGCGAACAAGCATCTCGGGAAGATCGTCGTGACGGTGCCTTAACCGTCATTCCGGAGCGCTTGAAGAACCGAACCTGAAATCTCGAGATTCGGGTCTGGTCACCATCCCGGAATGACATCGCCGTCGCTCCTGCAAGTCACTTGCGACTACGGCTGTGGATCGTCGCTTGATGTTCACCCACGCCCTGCTAAATCCCCGCCATGATCTCCCAGCACAACAAGACCTCGGTCGCCGCGATCTCGATCTTCGCCAGCGGCGGCATGGCGGCGGCCAAATTCGTGGTCGGAATTGCGATCGGCTCGCTGGCGCTGATCTCCGAGGCCCTGCATTCCTCGATCGACCTGGTCGCGACCATCATCACCTGGGCGGTGGTGCGGGTGTCCGACAAGCCGGCCGACGAGGAGCACCATTATGGCCATGGCAAGCTCGAGAGCGTCTCGGCGCTGGGCGTCACCGCCCTGCTCTACGTGCTCGCCGGCGGCATCCTGGTCGAGGCCTATAGCCGGCTGCGGGAGGGAACCCCGCCGCCGACCATTTCGGCCGTGCCCTTTGTCGTGCTGGTGATCGACATCGCCGTCAATCTCTGGCGCGCCCGCGCGCTGCACCGCGCTGCGCGGGAGACCAGGAGCCAAGCGCTTGCCGCGGACGCACTGCATTTCGCCTCCGACGTGATGGGCTCATCTGCCGTGATCGTGGGTTTGATCCTCGCCGGACTCGGTTTCTGGTGGGGTGACGCGGCCGCGGCCGCCGCCGTCGCCGTGATGATCGCGGCTCTCGGCCTGCGCATGGCGGGCTCGACCGTGCAGACGCTGGTCGATCGCGCGCCGGAGGGCGCCCATGAGCAGGCCACGGCCGCGATCCGCAGCGTGCCCGGCGTGATCGACGTCGAGCGGCTGCGCGTGCGCATGGTCGGTGCAACCTATTTCATCGATACCATCGCAAAGGTGCCGCGAACCTATCCGATCGACCGCGTCGAGGACATCAAGCGCAATGCGCAAGCCGCCGTCAGCAGAGCGTTCGGCGACGCCGACCTCACCTTCACGGCTGTCCCCGTCGCGCGCAACAACGAGACCGTACGCGACCGCATCATGGTGATCGCGCGCAATTCCGGCCTCGCCATCCACCACGTCACGGTGCACGACCTCGGCGCCAAGCTGATCGTCGGCATCGACCTCGAGGTCGATGGCGAAATGCAGCTCGAGGCCGCCCACGATGTCGCCAACACGCTGGAGCGCAGCATCCAGGAGGAATTCGGCGAGGACGTCGAGGTCGACGTCCATATCGAGCCGCTGGAACCGGAACTGCCGTTCGGCGTCGACGCCCCCGCGGAGCGCGTGCAGGCCATTGCCGCCGCGTTGACCGAGCTTGCTGGCGAGGGCGAGATCCACGACATCCACAATGTGCGCGTCCGCAACACTGAGGCCGGCGAGATCGTCAACTTTCACTGCCGCGCCACTCCGTCGATGAGCGTGATCAAGGTGCACGAGCATGTCGACGCAATCGAGCGCGCATTGCGGCGCGCCTTCCCGAGCGTGAAGCGCGTGATCAGCCACGCCGAGCCCCCGCGTGCGTGACACACGTGCGAAGAGTCACACGTTCTCGTTTCGGACCCGTCGCGCACGTCACTTTACGGACAAGCGATGCGCAAACTGCGCGTTGGATAAGAATAATTTCGCGTTAAGGATTCGTTGACTCTCGACAGCCCGCGAAAACTGGATTCAAATCGGTGTGATTCGAAAGCGACGTGGGGCCGCTTTCGACACTCGTCGTAAGCAGGTTTTCAGGGGGCCGAAGGCATGGCGCGTGCAGACGCCGCGAACGCATGCGTTCAATCCGATTCGATCAAGGGATTGGCGCAATCGATCGCGAAACCTGCCTATCACCGGCTGCTGATCGCGGAGCCGGCGCTGCGCCGCGCCGTGCCGACGCTCATCATCGCCTTCCTGATCACGATCTGCCTCGGCGCGTTCGTGCAGGTCGTCGACCAGACGCGCCAGAAGCGGCTGGTGATCCGGCACGACATCTCGGCGCTCGCCGATTTGCTCGCCGAACGCATCGACCGCCTCACTTCCGTGCGACAGGAGCGGCTCAAGAACATCGAGAGCCTGCCGACGCTGCTGCCTGATCTCATTCCGTCCTGGGGCACGGCCTTGGGCCGCCACATCATTGTCGCCTCGACCGGCATCGACCGCCGCATCCTCGCCCGCGTACCGGTCGACAGCGACCCTTCCGGCAACGACCGCCTGCTCGACGCGATCACGACGGCGCAACTGCTCGCGGCGCCCCCGCGCGACGGCAACGTCGCCGACATGACGCTGCCGAACGGCAACGCCGCGATGGCGACCTCGCGCCAGATCAAGTCGCTGCCCGGCTTCGTCACGGTGATCCAGGAACGCGACGAGCCGATTTGGGGCTCGGATGCCGCGCTCTCGGTGACGCTGTCGGCGACCACCGGCTTCGTCGTCCTGATCCTGGGCTTTGCCTTTCACTGGCAGTCGACCCGCGCCCGCGAAGGCGACCTCATCAACGACGCCGTGCGCGGCCGCATCGACACCGCGCTCAATCGCGGCCGCTGCGGACTGTGGGACTGGGATCTGTCGCGCGGCCGGATCTTCTGGTCGCAGTCAATGTTCTCGATGCTCGGCCTCGACGGCCGCAACGAGCTCCTCACCTTCGGCGAGGTCAACGCGCTGGTGAAGTCCGACGATATTGATCTGTTCGAGATCGCCGATCAGCTCATCTCCGAGAAGATCGATCACATCGACCAGACCTTCCGCATGCAGCACGTCGACGGTCACTGGATCTGGCTCCGCGTCCGCTGCGAGAAGACGCGCGGGGCCACCGATTCCAGCGTGCACTTGATCGGGATCGCGGTCGACATCACCGAGCAGAAGAGCCTCGCCGAGAGAACGGTGGAAGCCGACCTTCGCCTGCGCGACGCGATCGAGACCATTCCGGAAGCCTTCGTGCTGTGGGACGCGAGCGATCGCCTCGTGCTCTGCAACTCGCACTTCCAGCGCCTGCACAAGCTGCCCGACACCGCCGTGATCCCCGGCACCTCCTACGAGACCGTGCTCGAAGTCGGCCGCATGCCGGAGGTGCGCACCCGCCATAACGAGACCGCGAGCCAGGGCCCGGGCGCGCGCACCTTCGAGGCACAACTCGACGACGGCAGCTGGCTGCACATCAGCGAGCGGCGCACCAAAGACGGCGGCTACGTCTCGGTCGGCACCGACATCACCCGCATCAAGGAGCACGAGCAGAAGCTGGTCGACAACGATTTGCGCCTGCGCGCCACCGTCATCGACCTCAAGCGCTCGCAGGCCGCGCTCGAACGCCAAGCGATCGAGCTCGCCGACCTGGCCGAAAAGTACCAGCGCGAGAAGACTCGCGCCGAGGAAGCCAACCAGACCAAGTCGAAATTCCTCGCCAATATGAGCCACGAGCTGCGCACGCCGCTCAACGCGATCATCGGCTTCTCCGAGATCATGGGCTCGGGCATGTTCGGCGACCTCGGTTCGGAGAAGTACCAGGAATACTGCCAGGACATCCTGACCAGCGGCCACTATTTGCTCGAGGTCATCAACGACATCCTCGACATGTCCAAGATCGAGGCCGGCCGCATGAAGCTCGAAATGGAAGAGCTGGACCTGTCGCGGACGCTGGCGGAATCCCTGCGCGTCGTCACTGGCCGGGCACAGGACAAGCACCTGACGCTCGATGCCGACATCGCCAAATCCATCTCCGTCGTCGCCGACCGCCGCGCCACCAAGCAGATCATCGTCAACCTGTTGTCCAACGCGGTGAAGTTCACGCCCGACGGCGGACGCGTCGTGGTGCGCAGCCGGCAGCTCGACGACCGGATCGTGCTGATGATCGCCGACACCGGCATCGGGATCGCGCCGCATTCGCTGGCGCGGCTCGGCCGCCCCTTCGAGCAGGTCGAGAGCCAGCTCACCAAGACCTATCACGGCTCGGGACTGGGCCTCGCGATCGCCCGCTCGCTGGCGCAGCTCCACGGCGGTTCGATGCGGCTGCGTTCCAAAATCGATGTCGGCACGGTGGTGCGCGTGACGCTGCCGCGCGACGCCGTCAAGGCGGCGTCCGGGATATCGGCTGCAGCGTAAAGCCCTCAAGCATGATGGAGCCCGGTTCGGTCGGCGTTCGGAATCACCTCTCCCCGACGGGGAGAGGTCCGGGTGAGGGGCCGCGGCATCCAGTGAGACCAGATCCCCTCACCCGGACCGCATCTTCGATGCGATCCGACCTCTCCCTACGGGAGAGGTGATCTGGGCTCTCGCCTCGGTTCAAGCGAAGCACATTCCGCTTTAAGATTGCAGCGTCGGTGCGACCTCGCGCGCGACATTGACCAGCGCCGCGATTAGCGGCGTCATCGGATCGCGCTGCGGGATCACGAGGCCAATGCTGTAATTGACTTCGGGGTCGGCGATCGGGATCGAACGCACCGTGTCGGACAGGCCGAGCGTCTCGGCGAGCTTGGCCGGCATCACGCTCGCCCAGCGCCCGGTCTTGACGTGCGTGAACAGCACCAGCAGCGAGTTCGAGGTCAGCGTCGGTGTCGCCTCGGCACCGACCGAGCGCAGCGCGCGATCGATGATGCGGCGGTTCTGCATGTCGGGCGTGAGCAGGCACAGCGGCACCTGCCCGACCTCGGTCCAGGTCACCGTCTCGCGATCACCGAACATCGCATCGGGGGCAGTCAGGAGCCGGTAGCTCTCGTTGTAGAGCGGAATGGTACGCACCTTGCCGATCGGCTCGTTCTCGATATAGGTCAGCCCCGCATCCACCTCGAGATTTTCCAGCAGCCCCAGCACCTCGGACGAGGTGGTGGACTGGATGCGGAAGCGCACCTCGGGATGCCTGGCGCGGAACGGCGTCGTCAGCGCGGCGACCATGCCGAGCACGGTCGGGATCGCCGCGATGCGGATCTCGCCGGAGAGCTGATGCTTCAGCCCGTTGATCTCGTCGCGCATGGCGCGGGCATCGCCCACGATCCGCCGCGCCCAGTCCAGCGCCCGCTCGCCTTCCGGCGTAAAGCCCTGGAAGCGCGACCCGCGCTGGACCAGCATCACGCCGAGGATTTCCTCGAGCTGCTTGAGCCCGGTCGACATCGTCGGCTGCGTCACGCCGCAGACCTCCGCCGCGCGTCCGAAATGCCGCTCCTTCGCCAGCGCCAGCAATAGTTCAAGCTTGTCGATCAACCGGTCGTCCCCTCGAATTCTGTCGTGGCATGCAAGCTAGCACGCTCGCCCCCTTGCAACACGCAAAAACCGCCGAGCGGAATGCCCATAATTGCATTTTCGGATCGACCGATCGCCGGTGCCAATCGATCCGAATTCGCAATCGCAGCACGGGACAGCTTTATTGATCTTCGAGCGATTCCAAATAGTTTGCGATCAGAAACGCTCAAGTTGAGAACGAAGAATGACAGCGGTTTACGAGCCTTGCTACGAGCCTTGGGACGAGACGCGCGGCGCCGAGATCATCGCCGAACACGCTCGGCAGGAAGGCGCGACGCTCGTCATCCTGCATGCTCTTCAGGAGGCGTTCGGCTATGTGCCGGAGGCCGCCATTCCGATGGTGGCTCAGGCGCTGAATCTGTCACGCGCCGAAGTGCACGGCGTATTCACGTTCTATCATGATTTCCGGCACAAGCCGGCCGGCCGCCATGTGCTGAAGCTCTGCCGCGCCGAGGCCTGCCAGGCTGCGGGCGGCGATGCGCTCGCTGCGCGCGCCGAGGCGAAGCTCGGCGTGTCGCTCGGCAGCACCACCGCCGACGATCGCGTCACGCTGGAGCCGATCTACTGCCTCGGCCTGTGCGCGACTGCGCCGTCCGCGATGCTCGACGGGCGCCTGATCGGACGGCTCGATCAGAAGCGCCTCGATGCGCTGGTTGCGGAGGCGCAGCGATGAGCATGCGTCTATACGTCTCACGTGATGCCGGCGCGGTGGCCGTCGGCGCCGACGAGGTCGCGCTGGCGCTTGAGCAAGCCGCCGCCAGGCGGGGCGTTGCAATCGACATCGTTAGGACCGGCTCGCGCGGCCTGTACTGGCTGGAGCCGCTGGTCGAGGTGGCGACACCGCAGGGCCGCATCGCGTTCGGCCCCGTCACCGAAACCGACGTGCCCTCCCTGTTCGATGCGCTCGCCAGCAACACGCCGCATTTTCTACGGCTGGGGGCGATCGACGAGCTCCCCTGGCTGAAGCGCCAGACCCGCCTCACCTTCGCCCGCTGCGGCGTGATCGATCCGCGCTCGCTCGACGACTACCGCGCCCATGGCGGCTACAGGGGCCTGGAGCGCGCGCTCTCGCTCGGCACGGATGCGATCCTGAGCGAGGTCACCGCGTCCGGCCTGCGCGGCCGTGGCGGCGCGGGGTTTCCGACCGGCATCAAATGGAAGACGGTCGCGCAGGCCAAGGCCGACCGCAAATTCATCGTCTGCAACGCCGACGAGGGCGACAGCGGCACCTTCGCCGACCGCATGATCATGGAAGGTGATCCCTTCCTGGTGATCGAAGGCATGACGATTGCTGGCCTCACCGTCGGCGCGGCCAAAGGTTACATCTACATCCGCAGCGAATATCCGCACGCGGTCGAGGCGATGAACGCTGCCATTACGGCGGCGAAGCGCAGCGGCTATCTCGACAGCTATATCGGCGGCTCGAAGCAAGCCTTCGATCTCGAGGTGCGCGTCGGCGCCGGCGCCTATGTCTGCGGCGAGGAGACCTCACTGCTGGAGAGCCTCGAAGGCCGCCGCGGCCTCGTGCGCGCCAAGCCGCCTCTGCCGGCGCATCACGGCCTGTTCGGCAAGCCGACCGTCATCAACAACGTGCTGTCGTTCGCGGCCATCCCCTTCATCCTCGCTGAGGGTGCCAAGGCCTATGCGGATTTCGGCATGGGGCGTTCGCGCGGCACGATGCCGATCCAGCTCGCCGGCAACATCCGCCATGGCGGGCTGTTCGAGACCGCGTTTGGCGTGACGCTCGGCGAGCTCGTCGACGACGTCGGCGGCGGCACGTTCACCGGCCGTCCCGTTCGCGCGGTCCAGGTCGGCGGCCCGCTTGGCGCCTATTTTCCCCGCGCCCTGTTCGACACGCCGTTCGACTATGAGGCCTTCGCCGCGCGCGACGGCCTGATCGGCCATGGCGGCATCGTCGTGTTCGACGACAGCGTCGACATGCGCAGGCAGGCGCGCTTTGCCATGGAGTTCTGCGCGGTCGAATCCTGCGGCAAGTGCACGCCGTGCCGGATCGGCTCGACCCGGGGCGTCGAGACCATCGAGAAGATCATGCGGGGCGAGCGCGTCAGCGAGAACATCACGCTCGTCGAAGACCTCTGCAACACCATGAAATTCGGCTCGCTCTGCGCGCTCGGCGGCTTCACGCCCTATCCCGTGCTCAGCGCATTGAAGCACTTCCGGGAGGATTTCCTTCCGGCGCCGACCACGCTTCAGGCCGCGGAATAGGAGAACGACCATGTCTCTGATCGAAGAAATCGACTTCGGCACGCCGGCTTCCAAATCGGAAACGATGGTGACGCTGACCATCGACGGCAAGCAGATTTCGGTGCCCGAGGGCACCTCGATCATGCGCGCGGCGATGGAAGCCGGCCATCAGATTCCAAAGCTCTGCGCCACCGACATGGTCGACGCGTTCGGCTCCTGCCGGCTCTGCCTGGTCGAGATCGAGGGGCGCGCCGGCACGCCGGCCTCCTGCACCACGCCCGCGACGAACGGCCTCGTCGTGCGGACCCAGACCGAGCGGCTGAAGCAGCTTCGCAAGGGCGTGATGGAGCTCTACATCTCCGACCATCCGCTCGACTGCCTCACCTGCGGCGCCAATGGCGATTGCGAATTGCAGGACATGGCCGGCGCCGTGGGCTTGCGCGACGTGCGCTACGGCTATGAGGGCGAGAATCATGTCTTTGCGAAGACGGATGGCTGCAGCAACGACAAATGGATGCCGAAGGACGAGTCCAACCCGTACTTCACCTACGATCCTTCCAAGTGCATCGTCTGCTCGCGTTGCGTCCGCGCCTGCGAGGAGGTGCAAGGAACCTTCGCGCTGACCATCTCCGGCCGCGGCTTCGACAGCCGTGTCTCCCCCGGCATGAACGAGAGCTTCCTCGGCTCCGAATGCGTCTCCTGCGGCGCCTGCGTCCAGGCCTGCCCGACCGCGACGCTGACGGAAAAATCCGTGATCGAGATCGGTCAGCCCGAGCACTCCGTCGTCACCACCTGCGCCTATTGCGGCGTCGGCTGCGCCTTCAAGGCCGAGATGCGCGGCGAAGAAGTGGTGCGCATGGTGCCCTACAAGGACGGCAAGGCCAATCGCGGCCATTCCTGCGTCAAGGGCCGCTTCGCCTGGGGCTACACCAACCACAAGGAACGCATCCTTAAACCCATGATCCGCGAGCGGATCGAGGATCCCTGGCGCGAGGTGTCGTGGAACGAGGCGTTCTCGTTTGCCGCCGCCAGGATGCGGAGCATTCAGAAGAAATACGGCCGCGACGCCATCGGCGGCATCACCTCGTCCCGCTGCACCAATGAAGAAACCTATCTGGTGCAGAAGCTGATCCGCGCCGGCTTCGGCAACAACAATGTCGACACCTGCGCCCGCGTCTGCCATTCGCCGACCGGCTACGGTCTCGCCACCACCTTCGGCACCTCTGCCGGCACGCAAGACTTCGACTCGGTGGAGGACACCGATGTCGTGCTCATCATCGGCGCCAATCCTGCCTCGGCGCACCCGGTATTCGCCTCGCGACTGAAGAAGCGGCTGCGCCAGGGTGCCAAGCTGATCGTGATCGATCCGCGCCGCACCGAGATGGTGGAATCGCCGCACGTGAAGGCGCTCCACTTGCCCCTGATGCCCGGCACCAACGTCGCTGTGATGACGGCGCTGGCGCATGTCATCGTCACCGAAGGGCTCGTCAACGAAGCCTTCGTGCGCGAGCGCTGCGACTGGAGCGAGTTCGAGGAATGGGCCGCCTTCGTCGCCCAGCCCAAGAACAGCCCGGAAGCCACCGCCATCCTCACCGGTGTCGATCCCAGGGCGCTGCGCGAAGCGGCCCGCATCTACGCGACCGGCGGCAACGGCGCCATCTATTACGGCCTCGGCGTCACCGAGCACAGCCAGGGCTCGACCACCGTGATCGCGATCGCCAACCTCGCGATGGCGACCGGCAATATCGGCCGTCCCGGCGTCGGCGTGAACCCGCTGCGTGGCCAGAACAACGTGCAAGGCTCTTGCGACATGGGCTCGTTCCCGCACGAGCTGCCCGGCTACCGCCATATCTCGAGCGACGCGGTGCGCGACCAGTTCGAGGCGCTGTGGAACGTCAAGCTCAACCCGGAGCCTGGCCTTCGCATTCCCAACATGTTCGATGCCGCGGTCGAAGGCACGTTCATGGGGATCTACGTGCAGGGCGAGGACATCCTCCAGTCCGATCCCAATACCTCGCACGTGGTGGCGGCGCTGTCGGCGATGGAATGCGTCATCGTCCACGATCTCTTCCTCAACGAGACGGCAAACTACGCCCACGTCTTCCTGCCCGGATCGAGCTTCCTCGAGAAGGACGGCACCTTCACAAATGCCGAGCGCCGCATCCAGCGCGTGCGCAAGGTGATGACGCCGAAGAACGGTCTTGCCGACTGGGAGGTCACCATCGGCCTCGCCAAGGCCATGGGCTTCGAGATGAACTACAGCCATCCCTCCGAGATCATGGACGAGATCGCGGCGCTGACGCCGACCTTTGCCGGCGTCTCCTACGCCAAGTTAGATGAGCTCGGCTCGGTGCAGTGGCCCTGCAACGAGAGGGCGCCGGAGGGCACGCCGGTGATGCATATCGACGGCTTCGTCCGGGGCAAGGGCAAATTCGTCGTCACCGAGTATGTCGCGACCGACGAGCGCACCGGCCCGCGCTATCCCCTGCTGCTCACGACAGGGCGCATCCTCAGCCAGTACAATGTCGGCGCTCAGACCCGGCGCACCGACAACGTGGTCTGGCACGCCGAGGATCGGCTCGAGATTCATCCGCACGATGCCGAGCAGCGCGGCGTTCGCGACGGCGACTGGGTGCGGCTGAAGAGCCGCGCCGGCGAGACCACACTACGCGCCGAGATCACCGATCGCGTCGCGCCCGGCGTCGTCTACACCACCTTCCATCATCCGGACACGCAGGCCAACGTGATCACGACCGACTATTCGGACTGGGCTACCAACTGTCCCGAATACAAGGTTACGGCGGTGCAGGTCTCGCCGTCGAACGGACCGTCCGACTGGCAGAAGGCCTATGACGCGCAGGCGCGGCAGTCCCGCCGCATCGTGCCGGCCGAGGCCGCGGAGTAATGGCATGCACGTAGCGGTCCAGGCTATCGATCGTGAAATCTGGCGCAACGGGACGGCCTCTGAAGGCGCGCGGCTGATCCCGGAGGAGACGCCGCTGGCGCTGACCTATAATGGCGGCACCTACGCCGTCATGATGGGGACGCCGCAGAACCTCGAGGACTTCGCCGTCGGCTTCACCGTGAGCGAAGGCATCGTCGGATCGGCCGACGAGATCCGATCGCTCGAAATCGTCCGCCTCGACGACGGCATCGAGCTGCGCATGTGGCTGGCGCCGAAACATGCCGCGCGCATCAACGAGCGTCGTCGCCACATCGCAGGTCCGACCGGCTGCGGCATCTGCGGCATCGAGTCCATTGCCGAGGCGGTGCGGCCGGCGGCCGTGGTGCCGCAGGGGCAGAGCTTCACGGCCGCAGAGGTCATGACGGCGATGCAGGCCATCGCGCCGCTACAATCGATCAATTTACAGACCCGGGCCGTACACGCCGCCGCGTTCTGGTCCCCTACCGGCAACATCGTCGCGCTGCGCGAGGACGTCGGCCGCCACAATGCGCTCGACAAGCTTGCCGGTGCCCTGGCACGCAGCCGCACCAATGCGCGCGGCGGCATAGTGCTGCTCACGAGCCGCGTCTCGGTGGAGATGGTGCAGAAGACAGCCGCGATCGGCGCCCCCATGATGGTTGCCGTGTCGGCGCCGACCGCGCTCGCGGTGCGCACGGCGGAAGCCGCCGGCATCACGCTGATTGCCATTGCCCGCCAAGACGGCTTCGAAGTGTTTTCGCATGGTGACCGGGTCGTCGCCCGCCATGCCAGGGAGGTTGCCGATGTCGCCTGACCGTCTGATCTACATGGCCAACCAGATCGGCACATTCTTCCAGAGTCAAGGCCACGACAGGGCCGTGCCGGGCATCGCCGAGCACATCAAGAAGTTCTGGGATCCCCGTATGAAACGCGCGATCTTCGCCCATCTCGATGCGGGCGGCGCCGACCTTGCGCCTGATGTCCGCGAGGCCCTCACCTCGCTGAAGCAGACGACGACCCTTCCAGCAGCGCCCTGAACACGCGCCGCACCTCGCTCTGCGTCTCCTTCACTCGCGCCTGCAGCGACGAGAAATCCGGCGCATCGCCGGCGCGTGCCATCACACGGAAGAGGTCGGTGCCCGCCGTCTCCGGCTTGAAGCGATCGCTGACGCAGAGCCGCAAGATCTGCGTCAGGTCGTGATAGAGCCGGGCCGCGGCACGCAATATCTCGGTTTCAGACTGCGCGAGCACGCCGAGCCTGCATGCATTTTCCAACACCTGCATGGTGCTGACGTCGAGGATCTCCGGCTTGTCGTGGGCGTGCACGAGCTGGAGATATTGCGCGATGAAATCGATGTCGACCATACCGCCGGCGGCATGTTTGAGATCCCAGCAATCGGCCTCGCCCTTCTCCTGGGCGATGGCGCGCCGCATGTCGGCAACGTCGTTGGCGGTGATGGCGGGATCGCGGCGTCGGGTCAAGACGTCGCGGATGACGCGCTCGATTCGTTCCCGGAATTCGGGCGAGGCCGACACCACGCGCGCGCGTGTCAGCGCCATGTGCTCCCAGGTCCAGGCCTCGTTCGCCTGGTAGTCCGCGAACGAAACCAGGCTCGAGGCCACGGGACCGGCGCGTCCCGACGGACGCAGCCGCATGTCGATCTCATAGAGCACGCCGTAATTGGTGCGCGTCGTGAAGGCGCTGATCAGACGCTGGGTAAAGCGGGCGAAATAGTGGGCACCTTGCAGCGATCTCGCACCATCGGAGTCCGGATTGTCGCTGTCGAAATCGTAGAGCAGGATCAGGTCGAGATCGGACGACGCCGTCATCTCGCGGCTGCCGAGCCGGCCCATCGCGATGATCGCGGTCTGCTGATCCCTAATGCGGCCATGCTGGGCGGCAAAGCGCTCGGCAACGAGGCCATGCACGGTGTGGACGATGCCCTCGGCGACGTCCGCAAAAGCGGTACTCGCCTGCTGCGCCGAGACCGTGCCGGACAGGATACGCGTACCGATCAGGAACAGGCTCTCCTGTCCGAACAGGCGCAGGCGATCGAGGAACTCTTCATAGGAGCCCGCGTCCTGCACGGTCGCAGCTAACCGTCCCGACAATTCCTGCCTGTCCGGCATGGCGCCGAAGAAGCGCGGATCGATCAGGCCGTCCATGAGCTGCGGCTGCCGCGCCAGCATCTCGCCGAGCCGGGGCGCCGCGCCTAGCACCAGCGCCACCAGTGCGACCAGATCGCGGTTCTGGCCGAGCAGCGTGATCAGCCGGCCGCCGCGCTGAAGCGCGCCGAGGAAATGATCGAACGCCACGACCGCGCGGTCCGGCTCCTCGGCATGGGCAAGACCGTCGATCAGGGCCGGCACGAATTCGACGAACGCGTTGCGCGTCGCCTCATTGCGGAACACGCGATAGTCGCCGGTGATCCAGTCGCGCACGGTCTGCGCGACGGCGGCCGGCTTCTTGAAGCCGAGCGCCGCAATGTGCTGGAGCAGGCGCGGATCGTCGGGACCGGCACTGTAGTCGAGCGCCGGCAGTTTGGCCGTCCCGGTCGGATCATCGCCCTCGAACAGTTTTTCATAGTGCCCCTGGACGATCTGGAGCTGGTGCAACAGGTCGCGCGCAAAGGCCTCCCGATCCGGGTAGCCGAAGAACCAGGCGAAGCGCTCGACCGCCTCCTTGTCCTCGGGCAGTGTATGGGTCTGCTCGTCGGCGATCATCTGGAGGCGATGCTCGACCCGGCGCAGAAATTCGTAGGCCGTGGTCAGCTCGTCGCGCGCCGCGAACGTGATCCAGTTGCTGGAGGCGAGCACGTCGAGCGCATTGAGCGTCGGCCGCACCCGCAATTCCGGATGGCGGCCGCCCGCAATCAACTGCTGCGTCTGCGCGAAGAACTCGATCTCGCGGATGCCGCCGCGCCCGACCTTGACATTATGGCCCTCGACCGCGACCTCGCTCTGACCGCGATAGGTCTGCATCTGTCGCTTCATTTCGTGCACGTCGGCAAGCGCGGCGAAGTCGAGATGCTTGCGCCAGACGAAGGGCGCGATCTCTGCCAAAAGCGCTTCACCCGCGCGGGGATCGCCGGCGCAGGCGCGCGCCTTGATCATCGCGGCGCGCTCCCAGGTGCGCCCTTCCCGCTCGTAATAGTTCAGCGCGGCATCGCGGGAGATCGCCACCTGGGTCGAGGACGGATCGGGCCGCAGCCGCAGATCGACGCGGAACACGTAACCGTCATAGGTGCGCTGCTGGAGAATGCGCGCCATGCCTTGCGTCACGCGCACGAAGAACGGCTGCGGTTCCATATCGGGCGCGAGCGTCGTCGCATCGGGATCGAAGAACACGATGAGATCGATGTCGCTTGAATAGTTCAGCTCCCCCGCGCCCATCTTGCCCATCGCGAGCACAATCAGCCCGCAGCCTTCTTCGGGCGCCTCGGGATCGGGCGGTGAGAGCTTGCCGCGTGCAGCTTCCTGCCGCAGCAAGTACTGCAGCGCCGCCTGCACCGAGAACACCGCGATATCCGTCAGCGCCGCCGTCACCCGCATCACCGGCCAGACGCCGCCGATGTCGCACAGCGCGATCAGCAGCGCCGCCTCCGCCTTCATCCGGCGAAGCAGGCGCATCACCTCGGCTTCATCCGGCGCCGCGAGCACGGCGCCCCTCGCCTCCGCCATCAGCGCCCCAAGATGCACCTCCGGATCGCATTCGAGCAACCGGATCAGGCGCGGGGGATCGGCGCGAATCAGATCGAACAGATAGGACGAGAATTGCGCGATGCCGGTCAGAATATCCCGCGCAAAGGGACGGACCAGCAGGGATTCGAGACGGGTCGATTGCACCGGCTCGAGCTCGGCCAGCCAATTTTCGAAGCGTCTTTGGTCGGTTGTGGAAGCGGCAACATAGGGAGCCTCGGCGAAGCGTGCCGCGAGGCTCTCACCATGTTTGTCCGCGTTTCCCGGCGCGGAGTGGTTCATGCCACCTTCTGTGGCACATCCGGTATTGGCGGAGCAACCCTGTCGCCGGCGCCCGCGCGCGCCGGCAGCACCAGCGTGGCAACGAGACCGGGATGGGCATCGCCTAGGCGCAACTCACCGCCATGCAATGTCGCAACGGCCGAGGCGAGGCTGAGGCCGAGGCCGGAGCCCGGCAGCGTGCGGCTGGCCTCCAGCCGCACGAATCGCTCGACGACGTGCTTGCGATCCGCTTCGGGGATCCCCGGACCACGGTCGGTGACGCTGAGCAGCACCTGGTCGCCATCGCGCCTCGCCTCGATCGTGATTTGCCTCACGTCCATGCTGACCACGGTTCCCGCGGTCTGCGCCGCCGGCTTGCCGTATTTGATCGCGTTCTCGACGAGATTGGCGAGCGCCTGGCTGATCAGTTCGCGATTGGCGTGAACCGGCGCCGGCTCGCATTTGACCTTCAGGGTCATGCCGTCATCCTCAGCCAGCGGCTCGTAGAGCTCGTGGATGCCGTTCGCGACCTCGGCAGCGTCGAAATCGTCCATGTTGCCGCGCGCCTGCCCGGATTCGGCACGCGCGATCATCAGAAGCGCGTTGAAGGTGCGGATCAGCCCGTCGGATTCCTCGATGGTGCGCTCCAGCGCTGCACGGTAGTCCGCCTCGCAGCCCGATTTCGCCAGCGCCTCTTCGGCGCGGTTGCGCAAGCGCGTCAGCGGCGTCTTGAGGTCGTGGGCGATGTTGTCGGAGACTTCCTTCAGCCCAGCCATCAGCGCCTCGATCCGCTCCAGCATGGCGTTGAGGTTTTCGGCGAGACGGTCGAGCTCGTCGCCGCTGCGCCCCACAGGCAGGCGCTCGCTGAGATCACCAGTCATGATCCGCTGCGCAGTGCCGGTCATGGCATCGATGCGCCTCAGCACGCGGCGCGCGACGAAGACGCCGCCGCCGAGGCCGAGCACCACGACGATCAGGATCGACCATTGCGCCGCCTTCGCGACGATGCCGAACAGGCGCCGCCGCTCGTCGAGATCGCGGCCGATCAGAAGCCGGAAGCCGTTCTCCAGCTCCGTGACGCGCACCAGCGCGCGATGATCGCGTTCGTCAGCATCCTCGATCCGCCGATAGGCTGTCTCGGACCAGCCGCGCGTCGCCATCACGCCGGGCGCGAGCGAGCCGACATTGCCGGCGATCGCCTGCCCAGTCGGCGTAGTCACCAGATAGAGGTTTGCGCCCGGCCGCAGCGCCCGGTACTCGATCGCGAGCACGAGGCCCCGCAGGCCGCGGCGGCCGTAGATCTCGTTGATCTCCGAGGTCTCGGAATTCACCGTCTGCGTGATCTCCTCGGTGATCAGCCGCCGCGTATTCCAGGCGAAATAGGCGAGCAGCGAAGCCGCGAACATCGCGAACAGCAGCAGATAGACCAGCGTCAGCCGGAATGCCGTGGTGCGGACGAGTTTACCGAATGCCGTCACGGATCATGTATCCGGCGCCGCGGATCGTATGCAGCAGCGGGCGCTCGAAGCCCTTGTCAATCTTGGAGCGCAGCCGCGAAATGTGCACGTCGATCACGTTGGTCTGCGGATCAAAATGATAGTCCCAGACGTTCTCGAGCAGCATGGTGCGCGTCACCACCTGGCCGGCGTGCTTCATGAGGTATTCGAGCAGGCGGAATTCGCGCGGCTGGAGCGTCAGCTCGTCCTTGCCGCGGGCGACGCGGTGGGACAGCCGGTCGAGCTCGAGATCGCCGACGCGGTAGAGCGTGTCCTCGGCGGGCCCGCCGCGGCGGCGCGACAGCACCTCAACGCGGGCGAGCAGTTCGGCGAACGAATAAGGCTTTGGCAGATAATCGTCGCCGCCGGCGCGCAGGCCCTTGATGCGGTCGTCGACCTGTCCGAGCGCGGAGAGAATCAGCACCGGCGTGGTGTTGCCCTTGTCGCGCAGCGCGCCGATCAGCGACAGGCCGTCGCGCTTGGGCAGCATGCGGTCGACCACCAGCACGTCGTAATCGCCGTTCTCGGCCATGGCGAGACCTTCCTCGCCGTCGGCGGCATGATCGGCAATGTGTCCGACTTCGCGAAACGCCTTCACGAGATAGTCGGCGGATTCGCGGTCGTCTTCGATGATGAGGAGGCGCATCGTGCGTTCGGCGGCAGTCAAGGGAGTGAACCTTCTCTAAACATGGCGCGAGCGGCAATCGCATGCAAGCCGAGCGGAACGATCTCGGATCGGGGAAAAGGCGGGCGGTGAAGCTGGGGGGACTTCACCGCCCTAGGCCTTCCGACGGAGGGGGGCGTAATTCCACCGGAAGGTAGACAGGGGAAGCAAACGTTGCGCTGCTCCCCCGAAGGGCGCCGTCGGCGGGGGCGACTGATGCCGGCGACACCCTTCATCTCGTAAGCCTCCTGAGGCCTCAGCCCTTGGCGATGGGCACGGCGACGAAGCGCGACTGCCCGCCGCTCTTCACGCGCATCAGGACGCTGTTCTTGTTATCGGTCCGCGCCGTGTTGATGGCATCGCGGACTTCGGCGGCGGTGCTGACGCTCTTGCCCCCGACTTCAAGAATCACGTCGCCTTCCTTGAAGCCGCGTTCGGCCGCGGCGCTCTTCGGATCGACTTCGGTGACCACGACGCCTTCCTTGCCGGCGCCGGCCACGGAATTGGCTGGAGCAACGGTCATGCCGAGCTTGGGCACGTCGGTGCCGCGGCTCGCACCCTTGCCACTGTCATTGTCGGTGTCGGCTTTGGCCTCGACCGTGTTCGGCAGCTGGCCGAGGGTGAGATTGACGACCTTGTCCTGGCCCTTGTGCAGCACGTTGAGCTTCACCGAGGCGCCGGGCGCCATGCCGCCGATGGTGCGAGCAAGCTCACGAGCGTCCTTGACGGGCTCGCCATTGACCGCGGTGATCACGTCGCCGGACTCGATGCCGGCCTTCGCCGCCGGACCGTTCGCCTGCGGCTCCGCGACCAGCGCGCCTTCGGCCTTCTTCATGCCGAGGCTGTCGGCGATGTCAGACGTCACCGGCTGGATCTGCACGCCGATCCAGCCGCGGCTGACCGAACCCTTGTCCTTGAGCTGGGCCACCACGCTCTTCACGGTGTTGGCGGGAATCGAGAAGGCGATGCCGACGCTACCGCCGGAGGGCGAGTAGATCGCGGTGTTGACGCCCATCACCTCCCCCTCGGTGTTAAAGGCCGGACCGCCGGAATTGCCCTTGTTCACGGGCGCGTCGATCTGGATAAAATCGTCATAGGGGCCATTGCCGATGTCGCGGCCGCTGGCCGAGACGATGCCGGCAGTCACGGTGCCGCCGAGGCCGAAGGGATTGCCGACCGCGAGCACCCAGTCGCCGATCCGCGGCTTGCCGTCGGCGAGCTTGGCGAACGGGAAATTCGAGCTGCCCTCGACCTTGATCAAGGCGAGGTCGGTGCGCTGGTCGGTGCCGATGACCTTGGCGGTATAGGTCTTGCCGTCGTCGGTGGTGACCTCGACCTTGTCGGCGCCGTCGACCACGTGATTGTTGGTCACGGCATAGCCATCGGGCGAGATGAAGAAGCCGGAGCCCTGGCCCTGAACGACGCGGCCACGGCCGCCCTTCAGGCCCGGGAAACCATCCGGACCACCGAAGCGGCGGAAGAAGCGCTCCATGGGCGAGCCCGGCTGGAACGGCGAGGAGGAATCGTCGCCGTCATCGTTGCTCGCGGTCTTCTCCTTGATGTTGACCTTCACCGAGATCACCGACGGCTTCACGCGCTCGACGATGTCGGCAAAGCCGATCGGACGCTCGACCTTCCGAACCTCTTGATTGACCTGCGCATGCGCCGGGCTGGAGAACAGGTCGGCCGGCGAGGTCGACGGGCTCAAGCCATAGACGCCCGCGCCGAGGCCGGCGATGACCGAGGCCATCAGCGCGATCTTGCGCGCGGAGAATACCGACCGGCGCGGCTGCCGGTAGGACGGGAGGTGCGAGAGGTCGGAACGGTCGGTCATGCAGAGATCTCCAGGGCCTTGAATTTCTTTTGGTGCCGGATGCCAGCACCTTACGGACCTGAACATGGGGGCTCCCGCCTTACCGCGCGCTGGCGGCAGGGTTAAACTTTCGTAATGAAGGCAGCGGCGATGCGGCAGTTTAACGCAGGCTAAAAGTTCTGGTCCTACAGGAACTTAGTCGGGTTCCGGTGAAACGCATCAGAACAGCTTTTGGCGACCTAGATTGCTCCGCAGCGGCACCCCTTAAGGCCGTTGGACTTGGGATTCTAAGCCGCGCCACGCTATTGCGACTTCGCATCGTCCGACATCAATCCCGCGAGCCGCGCCTCTTCCTCGGGCGTGAGCGGCGGTGCTGGCAGATCTGCACCGCTCCGCGCGCGGCGCCGGATTTGCAGCCATAGCGCCAGGCCGCCGCCAGCCAACAGAAGCGGCGCGAGCAGCCATAGCAGCAGGGTCTGGCGTTCGAAACGCGGCTTCAGCAGCACGAACTCGCCATAGCGCGCGACCAGGAAGTCGAGCACCTGCGAATTGCTGTCGCCGGCGGCAATCCGCTCGCGCACCAGCAGCCGCAAATCGCGCGCCAGCGGCGCGTCGGAATCGTCGATCGACTGGTTCTGGCAGACCATGCAGCGCAGCTCGCGCGACAGTTCGCGCGCACGCGCCTCCTTGACGGGATCCGACATGATCTCGTCGGGCTGCACGGCATGCGCCGCAGGCGAGGCCAGCAGCATTAGCGCGACGATCACGAACCACATCCGGCGCATCGGATCACTCCGCGGGCTGGAGCCGCTGCTTGGCCCGCGCCGGCTTCGGCGCACCGACCCGCAAGCGGCGATCGGACAGCGACAGCACGCCGCCAAACGCCATCAGCACCGGTCCCCACCAGATCAGCAGCACCATCGGCTTGTAATAGATGCGCACGGCAATGGCACCCTCGGCGGTGGCATCGCCGAGCGAGACGTAGAGCTGGCTCGCGCCGCGCGTCAGCAGGGCCGCTTCGGTGGTGGACGAGCCACGCGTTGTGAAGCTGCGCTTGGACGGCGTCATCATGCTCAGCGTCTCGCCGTCGCGGCTGACATTGAACTCGGCGATCATCTCCCGGTAGTTCGGGCCCTGACGCTGAAACAACCGATCGAGCTTCACGTCGTAGCCGGCGACATGGGCGACGTCGCTCTGCTTCATCGTCGCGATATATTCGCTGTTCCAGGTGGTCTCGCAGACGATTCCGATCAGCGCGACGCCGAGGCCGGCATGCGCCAGCGTGGTGCCCCAGGCCGAGCGCGGCAGGCCACGCGCCCGGTTCAGCACTGTGGCGAACGGCAGGCGAACCAGGCCCGTCCGCTCGACGATGTCGGTGACAGCGCCGGCGATGACGAAAACACCAAGCCCGATCGCCAGCGGCGCCAGCGCGCTGCCGCCGCGCGCCCAGGCCCAGGCGATGGCGATTGCGACGAGGCTGGCAACGCCCGCCGCGAGCAGGCGCTGCGTCACGCCGAGCAGATCGCCGCGCTTCCACGCCAGCATCGGCCCGAACGGTACAGCGAACAGCAACAGGGCAAACAGCGGCGCGAAAGTGAGGTTGTAGAAGGGCGCGCCGACCGACATCTTGAAGTCGGCCAGCATCTCCATCGCCAGCGGATAGAGCGTGCCGAATAGCACGACCGCGCAGGCGACGGTAAGCAGCAGGTTGTTCAGCACCAGCGCACCCTCGCGGGAGATCGGCGCGAACAGGCCGCCCTGCTTCAACGAGGTGGCACGGCCCGCGAACAGCGCCAGGCTGCCGCCGATGAACAGGCAGAGGATCAGCAGGATGAACACGCCGCGGGTCGGGTCAGTCGCGAAAGCATGCACCGAGGTGATGACGCCGGAGCGGACCAGGAAGGTGCCGAGCAGCGACAGCGAGAAGGTCAGGATCGACAACAGGATGGTCCAGACCTTCAGCGCGTTGCGCTTCTCCATGACCAGCGCCGAATGCAGCAGCGCGGTGCCGGCGAGCCACGGCATCAGCGAGGCGTTCTCGACCGGATCCCAGAACCACCAGCCGCCCCAGCCGAGCTCGTAATAGGCCCAGTACGAGCCCATGGCGATGCCGAGCGTGAGGAAGATCCAGGCCACCAGCGTCCACGGCCGCACCCAGCGCGCCCAAGCCGCGTCGATCCGCCCCTCCATCAGCGCCGCGATGGCGAAGGAGAACGAGATCGAGAAGCCGACATAGCCGAGATAGAGCATCGGCGGATGCACGGCGAGACCGATGTCCTGGAGCACAGGATTGAGATCGCGTCCCTCGAGCGGCGGGCTCGTGATGCGCAGGAACGGGTTCGAGGTCATCAGGATGAAGAGATAGAAGGCGCTGGCGATCCAGCCCTGGACGCTCAGCACGTGCGCGCGCAGCGACAGCGGCAGATTGTTGCCGAAAGCGGCAACCAGGCCGCCAAACAAAGCGAGGATCGATACCCACAGCAGCATCGAGCCTTCGTGATTTCCCCACACGCCGGTGATCTTGTAGAGCAGCGGCTTCATCGAGTGGGAATTCTCGTAGACATTGGCGACGGAGAAATCCGAGCTCACGTGCAGCATCACAAGTGCCATGAACGATGCCCCGACGAACAGCAGCTGCGCCAGCGCGGTGGACCGCGCCACGTTCATCAGGGCGGTGTCGTGCAGGCGTGCACCGATCAACGGCACGACGGACTGGATCAGTGCAAGCCCGAGCGCCAGCACCAGCGCGTAATGTCCGGATTCTGCGATCACCGCACGGCTCCCTGCGGATTGCCCTGCGCCGCCGTGGCCGCGGGCTTGCTGCCGCCCGAAGCCTTGGCGTCAGAGGCCTTGGCTTCAGAGGCCTTGGCGTCGTAATCGTCCTTCCAGTGGCCCTGCTTCTTCAGGGCATCGGCAACGTCCTTGGGCATGTAGGTTTCGTCGTGCTTGGCGAGCACGGTGTCGGCCTTGAACACGCCGTTGCTGTCGAGTGCGCCTTCGGCAACGACGCCCTGCCCTTCACGGAACAGGTCCGGCAGGATGCCCTTGTAGGCGACCGGCAGCTTGGCGTTGCCGTCGGCGACCTCGAAGGTCACCGCGAGATTGTCGCCGCGCTGGAGCGAGCCGGGCTGCACCAGCCCGCCGAGACGAAACCGCTTGCCGGGTTCGACGTGCTTCTCGGCGACCATGGTTGGTGTCGAGAAGAACACGATGGAGTCGCGCAATGCGTTGAGCACGAGCGCGGCGGCGAGCGCAAGCACGGCGAGCGAGCCGCCGATGATGGTCATACGTCGCTGCTTGCGCGTCATGGCGTATCCGTTCTCCGCTCGTCTGGTCCCGAAATCGTCATCCGTCGAGCCCGAGAGTCTTGAGCCCTTCGTTGAGCTGGCGCAGCCGCTCGGCATCGCCGGCAACCGCCTGGCGGGCATCGGCCGATGCCCCCACCGCCTTGCCGCGGTCGCCCATCACGAGATAGGCGCGCACCAGGCGAAGCCACCCCTCGACGTCGTCGCCGTTCTGCTTGAGGCGGGTGGCGAGGCGTTCGACCATGCCGCGCACCATCGCGTTGCGATCGCCCTCGGCCATATCCCTGGAGGCTGCGATCGTCTCGTCCGACAGCGCCGGCACCGTGCCGCCGCCGACCCGCGCCAGCGAGGACTGCACCAGGGACCGCCACGGCGCATCCGCCGGCGCCTTCGCCAGCAGCGCGCGCCAGATATTGGCCGCATCATCCTTGCGGCCGTCCTGCTCGGCGGCGAGCCCCAGGAAGTAGTTCGCCTTGGGATCATCGGCATCGAGCGCGTGCGCACGCTCGAATTCCGCTTTGGCCTCGGCGGTCACGACCCCGCCGGCGGCCGCCGAGAGCGCCTCGCCGAGATCGGACCGGCGCTCGGCGCTCTCGCCGTTGTAGGTGAGCGAGTTGCGATAGGCACGCACCGCATCGTCGAAGCGGCCGAGCCGCTCCAGCACCGGCGCGAGCACGTTCCAGCCGCGACCGTCAGTCGGATTTTTTTCCAGATGTTGCTCGACCTGCACGACGAGATTCTCGAGCGATTGCGCCACCCCGGATCCGGATCCGCGCTCGCGCTGCGCCAAGGGAAAGTCCTGAAGCCTGGGCGAGCCCAGCGGCATGTAAACCCCGATCGCAACCATCGGCAGGCCAGTCAACGCCAGCACCGCGGCCGCGCGGCGCCATTTGAGGCTCGATTTCGGCGCCATGGCAGGTTCGCTGGCAGCGGCGAGCAGCCTGCGGCTGATCTCGACGCGGGCCGCCTCGGCTTCAGGAGCGGCGATCAGTCCGGTGCCGAGATCACGCTCGATTTCGGCCAGTTGGTCCTTGTAGACCGCAATCTCGCTGCCTTGACTTTGCGCGGCTCCGCTGCGGCCGAGCGGCAGAAGCACGGCGAAAATCGCCGCGACTGTCATCAGCGCGAACACGAACCATAGCGTCATCTGGCAAGCTTCCGGCGGCGCGCGATCCGCGCCTATAGGTGGCTTTACACCACGGCCGGAGGAGGCGGCAATTGACAATTGTCAATTCGGCGCGACCGCGCCCGGTCCGAAACGATGAAACTCCAACAGCTTAGCCGATGTCGAAGTCCGCACTTTGCGCGGCATCCTCGCCGTGCCCGTTGAAGGCCTTCAGGAAATATGTTCCCGGCCTGACCGCATCCGGCAATCGGATGCGCAGCGCCCCGACTGGAACCGGAGACGCGACCCTGGTGAGCGTTTCAGACAATTGTCGGCCGCTTGCCTTCTCGACCAGCACCACCTTCGCGCCGACCATCAGTCTCTGATATTTGGCAACAACGACGCGGTTCTCGATTTCGATGGAGCTGATAACGGGTTTCATGCGCCCACAAATAGAAATTCCCCGGACTTGCATGGCGACCGTAGGGCGCGATATCGGCACCGTCAACCAGAAATTGTGATAACGAAATTATGCGCTCGGATCAGCTTGCGCGCGACGATTTGCGCTCGCCCGTCGCCGCATTCTCTGCCGCGCGACTCATCAGCGAGGCGTAATCGTCGCCGAACAGCACCTGACAGAAGCGGATCGCGGCCTGCACCTGCTGCTGCCGATAGGTGCGGACCTTGTGATCGGCGGAGCGCAGCGACTGCACCAGCTGCTCGGTCGAGCGCTCGACATATTGCTGGAGGTCGGAATAGGTGCGCAGCGTCACCTCGTTGATCGCAAGCTCACTCGCATAGTTGCGGCAGGCCGCGACGAAATCGATCAGCGCCACGGTTTCCTCGACCTCGGTGCTGTCGATTCGCGCCCCCGGCGGAATGTCCTTCTCGGCGCGTTGGCGCAGGATGCGACGAACGCGGCCGGGAACGCTGTCGATCTCGGATTGCAGCGCATTGGAGATGTCGGCGCGGATCGAGACCAGCTGCTTGCCCCAAGCGGAATCGTTGCGCAGGTCGAGCTCGGTGCGCAGGCCGCGCACGCCGTCATGCAGCGCCTTGAGATTGCCGGCGACGTTGTCGAAATTGCCGCGCTTGATGTCCATGCGCAGGACCGCGGCCACACAGGACAGATCGTGCAGGGCGATCGTGACGGCGACACCGTAGGGCGTTGCCGCGACGCGGATCTCGTCGTCCGAGGCGGCAATCTTGATAGCGAGGCGGATGATCTGCCACGGCGCGGTCATCCGCTGCACCACCATGGACAGCGCGAAGGGCAGCATCTGCGGGGTCTGGAGGACTGGAATGTTGAGCGCCGACGTCACCGAGGCGATCTGGGAATCGCCGAAGGCGCGCAGGAAGCGCGGCAACTTCTCGTTCAGGGCGGCGATGGCTTCCCGAACCTGGAGCACCGCACCGATTGAATAGAGGTCCTCGATCACGTTGGGCGGGCCGACACGGGCCAGCGCGCGCGACTTGTCGCCGCCGCCTGGCCCCGTCAGCTCGAAGATGGCGTCCGCCGCCACCGCCTGGAGCCTGGAGGCCAGCGCCTCGACCTGGCCTGCACTGTCTAGCGGTATGCGGGCCAGCGCCGCCTCGAATTCATTGACTTTGTCCGGGGCGCCGTCACGCCCGAGCCATTGCCAGATTGGATGCAGCGAGGAGCGGCGGATTTGTCCGACCCGGACCGGGGTGCCCGCCTCGACCAGGAACGGTTCCAGCACTTGGAAGAGAAGCCGCGACAGATCGTCCGTGCGCGGTGGCGGGGCTTCGTCGGCTTCGCTCTTGCGGACGATCTTGCGCAACTGCTCAAGCACGAGGGTCGCGACAGCCGTGTCCTGGCCGCGCTCCAGCGCGCGCTCGAACTCTCGCATCAGCAGTGCCTGCGACTGCGGCGGGAGCTGCGCGAGATATTCCCTCAGCCGCTCGATCGATGTCTGGCTCATGCGCCCGGGTCATGCACGGTAAAATGGCGGACATGGGATGCGTCCGGGCGCGATCTTAGGAGCTTCCCACTTAAGAAGCCGTTTAGGAAGTCGCCTCGAATGCCCCCCGGTTTTGCCGCAGAAGCATCCGCCACGGCGAAAAATCAAATGAGAACAAGAGATTATAATCCCGGGAGGACCAGTTCGGCTCGCAGGCCCCCGATCGGCGCGCCGCCGAGGGAGAGGCTGCCGCCATAAAGCGCGGCGAGGTCGGTCACGATCGACAGTCCCAGCCCCGAGCCCGGCTTGGACTCGTCGAGCCGCTGGCCGCGTCGGGAGACCTGGGCACGCTCGGCCTCCGACAGGCCGCGGCCGTCATCGTCGACGATGATCCGCAGACGCGGGCCGGCGCCGGCCAGTTGCGGCGTCTCGACCGCAACCTCGATGAAGACGCGTGAGGCTGCCCATTTGCAGGCATTGTCGACCAGATTGCCGACCATCTCATCCAGATCCTGGCGCTCGCCCCGGAACCTCGCAGACGGATCGGCCTTGGCCTCGACCACGATGCCGCGGTCGCGGTGGATCTTCTCCATCGTCCGCCGCAGCGCCTCGATCGCGGGCGCCACCTCCGTCACCGTCGCGACCACCGAGACCCGTGCCGCAATGCGCGCGCGCTCCAGATGATGGGCAACCTGGTCGCGCATCACGTCCGCCTGCTCCATCACCTTGGCCGCGAACGGATCGGCCCCGTGGGCGCCGGCCTCGTTGACGATGACGGAGAGCGGCGTCTTGATCGCATGGGCGAGATTGCCGACATGGGTGCGCGCCCGTTCAACGATTTCGCGATTGGCATCGATCAGCGCATTGGTCTCGCGCGCCAAAGGCGCGATCTCGACAGGAAATTCACCCTCGAGCCGCTCCGCCCGACCCGAGCGGATGTCGGCGATGGATTCCGAGATGCGCTTGAGCGGCGCGAGACCAAAGCGGACCTGGAACACGGTCGTCAGCAGCAGCACGATGCCAAGCGCCGTAAACGTGCCGCCGAGGTAATAGTCGAAGCTCCGCGTCTCGTCGAAAATCTCGGTGTCGTCGCCGGCGACGCTGACGAGAAATTTGCCGTCGGCGCCGAGATCGACCGGCCGCTCCACCATGCGCAGGTTCTGCCCTTCCGGCCCGTCGACATAAGCGAGCCGAATGCCGGCGGCGGTGAGCTCGGCACCCTGCTCTTCCAGTTTCGGCAGTTTCTTGTCCCAGAGCGAGCGCGAGGAGCGCACTTCCGGCTTCTCGGTGTCGGTCCGCGTGATCTGCCAGTACCAGCCGGACAGCGGCAGGTCGAACAAGGGCTCGCCCAGCGACTGGAACTGGCGGTCGGGCGGCTCGTCGGGGGTGGCGACCTCGGCGATCAGCGTGCGGAGATAGAGATTGAGACGGCGGTCGAAGGAGCGCTCGGTGGCGTTCTTGTAGACCGAGGACAGCACGACGCCGGTAACGGCCAGGATCACCACGAGCCACGCGGTCGCCGAGAGGAACAGGCGGTTCGCAAGTGAGCTAGCGGGCATCGGAACGATCCCGGGAGGCGCAGGATGGCAGGGCATCGGTCATGACCGGACCAAGGCCCTTGGCGGGCCGCCCGTCAAGCCGCTTCAAGCGCCGGGACTGGGCGGGGTCAGGAGATAGCCGAGCCCGCGAACGGTCTGGATGATGTCGACGTCGAGCTTCTTGCGGATGCGGCCGACGAAGACCTCGATTGTGTTGGAGTCGCGGTCAAAATCCTGGTCATAGAGATGCTCGACCAGCTCGGTGCGGGAGACGACGCGCCCGGAATGGTGCATCAGATAGGCCAGAAGCCGATATTCGTGCGAGGTCATCTTCACGGGATTGCCTGACACGCTGACCCGGCCCGTCCTGGTGTCGAGCGTAACGGGACCGCAGCTGAGCTCGCTCTGGGCGTGGCCGGTCGAGCGGCGCAGCAGCGCGCGGATGCGTGCCAGCACCTCCTCCAAATGGAACGGCTTGGCGACATAGTCGTCGGCGCCGGCATCGAACCCCTGCACCTTATCGCTCCAGCGGTCGCGCGCGGTGAGGATCAGGACCGGCATGGTACGGCCGTTGCGGCGCCAGGCCTCCAGCACCGAGATGCCGTCCTTCTTCGGAAGGCCGATGTCGAGCACGATGGCGTCGTAAGGCTCGTTGTCGCCGAGATAATGCCCCTCCTCCCCGTCGAAAGCGCGGTCGACGACGTAACCGGCGTCGGTCAGCGCCTTGGTAAGCTGGCGATTGAGATCGGGGTCGTCCTCAACAACGAGCAGGCGCACGCTTCTCTCCAAAGATTGGCTGCCAGAACAGGCTGCATGACCACGGCCAGAGATGAGCAATTCCGGCGTGAACCGAATATGAACGCGGGGAACCGGCCAGGTTACTTTTTGGTCATATACGACCTCTGACGCGCCGACGCGACTGCGCCCGCCACGCAACCGGGCGAGCCGGGGGCATGGCGGGCGCAAAGTGCTGCGTCACGCGGCGAATATGAAGATCCGTGGCGTTCGGATCCAGCCGGGTCAAGTCCGGAAGAACACGAACCAGACGACGGCGAGGATCAGGACGGCAAGGCCCGTCGAGATGGCAAGCAGCGCCGCCACCGAAGGCCCGGGCTCGCCCTGGCGCGCCTCGGTCGGAGTTTCCACGATCTGATGCCGCTCTCGCGTGGTTGCCATAATGCCCTCAATCTCTGGACGTCGCTTCGATAGCCGCGACCTCCTCGCAGCCGATGTCTCGAGCCAACGCGTGATTGAATATGATGTTCCGGCCTTTACGCTTCGATCCGGCAGGAGCGCAGGCCCAGCGGCCGGTTAACGCAGTTGCAAGATTCAGTAACCCGCCTTGCTATGATTCGTTGTTCCCTGATGGTATCCTAGTCGCCTGTCCCCGTTGCGTTTGGAGTAGCCCATGGCCCCCCGCGCCAATTGGAAGGGTTTTCTGCGTCTATCGCTCGTGACCTGTCCGGTCGCGCTCTATCCCGCCACTTCGGATACCGAGAAGGTCTCCTTCAACCAGATCAACCGCAAGACCGGCCACCGCATCAAGTACCTCAAGGTCGATGCGGAGACCGGTGACGAGGTGACGTCCGAGGACATCGTCAAGGGCTACAAGGTCGATACCGACACCTATATCGAGGTCACCAAGGACGAGCTCGACGAGATCGCGCTGGACTCCACGCACACGATCGAGATCGACGAGTTCGTGCCGAAGGCGGACATCGACAACCGCTACCTGATCCGTCCCTATTACCTCGTGCCCGACGGCAAGGTGGGCCATGACGCCTATGCGGTGATCCGCGAAACCATCCGCAGCATGGACAAGGTCGCGATCGGCCGCGTGGTGCTGACCAACCGCGAGCACATCATCGCGCTGGAGCCGCTCGATAGCGGGCTGATGGGCACGTTGCTGCGCTATCCCTACGAAGTGCGGAGCGAAAAAGAATATTTCGACGACATCCAGGACGTGAAGCTGACCAAGGACATGCTCGACCTTGCCAAGCACATCGTCGAGAAGAAGTCCGGCGCTTTCGAGCCCGAGCTGTTCGAGGATCACTACGAGACCGCGCTGATCGATCTCATCAACAAGAAGCGCAGCGGCATGCCGATCACGGCCAAGGCGGCACCGAAGACTGGCGGCAACGTCATCAACCTCATGGACGCGCTGAAGAAGAGTCTCGCGAGCGAGCGGGAGACAGCTCCCGCGGCGGGGGTCGCCAAGGAGACCGTCAAAGGCAAGAAGCCGAAGAAGCGCGTCGAGGGCCAGCGCGAGATGCTGCTGCCAATCGCCGGCAAGAGCGGCAAGGACGCTGCGGCGAAAACCGCGCCCAAAGAGGCTTCGAAAAGGGCCGACAAGCCGGTACGCGCGCCAGCGCGAACGAAGAAGGCCGGTTAGCGACCTCACACTTACGATCTCGCGTGATGTCCCCCCTCGCCGGTCGGCCGGACTGACATGCCCTGGTCGACGGCGTTCGACGATCCAGTTCGTGTGAGCAACAAGCGCAACTTGCTCACGCTTCAGGAGGCGGCGGACTACATCATGCAGCTGCCGGACGACGCGCAGCACGAGGCGCACTGGCAGACTGCCATCGAAACCTTGATCAATGCGGCCGAGACCGGCGGCGGCTGGGTGATGTTTGCCCGCATCGCCATGTTGCGGGCGCTGAATGCGGACGGCCGGCGCGCATGAGAGCGATGGTCGCCACCTTCGGTTGGCATGCTTGCCGACCTCTTGACGAACAGGCTCAATAATCCGCTAAGCGAGACCCTCGTTTTCCGATTTGCGGCGCTCTGCGCGTGAACCAGGATATTCCTGCGGGAGACGAAGTTGAGCACTGGGCCGCGCACACGGCGCAGTCGCAGCCGGGCACGATGGGACTTTGTCGGCCCCCTCGCCGCCGTGCTGAAACGCCGCCTGCCGGCACAACGAGGCCGTCCTAGCGGACGCTGCGGCTGCCACTGAGAGTGCGCCGAATTGCGCGCATTTGGATGGGATGAGGGAACTTTAATTTAATGAATGTCAACGTATGAAGCAGTGGCGCGCTCGCCTGGGTTTAATTGTTTTGGCGCGAAGAAAATCTATTCGATCGATTGACGAGTTCGAAAACGACGCGGCCATACATTGGATCGGATGAAGAGGAGTTGGCAATGAGTTTGCTTAGGTCTTTCCTTGCCGATGAGACTGGCGCCACGGCCATCGAATACGGCTTGATCGCCGCCGGCATTGCATTGGCCATCGTGACCGTCGTGAACAACACGGGCAGCCAGCTCCTCAACAACAAGTTCAACTCGATCAGTTCGTCGATGAAGTAACGGCCGCCGTCGCCCGAGGCGGCGGACTTCCCGGGCACTGACTTCAGCATGGCTCGCGGCGCCTTGCCGGAGCATGCCTTCCCCATCTCGTCATTCCGAGCGCAGCGACGCTTCGCAGCGCCGCGCTTTGACGGCCATGCAAGTCCTGATATCCTTCGGCACGACATGGCTCGACGAGCCATGCCGTCAATGGATGAACCAGAGCTGCTTGAAGGATGCGGATGAGAAGCGTGGCGCTCTTGGCTCTCAGTCTTATGTTGGTCGGCGTCTGCTCGGGCGACAGCGCCAGAGGACAGAGTTCGGCCGCGCCACCGGTTTCGCTTGCTCCCCCCAATACATCGCCGCCACGCGGGAGCGCAACAAACTCCAGAATTCCGCCGGCGCCATCCGGCAGAGAAGCTTCGCCCCCCGTGATCGGCGGTGCGCCGCAGGTGCCGAATCCGGCCGCCGATTACGATGGCTTCAGCATAGGCGCCGCCGACGACCATGACACCCAAAGTCAGGTGACGCCGCCCGTGAGGTCACGTGCAGCAAAGGGCTCCAGTTCCAATCTGGAGACAAATGGCCTCGCGGGGCAATCATCGATTGATCAGGACGATGAGGCGTTGAAGCGAAAGCTGACGATTTGCAAGAATTGCAAATAGGGAAGTTTCTCGGCCGTTGGCAAAAACGGCTGAGTGGCTGGCAAGATTGCAGCCCGCTTGAACACCGGGAGTGGCTCCGCGGATGCAGTTTTCCGGACTGCACGCCAGCCGGGCTACCGCAGCACACCGCATGGCTGACCTACCGCGACTACCGTCTGCTCGCGCTTTACCCTCACCCAATTTCCTGATCCTCTCTCCTCCAATCAGCCGGGCCAACCGGCCAAGCCTCAGGAGAGAGACGCCATGAAACTCGGCACCGCAATCGCGGAAATCATGCGGCGTGAGGGCATCGAGATCCTCTGCGGCTATCCGGTCAACCATCTGATCGAGCATGCGGCGAAAGCCGAGATCCGGCCCGTGATGGTGCGGCAGGAGCGCGTCGGCATCCACATGGCGGACGCGATCTCGCGGGTGTCATCGGGGCGCAGCATCGGCGCGTTCTGCATGCAGCATGGGCCGGGCGCGGAGAACGCGATGGGCGGCGTTGCGCAGTGTTTCGGCGAGTCCGTTCCCGTGCTGGTGCTGCCGATGGGCTATCCGCGCAGGCTTACGCATATCGAGCCGAACTTCAATTCCAGCGAGGCGATGAAGCCATTTGCGAAATCCTCCGAGCCGATCAACCTCGCGGCCGAGGTCGCCAACATCTTCCGCCGCGCCTTCACCAAGCTGAAGAACGGCCGCGGCGGGCCTGTGATCGTCGAGATACCGGCCGACATGTGGAACGAGGAGGTGCCGGAGCCGCTCGACTACACGCCGGTGCTGCGCACGCGCTACGGCGCCGATCCTGTTCACGTGAAGGAAGCAGCCAGCCTGCTCGTGAACGCAAAACGGCCGGTGATCTATGCCGGCCAGGGCGTGCATTACGCGCAGGCGTGGCCGCAACTGAGACGGCTGGCCGAACGGCTGGCTATCCCCGTCACCACCAGTCTTGGCGGCAAGTCGTCCTTTCCGGAAACACATCCGCTCTCGCTCGGTTCGGGCGGGCTCGCGGTGCCGCGCGCGGTCCCGAAGTTTCTGGCTGAAGCCGACGTCATCTTCGGCGTCGGCTGCTCCTTCACCGAGACCAATTTCGGCATCGCGATGCCGAAGGGCAAGACCGTCATCCACTCCACGCTCGACCCGAACCATCTCAACAAGGATGTGGAAGCCAGGATCGGCCTCGTCGGCGACGCCGGCCTCGTGCTCGATGCACTGCTGGAGGAGATCGGCAGGTCGGTTACGTCCGATCGTGATGCCTCCGTGGTCGCGGCGGAGATTGCGGCCTCACACGAGCAGTGGCTGGCGAAATGGATGCCGAAACTCACCAGCAACGATGCGCCACTCAGCCCGTATCGGGTACTCTGGGACCTGCAGCACACCGTCGACATCCACAACACCATCATCACGCATGATGCCGGCAGCCCGCGCGACCAGCTCTCGCCATTCTGGAAATCGGTCGAGCCTCTCAGCTATCTCGGCTGGGGCAAGACGACGCAGCTCGGCTATGGGCTTGGGCTCGCGATGGGCGCCAAGCTCGCGAAGCCGGACAAGCTCTGTATCAATGTCTGGGGCGATGCGGCCATTGGCTTTACGGGCATGGATTTCGAGACCGCGGTGCGCGAGCGCATCCCGATCATGTCGATCCTGCTCAACAATTTCTCGATGGCGATCGAATTGAAGGTGATGCCGGTCTCGACCGAGAAATATCGCTCGACCGACATTTCCGGTGACTACGCCGCGATGGCGCGCGCCTTCGGCGGCTATGGCGAGCGTGTGTTGAGGCCGGAGGACATCGTGCCCGCGATCAAGCGCGGGATCCAGAAAACGCGGGAAGGGATACCAGTGCTGCTGGAGTTCATCACCAGCAAGGAAACGGAGGTGTCGCGGCCGGGCACGTGAGCCCGGCCGGGCTTCAGCGGCGGGGCGTTGGCTCCGGCCGCAGAAGATGTGATAATCCGGCCCGGTGCCGCGCTTGTCGCGGCATCAAGCCGGATTAGGAATGACCGTCCCTTCCAACGAAATCGAAGAACTCGAACAGCGATTGCAGTCGGCCGCAACCGAGAATGCACGGCTGCGCGGCGAGCTTGCGGTCGCGCGGGATCGCCAGAACGCCAGCGCCGAGATCTTTCGTACCATCGCAGCCTCGCCCTCCGACGCCCGGCCGGTCTTCGCGGCGATCGCGTCCAGTTCGAAACGCCTGCTCGACGGCTTCTCCGCCACCGTACTTCAGTTCATCGGCGACGAGCTGCACCTCGTGGCGTTCACGCCGACCAGTCCGGCGGCGGACGAAGGGCTCAAGGCGTCGTTCCCGCGCAAGATCGCGGACTTCCCAACGTTTGCCCTCGTGCGCGATGGCGAGACGATCCAGTTTCCCGACAGCGAGGCTGCCGACGTCCCGGAGCTGAACCGAAGGCTGGCGCGGCTGCGCGGCTTCCGCAGCGTGCTGTTCATGCCGCTGATGAACCGGGGCGCCCCGGTCGGCATGATCAGCGTCACGCGCGCCGAGCCTGGCGCGTTCGCGCCCGATCTCGTGCAGCTGCTCCAGACCTTTGCCGACCAGGCCGTGATCGCGATCGAGAATGCACGGCTGTTCAACGAGACGCGCGAGGCGCTGGAGCGCCAGACCGCAACCGCCGACATCCTCAAGGTGATGGCCGCCTCGCCATCCGACGTGCAGCCGGTGTTCGAGGCCATCGCCGCCAATGCCAATCGCCTGATCGGCGGCTTCTCCACGGCGGTACTGCGCTACATCGACGGCGCCGCGCACCTTGCGGCATTCACCCCGACCGATCCGGCCGGGGATCGTGTGCTCCAGAATTCCTTTCCGGTGCCCTTTGCGCAGTTCCCGCCATACCCGCTCGTGGCCAATGGCGCCGCGGCGCAACTGCCCGACACCGAGCTCGAGCCGGCCGCGCGCGACATCGCGCGCGCCCGCGGCTATCGCAGCATGCTGTTCACGCCGTTGATGAGCGAGGGCGAAGCCATCGGCATCATCATCGCCACGCGCCGGGCGACCGGCCGCTTCGCCGAGCATCACGTGCGGCTGCTACAGACCTTCGCCGACCAGGCGGTGATCGCGATCAAGAATGTGAGCCTGTTCAACGCCACCAGGGAAGCGCTGGAACGTCAGACCGCGACTGCCGACATCCTCAAGGTGATCGCGGCCTCGCCTGCCGACGTGACGCCGGTGTTTCAGGCCATCTCCGACAGCGCCAAGGCGCTGATCGGCGGGCACTCCTCCACCGTCACACGCGTCGTCGACGGCATGCTGCATCTGGCAGCCTTCACCACGGACGTTGAGGCCGGCAACGCAGACTTGCTCAGCTCCTTCCCGACGCCGCTGTCGGCGTCAGGCATTCACAGCCGGGTGGCAAGAAGCGGACAATATGCCTTCCGCAGCGACATGCAGAGCGAACCCGATCTCACCGAGGCCATGAAGGAGTTGGCGCGGACGCGGGGCTATCGCAGCATCCTCGTGGTGCCGATGCTGCGCGACGGCATCGCGATCGGCACCATCGCGGTGACGCGGCGGGAGCCCGGTCATTTTCCGGAGAAGGCGATCAATCTGCTCAAGACCTTTGCCGATCAGGCCGTCATCGCGGTCGAGAACACGCGCCTGTTCAACGAGGTGCAGGACCGTACCCGCGAGCTAGCAAAATCGCTCGACGACTTACGCGCCGCGCAAGACCGGCTGATCCAGACCGAGAAGCTTGCATCGCTGGGCCAGCTCACCGCCGGCATCGCCCATGAGATCAAGAACCCGCTCAACTTCGTCAACAATTTTGCTTCTCTCTCCGCCGAGCTGACGGACGAGCTGAACGAGGTGCTTGCGCCTGTCATGCTCGCAGACGACATCCGCGCGGAGGTCGACGAGCTGACGGGGCTTCTGAAGGGCAATCTGCAAAAGGTTGTGCAGCACGGACGACGTGCCGATTCCATCGTCAAGAACATGCTGCTGCATTCGCGAGAAGGCGGCGGCGACCATGGGCTGAGCGACATCAACGCGCTGGTCGAGGAGAGCCTCAACCTCGCCTATCACGGCGCACGCGCCGAGAAGCCGGGATTCGACGTGACGCTGAAGCGCGAACTGGATCCCGCGGCCGGGCAAGCCGAAGTGTTTCCGCAGGAGATCACCCGGGTGCTGCTGAACCTGATCTCGAACGGCTTCCACGCGGTCACCAAGCGCAAGGCCGAGGGCGCAGCCGATTACGATCCGGTGGTGATCGCTGCGACGCGCGACCGCGGCGACAGCATCGAGATCCGCATCCGCGACAATGGCACCGGCATTGCGGACGAGGTCAGGGAGAAGATGTTCAATCCGTTCTTCACCACCAAGCCAGCCGGCGAAGGCACCGGCCTCGGGCTGTCGATGAGCCACGACATCGTGGTGAAGCAGCACGGCGGCACCATCGACGTCACGACGGAGCCCGGCGCATTCACGGAGTTCACGATCCTGCTGCCGCGGAAGAGCAGCTTTCCGGAGCGAAGCCGCGCCTAACTGGCTGCGATTCCCTACTCCGCCATCTCGACCGGCTGCGCGGTGGCGGGCCCGGCGAGCGGCCGCTCCTCCATCGCAATCAGGCAGAGCGCGGCGATGGTCATCAGCGCGGTGGCGGCGCCGAACACGTAACGGAAGGCGTGCCGCATCTCGTCGGCGGGGATTGCGACGCTGCCTGCGGCGTGATGCTCGCCCGCGAGCGGAACGTCGGTGCCGAGCGCGATCAGCAGGATCGCCGCGAACGCCGCGACCGTGAACGAGGACATCAGCGAGCGGAAGAAATTCATTGCGCCGGTGATGGTGCCGACTTGCGGACGCGCGACCGAGTTCTGCAGCGAGACCACGCACACCGGGAAGGTCGTGCCGAGACCGAGCGCGAACGCGGCCATCAGCGTGAGGAGGCCCCATAGCGGCAAGGTCGTGAGTGTGAGGCCAAGGCCGCACAGCGCAGCCCAGGACGTGCCGATGATGGCGACGCGCTTGTAGTGCTTGGCGCGCGCCATGGTGCGGCCGGCAATCGCCGCGCCGCAGGTCGAAACCGCCGCGAGCGGAATCAGCGCAAGCCCGGCCTCGCTGGCGGTGAGATGATAGACCTGCTCGTAATAAAGCGGCAGTTGCACGGTGAGGCCCGTGATCGCGCCGAGACCGCAACCGCCGGCCGTCAGGGCGAACGGCGCGACAGTCCCACCGAGCAGCGGCAGCGGCAGGAACGGCTCGTCCGCACGCCGCGCGTGCCAGACAAAGGTCACGACGAGCGCGACGGCGCCACCCAGCATCGCAAGCACGGCCGGCGACAGCCAGGCATAGCGCGTGCCGCCCCAGGTCAGCACCAGCATGAACACGACGGCGGACGCCATCAGCAACACGCCGCCGAGCCAATCCACCTTTCGCTTGCGGTGGAACACCGGGATCTTTTTCATCCTCGGCAGCAGCAGCGCGATCGCGGCGGCTGCCAGCGGCAGGTTGATCCAGAAGATCATCGACCAGTGCAGATGCTCGGCGAACACGCCGCCGATGACCGGGCCGAGGATGCCGCCGACCATCCAGACGCTGGAGAAATAGGCTTGGTATTGGCCGCGCTCGCGCGGTGAGACGACGTCAGAGATCACTGTCTGCACCACCGGCATGATGCCGCCGCCGCCGAGGCCCTGAAGACCGCGCGCCAGAATCAGCATCGGCATGTTCGGCGCGATCGCGCACAGCACCGAGCCCGCGACGAACAGGCTGAGCGAAGTGATGATCATGGCCTTGCGGCCGTAGATGTCGCTGAGCGTGCCGAACACCGGCGCGACCGCGGTCGAGGCGAGCAGATAGGCCGTAATCACCCAGGACAGGCTGGAGACGTCCTGGAACTGGCGTCCGATGGTCGGCAGCGCGGTCGCCACGATGGTCTGGTCGAGCGCGGCCAGGAACATCGTCACCATTAGGCTGATGACGATGGTGCGGACCTCGTCCTGTGACAGCGGCACTGGCGGGGCGACGGATGGCGCGTCATCGACGCTGATGACTTCGCTCGGAAGGCGGGACAGCTCTTCGGCAATGTCGTCAGGCAACGCCTGGATGTCGGCAGAACTGCTCTGCCGGTCGAACTTGTTCATCTCGCTCGGACGTCGTGTGGCGGCGCAACGCCGCGAAGGATTCGTTCTATGCAGCCCAATGTAGACAGCAAAATCCTTCCCGGGCAGGCACCGGGGCGCATGGGTGCATCCCGCCGCCGGGTCATCCCGAACCCGTGATCCGGAGTCTGCGGCAGTCAGTTCTTCGGCCGTCGCTTCAGGCGGGCTCGTTTCGGCAGCGCGGCCGGCCATTGCACGATGTGGTCCTCGAGATCCTCGTCCGGGATCTCCTCCTCGCTGCCCTCGACCCGGCCACGTACGGAGACGCCGGCCTCATGCACGGTATTGGGATCGCCTGACACCAGCGGATGCCACCAATAGAGGTCGCGCCCCTCGGCAACTAGCTTGTAGGCGCAGCTCGGCGGCAGCCAGTTCAGGATGCGGACATTGGCCGGGGTGAGGCGGACGCAGTCCGGAACCTTGTCGGAGCGATTCGGGTAGTCCTTGCAGGCGCAGCTCGCCCCATCGAGCAGCTTGCAGCCGATATGGGTGAAATAGATCTCGCCGGTGTCCTCGTCCTCGAGCTTGTTCAGGCAGCAGCGCCCGCAGCCGTCGCAGAGGCTTTCCCATTCATCCTGAGACATCTCTTCCAACGTCTTGGTTTTCCAGAAGAATCCTTCCTGGCCGGAAGGTCGTTTGGGAGCTGCGGTCATGCGCCTCAACAAGAGTTCGAAAGAGCTACGGCGATGTCATCTACGGCGTGCGGCTGTGCAGGTGCAAGCAGAGGCCCTTTGAGGCCCGTAATGACCCGGGGCCAATTAGGCCTGTTGTTCAAAATCGCGAGCGTGGCCATTGGTTTATGGGCCCTGCTCGGCTAGAACGAACAGCAAGTCCCCAAAGGACGCGAACCGGGCGCCTTGGGTTTGCCGCAACATTCCCGCAAGACGTCTCGATGCCGCCCCGGCCGGGTGCTTGAACGCTTTCGAAGCAAGCCGCAAGGGTTCTAGGTGCGCCAGATCATACCACCGCATTGGAAGCAGAAGATCCGGAATTTCCTCCTGGATCTCGATGCGCGCATCGACTCCTCGCTATTCTCCTCGGCCAAGGGCATCCGCGAGCTCTACGAGCGCTACTCGACCTTCATGGACCGGTTCTATGTCGGGCGGTGGAAGCGCTGGGTGTTCATCGAGCCGCTGTCGGAAGCCGCCACCGTCGGCCTCGGCGGCCTGGTCGTGATGCTCACGCTCGCCATCCCCGCCTTCCGCGAGACCGCGGACGAGGACTGGCTGAAGAAGTCCGACCTCGCGGTGAGTTTCCTCGACCGCTACGGCAACCCGATCGGCAGCCGCGGCATCAAGCACAACGACTCGATCCCGCTGGAAGACTTTCCGGACGTGCTGATCAAGGCGACGCTGGCGACCGAGGACCGCCGCTTCTACGACCATTTCGGCATCGACGTCGCCGGCACCGCGCGCGCTCTCGTCACCAATGCCCAGGCCGGCGGCGTTCGCCAGGGCGGTTCCTCGATCACCCAGCAGCTCGCCAAGAACCTGTTCCTGAGCAACGAGCGCACCATCGAGCGCAAGGTCAATGAGGCCTTCCTCGCGATCTGGCTGGAATGGCGCCTGAGCAAGAACGAGATCCTCAAGCTTTATCTCGACCGCGCCTATATGGGCGGCGGCACCTTTGGCGTCGATGGCGCCGCGCATTTCTACTTCAACAAGTCGGCGCGCGACGTGACGCTGGCGGAAGCGGCGATGCTCGCCGGCCTGTTCAAGGCGCCGACCAAATACGCCCCGCACATCAACCTGCCCGCCGCCCGCGCCCGCGCCAACGTCGTGCTCGACAACCTCGTCGATGCCGGTTTCATGACTGAGGGCCAGGTGTTCGGCGCCCGCCGCAATCCGGCCTTCGCGGTCGACCGCCGCGACGAAGCGTCGCCGAACTATTATCTCGACTACGCCTTCGACGAGATGCGCAAGCTCGTCGACACCTTCCCGAAGTCCTACACCGAGCGTGTCTTCGTGGTACGCCTTGCGATCGACACCAATGTGCAGAAGGCCGCCGAGGACGCGATCGAGAACCAGCTGCGCCAGTTCGGCCGCGATTATCACGCGACACAAGCGGCGACCGTCGTCGCCGATCTCGACGGCGGCATCCGCGCTATGGTCGGCGGCCGCGACTACGGCGCCAGCCAGTTCAACCGCGCCACCGACGCCTATCGCCAGCCCGGCTCCTCGTTCAAGCCCTACGTCTACACCACCGCCCTGCTGAATGGCTACACGCCGAACTCGGTCGTGGTCGACGGCCCCGTCTGCATCGGCAACTGGTGCCCGCAGAATTATGGCCATTCCTATTCCGGCTCGGTGACGCTGACCCAGGCGATCACGCGCTCGATCAACGTCGTGCCGGTGAAGCTGTCGATCGAGATCGGCCGGCGGGATCAGCCGAAGGCGCCGAACCCGGCCAAGGTCGGCCGCGCCAAGATCGTCGAGGTCGCCCGCCGTTTCGGCATCAAGGCGCCGCTGCCCGATACGCCGTCGCTGCCGATCGGCTCGGACGAAGTCACGGTGCTCGAGCATGCCGTCGCCTATGCGACGTTCCCGAACCGGGGCAAGGCGGTGACGCCGCATTCGGTACTGGAGGTGCGTACCGGCGCCGGCGACCTCGTCTGGCGCTGGGACCGTGACGGTCCGAAGCCGCGCCAGGCGATCCCCGCCTCCGTTGCGGCCGACATGGCGGGCATGATGAGCCACGTCGTCAGCGAAGGCACCGCGCGCCGCGCTGCGCTGGACGGCATTCCGACCGCGGGCAAGACCGGCACCACCAACGCGTATCGCGACGCCTGGTTTGTCGGCTACACCGGCAATTTCACCTGCGCGGTGTGGTACGGCAACGACGACTACTCGCCCACCAACCGCATGACCGGCGGCTCGCTGCCGGCGCAGACCTGGCACGACATCATGGTCGCGGCGCATCAGGGCGTCGAGGTGCGGGAGATCGCCGGCATCGGCATGGGTCAGAAGCTGCCGCCGCAGCATGTCAGCAACGCGCAGGCCAATGCGGCGCCGAAGGTGCTGGAGACCAAGCCCGGTCCGCCGCCCGTGCTGACCAAGCGCGGCGCCGACGTTCTGGTGCGCGTCGAGAAGCTGCTGGATGATGCGGCCAAGACGGCGAACAAATCGGCCGCCGACACCAAGCCGGCCTCGTCGACGAGTGCGCTCGCCTTCCCGCAGAACTATGCGGAAGAGAACGCCAACGCCTCCGCCCCGCGCAAGAACTGATCGAAACCCGTGCGGCTGATCCTGATCACATTGACGGCCCTTCTGCTCGCGACGGTGGTCGGCGTCGGCGCCACCTGGATGACGACGACGCGCGGCACCGAGATCGGCGCGCTGACCATCGGCGCCTGGACCGCGCGCCCGCGCACCGGCACCGCCGACGTCGATCCCTATTCGCGCGCCACTATTGTGCGCAACGGCGAATTGCCGATCGGCACCGGCGACGGCGTCGCCTTCACCGCGACCACCGACGACAAGAAGAAGGCGCTCGACGGCCGCTGCGACGTGATCGTCTCCGGCGTGACACCGCCGGCGCGGTTCTGGACGCTGACGCTGTACGACCGCAAGGGCCACCTCGTCGCCAATTCGCTGCAGCGCTACGGCTTCACCAGCCAGGAGATCGTGCGCCAGTCCGACGGCTCGTTCGAGATCCGCATCGCCTCGCGCTCGCGCGCCGGCAATTGGCTGCCGACCGGCGGCATCGAGCGCTACGCCTTGATGCTGCGCCTCTACGATACCCCCGTCGGCGTCGCCACTCGCACCCAGCGCGATGCGCCGATGCCGCAGATCACGACGGTGGGCTGCTTATGATCCGCCTGTTGTTCACCATCGTTGCCGGCATCATTCTAGGTCTCGTGGTCCATCTCGTCAGCGTGCTGGCGCTGCCGCGGATCGCGACGCAGGACGCCTATTCGCGGCTGACGCCGATGACGAAGGTGAACGCCGTCACCCAGCTTCCCCTCGCCGATCCGCAGACCTCACCGATGCCGTTCATGGATCCGGCCTTTGCGCTCGCGATCTGCCGCTACGATCTGTCGGGCGGGCCGATCAAGCTGACCGTGCCGGTGAGCCCGGCCTACACCTCGGTGTCGTTCTACACCCGTAACGAGATCGCCTATTACGCCATCAACGACCGCTCCGCGGGCCGCAAGGTGATCGAGCTCGACCTGATGACGGAGGCGCAGCACAACGAGCTGCCCGAGGACGAGGAGGTCACCGCGGCCGACCGCCTGATCATCGATTCCCCTGCTACCACCGGGCTGATCGTGATGAAGGCGCTCGCCCCCGAGCCCGGCCTGATGCCGCAGGCGCAAGGCTCGCTCGCGGCCGCGACCTGCGCCCCCCAGACCGAGCCGCCGGCCAAAGCCGAAGCGCCGCGCAGCCGGCGCTGAAGCGCGCCGCTTCGGCAGCGCAGCAACAAAACTGCGAAAACAACCCCATGCACAGTAGCCAAGCTACTGAAGTCAAGACCGTTTTCATGTCGGCATTTCCTCCATAGCGGCCGCGAGGCGCTGGGCTCGGGCCAAACGTCCTTTTGACACGTCGGGCAAAACACCGGCACAATGCCATCATCGAGGGATCGGCCGTTGCGCGTGCGGAACCGCGCGGCCGACAATTGCTCCCCAGTAATCTGACCGCAGCCGCGATGGCGGGAGATGTCAGGCGACAGTAGGACGCAATCGAAAATCGATTGCGCCCGTTGAAGCAGCACGTTTCCAGCGCTATCGATCTGAAAAACTTGCGTTAAGCGGGAGAAACGCATGAGCACCATCACCGGCGGCTGTCACTGCGGCGCAATCCGTTATCAAATCGAGGGCGAAGCAATCGTGCACGCGCTGTGCCACTGCCGCGATTGCCGGCTTCACGCCGGCGCTCCGCTCGTCGGCTGGACGATGTATGCGGAGGATGCGGTCAAGGTGACCAAGGGCGAGCCCAAGGTGTACCGGTCTTCGGAACATGCTCGGCGGCGCTTCTGCGGTGACTGCGGAACTGGCCTGTTCTACGTCAACGCCAACATGCCTGGGATCATCGACGTCCAGAGTGCGACCTACGATGATCCCGATGCCGTGCCGGCCACGATGCACATCCAGGTCGCCGAGCGTCTGCGCTGGATGGAGCGTGCACACGAGCTGCCGACGTTCGATCGCTTTCCTCCGCAGCCCTAGCGACAGGCGTCGATCCGGCTTCGCGCCAACGTTTAAGGCATTCCAGCCGCGAGCTTGATCCGCGCCTCAAAACTCCAACTTGTCGCGTATGGCTTCGATCCCGGCTTTCGCGCACGCTTCGTCCGCGTCGCCGCCCGGAGCGCCGGATACGCCGACCGCTCCGACCAGAGAGCCGCCTGCTTCGACGATCAGCCCGCCTCCGATGATGACTGTTCCGGGAAGATTTCGAATGCCCGCCTGCATCATGCCGGGTTGGCTGATCGCATTCAGATCGGTCGTACTGGTCTTGAACGACGCAGCTGTCCACGCTTTGCCGGATGCCGTTATTGGCGTGTGAGGACCTGCAAAGCGGTCGCGCAGCATCACTTGCGTTAGACCGGAGCGATCGACGACAGCGACGGCAACCTGGTAGCCACGGGCGCGGCAGCTATCCAACGCGGCACGCGCGAGATCGAGCGCCAGCTCCGGACTAAGCGATTTGTAGGCAACGAGGGCTTCTTCCGCCTCCATTGGACTGATGCACGCGATCAGCAGGGCGGTCGCGACCGACAGACATCGAGCGTTCATGGCTAACTCCGGCGAGGTTGGGCAGATGCTATTTGACCTCACCATATGCCAGATCATCGAACAGGGTCACGCTATCCGCCTTGGTCCACAGGCCGATCATCCCGGCATTCGTAATCGTGGCGTCCTCCACCTCGAATAACGGCTTTCCATCAAAGGTCACCTTGAATCGATGTCCCGCGAAGTCGCAACGCAACGCGTGCCATTGCCCGGACGCCACCGGTGTGCGGACGCCATATCCGCCCTTGCGACCGACAATCTCCAGTGACGTTCGAATGCCGTTGATTGTCTTGTAAAGCACGACATTGTCCTCCAGTGCGTTGGCCCGCACGACGTAGTAATTGTCGGCATCCTTGGCGCGCCAGATGATTCCCGCGGCGCGATCTTCGGACCCGGTAACCGCCTTGAACTTCACTTCAACAAAACCGTCGCGGATGGTGGTACCACTCTTGATGGCGACCGGAAAAGTCGCCCGTCCGGATTGCTTGAGGACGTTCGGCTTGCTTGGCGCTGTGGGCTCGGCCTCGACGGTCCATTTCGATTCTCCCTGACCGGTCTTCGTTAAAGTCCATCCTTCCGGCGGCATTCCGGCCGGAACGTTGTCAAAATTCAGGGTCTCGGCCATGGCGTTCCCTCCCAATAACCAAATCAGCATGGATGCAAGAGCAAGCCACGCCCATGCGGAAGGTCGCAACGAAAAGTTTGTGGCGGTGCCTATCATCAATTTTCCTATCATCAACTTTTCGGTCCATCGGATCGGCGTGCGGCTTGCCTCGGCTCATCTGCAGTCATCGTTCGCCGGAGAATACCAGAAGGCGATCACCTCCAGGCAGTCGGGCGCCGTGTGCGCAATGAAGACGCCGCGCGTCTTCGGATCGAAGGCGGCGTCATCGAAATCGCTGTTCAGGCCATTCGGGACCGGGATGAAGCCCAAGCTCTTCAGTGGCATGAAGCCTCATGGTCAGCGGGAGGAAAACGGCAGTGTCGACGCGATCAGCGAGAGCCCGGCGATCAGCAGCAATGCCAGCACAGACTTGCGAAAGGTCTCGTCGTCGATCATTCCGAACAGCTTGAATCCGGACCAAAGGCCGGCGACCATGAAGGGAACGCCGAGTACGTACAGCATCAGTGTTTCCTTGGTGATCGTGCCGGCCGCCGCCTGGGACAGAGAGATGACCACGAAGGCGACGAACAGCACCGGCTGAAAGACGGCCCGCTGCACATCCTTCGGCCAACCTCGCCACTGGCACGATATCGTGGAGATGACGCCGCCGAGTCCTGTCAGCCCGCCAAGCATCCCGTTTGAGATGCCGATCGCGATATCGGCGCCGGTCCCGATCTTCATCGGCGCGAACACCGGCCTTGTGAGGCCATATATCGAGTAGACCAGCAACAATAATCCGACGCCGAACCTCAGATAGACGGGATCGAGATAGGCGAGAATTCCAACGCCGATCGGAATGCCGATGACGGTTCCTAGCGCGAGCGGCCATGCCTTGCGCAGATCCACCACATGTCGCAGCTTGTACATGCCGTAACCCTGGGTGAGCAGACCGTATCCAGCGATCAGAGTGGCGGTCTGTATCGGCGTGATGATGTGCAGCCAGACGCCGGAAACCACCAGACCCATCGCAAAGCCCGAGAAGCCGCTGACGAAACCGCCGACGAGGGCGGCAAGAGCAAAGACAGTGAAGACAAGAACATCCATATGACCGTCCCCGGAACGAGGTGGCGAGCGCTTGGATGGGAATCCATCTCACGGGGAGCTCGCGGTACCCCCGAAATCATCAGGTGTTATGTCAGACGCTTCTCCCGCTTACCTCCCGTCCTCGCGATATGCTGCAAGATGCCGGCGAGCACATAGCTGCTGGCCTTGGCGCCATAATCGACGTGACAGGTGCTCGTACATGTTGAGCGCCAGAATCGGCGTTCCGCCGGCAGGCTGTCAGTGACCCGACGCCCACTGATTGACGAGCCTGCGATCGCGCGGCGACCGGCCGACCGCGAGGTCCTGACGCGAGAGGAATAGAAGGGTTTGGAGATGGATAGGCAAACGGCAGACATGCAGCGTCCTTATCGAAAAAGGGACGCGATTCTTGGGCATGTCGCCTCACGGGGAGATCGCTTCCCCGTACCCGCAACTATTGCGCAGCAGGCGGATTTGTCAAATGCCCTCCGCACTCCGCTCTGACCAGCGGATGGATATTTCAACTGACTCGTAGACAACCAGCGCTTGCGAGCGTCCGGAGGTTGGCTGTCGATTCACCGCCGTTCACGATCGTCAGGATGAGCTCGCCAATCTCGGCCCACGGTTTGATGCTCCTGCCCGGATGAGTCAGCTCGACCCGCGCGTTCGCCTTCGCTGCCGCCTTGCGCTTTCCAATCACGGCCAATCTGAACGTCTTCAGCATCCTTTCTGTCCTGCTCGCGGGCCTGCTCGGCCTGCCCGGGCGTTTGATCCGGTTGCACTGGAACGGCGGCCGGACCCGACTGCGTCGGGACCTTCTCCATTTCGGCGGCAAGTAAGGGGCCGACAGCGCAGGACAGCAGAACTGCCGTTATCATCGCAAGAACGCGCATGGTTTCCTCCTCTGTTCGATGAACGGTAACAACCGGTCCGCACATGAGTTCAGAAAGGATCGCAGCGCTTGGCGCTGCACGGCGGGGCAAGGCACGACAAGTGCCTTGCTCCACGCCCATGCATTGGACCAGCGCTTCGGATGACTTGGACTCGGTCAAGCACGCGACTGGCCCGACGAACATCATCGTGCGCAGCTCCCTCCCGGGCGTCAGCTCTTCGTGCTGGCCGTCTTGTCGAGCGCCGCCCGCAAGCCCTCTGCAAGTTTGACGGCATCGTCGTTGGCCCAGAAATGCATGAAGAAGAGCCGCGGCTGCTCGTCCAGCATGTGGCTGTGCAGCGCCGTCACCTCGATGCCATGCGTCCGCAGCGCCGCGAGGACCGGGTTCACCTCGTCGCCGGTCAGGACGAAATCGCCTGTGATGGCCGCCTTGCCGCCGCCGGTCGGCTGAAAGTTGATGGCGATCGCAACGCCCATAGCGCCGACCGGAGTCAGCGGCATGCCGTCCTCCGTGATCGGGTCGCGCCGCTTCACGTTGAACTGATAGACGCCGCCATTGCCCTGCCCCTTGACGCCGATGATCTGGTCGAGCTTGGCCGTGTCGAGCTCGATGGCAGGCGGCGCGTTCCCTGGCGCCGCGGCCGTCAGCGGCGTCTTGCTTTCGGCAAGCCCATCATGGATGGCCGAGGCCAGTTTGACTGGATCTCCGTGTCCGGCGATGTGCATGTAGAATGTGGCCGGGCTCGCGCGAAGCAGATGATTGTGTACGGCGGTGATCTCGAGACCGCTCGCGATCATCTTCGCCATGACGGGATTGACCTCGGTCTCGAGCAGCACGAGGTCGCCCATGACCATGGCGCCGCCATGCGCCGGCTTGAACGCGACCCAACCGCCAAGCGCCAGCGCCGGCTTGATGGTCACGCCGTCGAGCGTCACCGTGAGATCGGTGCGAGGAAAGCCGTAGCGATGGACATCGTCCGTAACAGTGGGCTTGCGGCCCAGCGTCTCATCAACCTTCTGCCAGTCGACATTCTGGGCGTGAGCCGCCACCATGAAGCAGGTGCCGATGAGCATCAGAACCGGGATTGTCTTTCTCATTGAACTGCTCCCTCAATCTGGATTTCGTCCGCCAGTGCCTCACTTCTGCTCCTTGATCTGGCCGCCACTGTCGACGACGAGCCGCACTTGCTTGCCGTTCTTGACGGCCTTTGCGGTCGTGCCCTCGGCGGTCGACTTGACGTCGCTGACCTGCGAATAGCCGGCAGCCTGGATTTTGGCGATGAATTCCTCCTGTGTCAGAGCGTGTGCGCTCGACAGCCCTGACGCGAACGCGAGAAACAGGGCGGCATGAAGGATGCGTGTACACATGGTCTTTCTCTCCAGGTGAAATCCCTGCCCCAGGTTAGATCGGCTTGCGACGTGGCGCCCGGATGAACCCGGGAGACGCAACACGATGCGGCCATCGATGCGCTTCGGCGTGCGCACGATGAACCAAGAATTGTTCGGATGAGATCGGGTAATCATGACATGCGGCGCCCTTGGTGATCAGGACGCGATGCTTGGGCATGTCGCCTCACGGGGAGATCGCATGTCCCCGTTGCAGCGAGTAAAAGCCTCGACGGACGAGCTGTCAACGCGCGCATGCCCGCGACCGGTCAAGAAATGTTCAACGTTCCGACGGAACCGGCCGAACCTGGGTCTTGAAACATGCGAACCATCTCACGTAGATTGCCCGCGTGGGGATGAAGCAGACTCCCCGTGAGACTCCGGTCCAAGCTCTGCGCAGCACGCAATTCGTGGAGCTTGCGCATGGACACCGAGGAACACCCCACTTCCCGCAACACCGTAGCCATTCTCTCGCGCGGCGATGCTGCCGCGCGCCGGGAGGCGACGGCGCAAAACAGCCGCTTCGTTCGCGTCTTCGAAGCACTCGCCGCTATCGGCATCGAAGCCCAACCGGTGATCTACGACGAAAGCTTCGCCGATGCGGTGCGCGACCAGTTGCTCGCCGCCGACGGCGTGCTCGTCTGGATCGATCCGATCCATCAAGGCAAAACCCGCGCCGAGCTCGACGACCTGCTGCGCGACGTTGCAGCGCAAGGTACATGGGTGAGCGCACATCCCGACGTGATCCTGAAGATGGGCGTCAAAGAGGTGCTCTACCGGACGCGTCACCTGGGCTGGGGCACCGACACGCACCGCTATGATACCGTGGCGGCCTTTCGCGCCGAATTTCCATCGCGCCTGCGGGCAAGCGGCCCGCGCGTGCTGAAGCAAAATCGCGGCAATGGTGGCCAGGGCGTTTGGAAGGTCGAAGCACTTCCGAACACGGACGCCATGGTCCGGGTGCTCCATGCCCAACGTGGCAGCCTGCCTGAGGACACCCAGCTCGATGCCCTCATCGCGCGCTGCGAGCAATATTTCGGCTGGGGTGGCTGCATCATCGACCAGGCATTCCAACCTCGTCTGCCCGAGGGGATGATCCGCTGCTACATGAGCGGCGCCAGGGTCGCAGGCTTTGGGCATCAATTGATCAAGGGCTTGATCCCGCCGCCGCAGGGAGGCCCGGATGCTGCTGAGGCGCAACCGGGACCGCGAATCATGCACGGGCCTGATGCGCCGCCGTTCCAGTCGTTGCGAAGGGCCATGGAGCACGAATGGACCCCGCAGATGATGGAGACGCTCGGCATCGATGAATCTTCGCTGCCGGTGATCTGGGATGCGGACTTCCTGTACGGGCCACGCGATGCGTCAGGGGCCGACACATACGTTCTGTGCGAGATCAACGCGAGTTCCTGCTTTGCCATCCCCGAGGAGGCGCCGGCAGCGATCGCGCGAACAGTCAGGCACCGCTTGCTGCGCGCTCAGGAGGTGCGCTGCGGCTGACAGAAACTGTCGGGACCAATAAGCGTGCGCCGACCTCGTCCGCCATCCGGCCGTGGCGGTCGCGCGACCCTGGCAAACACCTTTGCGGCCTTTCGCCCCGCTGACCCGCCCCGCTTCATCCTTGCGGAGCCTTGTGGCGCGTTTGCAGATATGCTGCTGATGAATTGGCTGCTCGGACACTCGCACGGCCAGCCCAATCCCTGCTGCGGAGGCAACCCGATGACCGTCACGATCTATCATAACCCGGCTTGCGGCACCTCGCGCAACACGCTTGCGATGATCCGGCAGAGCGGCGTCGAACCTGTCGTCATCGAATATCTGAAGACGCCGCCATCCCGCGAAACGCTGGTCGAGCTCATCAAAGGCTTGGGGATCTCCGCTCGCGCGCTGCTGCGGGAGAAAGGCACGCCCTTTCACGACCTCGGCCTCGATGACCCAAAATGGTCCGATGACGAGCTGATCGACCAGATGCTCGCGCATCCCATCCTGATCAACCGTCCGATCGTGGTGACCCCAAAAGGCACACGACTGTGCCGTCCCTCGGAAGCCGTCATCGATCTCCTGGAGAATCCCGTTGGCCGGTTCGTGAAGGAGGACGGCGAGGTGGTGGAATCGCGATAGGCAGGTGCTGCTCTCGCCGGCCGCCCCGCACCGTTCGCAACGCTATCCAAGCAGCCCCTTCAAGCCGGCGTAGATCGAGCCGACCGCGGTTGCGGCGACACCGGCCAGCGGCCCGGCTGTCTGCATGAGGTCCTGGATCAAGCGGGCACGGCGGCGCAGTTGTTCCTCGCCGACATGTTGTCCCAGCAGGCGCGCCACGCGGAAGGCGAACGCGTTCGGTTTGCCCCCGTGCGACAGCACACGCGGCAAGACCTGGAAGATCACGACGCTCAAGATATTGCCGGAGACGAAGGCCAGCAGGATGCTCGCGCCATATTCGAACACTTCCCGCCACTCGATCCAGATCGTCGGCAGGATCGGGACGTGATCGTGGATCCCGGTCACCGTCAGCATCGCGAAGATGCTGACGCAAGCCGCCAGGAACCCCAGCACAAATGCCGTCAGGGCGAAGACCCGATGCAGTGGATAGGCCACGAAACCGAACAGCAGCGGTATGGCGATCGATGCGATCCGAAGCGGGATCGGGGACACGTTGAAGGTGATGGTCACGAGCACATGCGCGATCACCAGCAGCAGGGACGGAATGGCAATATAGAGCACCGCATGCGTTCCGTAATAGCGCAGCGGATTGTTGTAGCGCTCGAGGCGGACATTGACACGATCGAGATCGCGCCTGATCTTGTCCAGATCGGCAACGATCTCGTCAATCTCGACAAGCGTCGGCCGCACGACGCGCAAGTCCCGCGAGCAATGCTTGCACGCGATGGCTTCGTCCTTGATCGTCTCGGCGCAAAACGGACATTCCATCGCTAGCGCGACTTCCTTCGCCTCATAATGGCCTCGACCTCGTCTCTGGCCTTCCGCAGTTCATCACGCAGCTCCTCGCGCTTGCGCAGGAGATCGTCACGCTCGGCGATCAGCGTGGCGGGAACGGCGATGTCGCGCCCGCAGGACGCACAAACCAGCGCACCCTCTGCAGTTCCGGACTGGCAGTAGGGGCACGTCACTTGGGTGCGACCTTCAGCGTAAAGATGGTCGTGCCGGGCCGACCATCACTGTCCTTGATATCGACGCGCACCGTGTATTCGCCCGGCGGCAGTTCCGCATCCTGCATGTTGATGCCGTCGGGCTGGACGAAGGGCTTGACCCGCGGAGTCAAGTCGACATTCGGCGTCCGGAGGAAGATCACCCTGACCGAGTCCGGATCAATCTTTGCGCCGCCATAAGACTGAAACTTCAATACCAGTCGCAGAGGTGAACTCGCCGAGTCGCCCGGCGAGACGAACTCGACTTTGGGGCCGCGCATGATGCCGCGCTGATCGACGGCAACCGCGCCCTTCGGCGGCGGCAGCTTCGCTTCCTCTTCCGTAATCAATGGCGTGGCGCGCGTTGGTCCGGAGAACAGCAAACCTGCGGCCATGAGGCCCAGCAAGACATTCCGCTTCATTGTCCGTGCACCCCTTCCCCGGTTGGTCAACGCAAGCCGCCATCGCCGATGATGGTGTACGGCGCCCAGAACAGCGGATGCGCATAGGCGAACTCGGTCTTGCCCTCGCTGTTGAGATAGCCGGGACCATCGATGAGAGCCATCGTCGCCTGGCGCAGCGCCTCGCTGCGCGACAGCTTGGGATCTTCGGCCTGCCGCTTGAACAAGTCTGTCACCAGTTGCCGTGCCGACTGCGAATGCACCGACCAGTTCGTCACCAGCAGCGCCCGCGTTCCGGCATAGAAGAACGCGCGCCCGAGCCCGGATGCCGCCTCGGCCCCTGCGCCAGCGCCGGCGCCGGTGTTACAGGCTGACAGGACGACCCAGTCCGCGTCCAGCTTGAGACCGAGGATCTCCTCCATGGTCAAGAGCCCGTCGCCGCCCTCGCCCGTCACCGCCGGTGACGACAACGCGAGCGCCGGTTGCGTCAATCCGTTCAGCTCGCCCGGGACCAGACCATGGGTGGCAAAGGCCAGGATTCTGAAGCCGGACAGATTCATCGTCTTCACGGCGCTCTCGGTCGCGCTCTTGCCAAGGAACAGCACCTTCGAGGGGTCCGCCTGCAGCGCCAGCGCGATCGATTTGAGCTCGTCCGCGGTATCGGGCAGACGAGGCAACAGACCGAGCTCGGCGCTGTCGACGCCCTCGAGCTTGGGACTGTTGCGTCGCTTCAGCGGCCCGCCGCGCGTGACGTTGCCGCTGGCGTCGGCGACCTGAATCTTCTGCCCGCCTTCCGCCTCGGCCTGCTGATCGCTGTTGAAATAGGGATCCCCGAAGGCCACGAGGTCGCCGCGGCCGGGCTTGCCCGGCGGCAGCTGCCGCAATGTGCGCAACGCCGCCGCCGACGGCACCGTCGATACGGCATGGGTTCGCGCCAGCCACGGCACGTTGCGATAACCGATGAAGAGCGGGTCCTCATCCGCAGCCACCTCTGCCGGTGCCGTCGGCAACAACGCCAGCGGCAACAGTCCCAGCGCGCCATTGGTCACGACGATCAGGTTCCTGGCCGGCTTCCAGCCGCTCTCGACCGGCTTGAGCAGCAGCTCGTAAAGTTCATGGCCGAGCTTGAGATCGAAGGGCGGAATGTCCGAGATCATCGCGGCCTGCGGCTCGAGCGCTTCGCGCAGCTTGCGGATCTTCGTTTCGATGTCGCCGATCCTGGCCTGGACGGCCGCGAACGCCACCGGCCCCGACTTCGGCACGGCCCAGACGAAGCTGCCGTTCTGGCCGAAATAGAACGACAGCATGGCCTCGCTGTCGGCCAGCGTCGCACGAATCTCGGCAACGCTCGGCGGCTTGGGCGAGACGAGATCGGCGTAAGTCGGGAACTTCTGCTTGATCTCCTGGCGTGCCTTGTCGCGCTGGCCGCGCAAGGCGGCGATCGAGGCCTGGATTTGCGCAACGCCCTTCTCGTCGCGCTCCGCCGAGGGAAGCGCGAGCACGTTGTTGAGCGTGCCGAGCTGGGCATTGACCTGCTTGGTCAGGTCCTGCTCCTTGCGCACGAGCTCGGCGAGGGCGGGATCCTTTGCCGCCGCACGCGCGCTCGACGCCGCCAGCGCCTGCTGCACCGAGCGACCACGGACGGCGTCAGCGAGGCTGAACGTCTCTTCGCCGACCTCCTTGCCGGCTCCTTCCGCCCTGCCGAGCAGCAGCAGATAGCTCTCGACGATGGTCTGCAGCCGCTGACTCCGCGCAGCCACCACGGTCGTGTTCTCGTCATCGGCATTTTCGTTGGCGCTCGCCATCATGACCGGAATGGCGGCCTTGAACTCCCTGATGGCATCGGCATCGCGCCGAGCGCGCATCAATCCGACCGCCAGCGTGCCACGCGCCGAAGCCGCGTCGAAATGATTTTCGCCGACCCGGGCGATCTGCTTCTTCACGAGCTGCTCGGCGGCGGCAATGCCTGCGTCGAGCTGCCCGGAACCATAGAGCGACAGGATCCGGGCCGGATTGAGCTCGAACACCTGGCGGCGCTGCGGCTCCCAGCCGGCCACAGCCTTGTCGATCCGAGCAAACATCGCGCTTGCTTCGGCGTTGTTGCGCCGAAGCGTCAAGATGCCGGCAAGCTGCGACAGCAGCTGCACCGTCGCGTGCGAATCCTCCGGCACACCCACGGTCTTGTTGATGTCGAGGGCAACACGGCCGAGCTTCTCCGCCTCCTCGTAACGGCCCTGATCGACCAGAATGCCCGCCAGCGCCATCACGAAACGCGGCGTCACGGGATTGTACTTGCCGGTATCCTTCAGGCGCGAGAGCAGCGCGCGGCGCGCGTCCACCTCGGCCTCGGCGAGCCTGCCCTGCTTCGCCTTCATGCGCGCCTGGTTCAACACGGTCCCGTCGATCGCCTGCAGCAGAAGGGTCTCGGCCGGTGGATTGTCCGATTCCATGACGGCCTTCGTGCTTGCGCGCTTGCGAAGCTCTGCCGTGCGATAGGCAGCCTCGGCTTCGGCAAACTGTCCGCGTGCCTCGAAGATCAAGGCGCGAGCGATCTCCAGCTCGCCCTCCCAGCTCTGGCCAAATCGAGCATAGGCGGATCGCCAATTGGGATGACCGCTGGTGCGGGCCTCCTGTATCGCGGTCTGGGTGCGGCGAAGATAGGCCTCCGCCTGCGCGACGTCTCCCATCTGAATGAGGACGGATGCGATCGCGCGGTTCGTATTGAACTGCATTCCCCTGGCGCCCGGCATGCTGGCCGATTCGCGCAGGAGCCTTTGCATGATCTCAAGCGAGCGTTTCGGATCGCCTGCAAGAGCGTGCTGCAGGGACTGGAGCTGCAACATCCGCCCCAGCAAATGAGGACTGACGGCGCCGCGCCCAACCTCCACGGCCTTGTCGGCGTCGGCGATGGCTTCGCCGAGCCGGCCGAGCTGCGCGCGCGCGTTGGCGCGATCGAAATAGAACTGCGCCAGATCCTGACGGGATTCCTTCCCGCTCGGTGCGGCATCGGCATCCGACTTCAATTCGGCGATCATCTTCTCGTCGGGCTTGTCGCCGTCGAGGATCGCCGTGATGTCGGCGATGCTGCGCGGCGGCGCAACGAAGTCCTTCGGAAGCGCAGCGCCTTGCTCGAGCTTGGGCGCCGCTTCCTTCGGAAGCTCGACTGCGACATTGGCGCGGCCATTGGCGGCATTCAGCGCCGCTTGCACGCAGGCCCGGACCTGAGGCGTGGCCTTGGCGCGACAAGCTTCCAGATTGGCGCCCCCGGCGGGGCCTCCGCCTGCACGCATGCACCCCTGCACGATCGGTCTGCCGACAGTCATCCGGCAATTCTCGATCGCCGCCTCCTTGGTCAGCGCGGCTGCGGAGCCTGTCGATCCAAGCAGAATGGCAAGTGCCAGCAGGTGGTGTGGTGAAACGTCCAGACGGCTCTTGAACGGACGCGTGGCGTCTAAGCTCATCTTGAAGGACCTTTGGGTAAAATGACTTGAAGAAACGAGATAATCCTATCCAGACGGCCCGGAAGGACAAGCACAATCAATGCGGTTCCCGATGCCACAAGAGCGTTAGCGGGCTACCGCCGGCATAAGGTGCCTAGGATCGCGCACGACAGGCGGCTCAACCTCGTCGCGCCGATTGGCCGCGAGGTAAGATGGCCGCGCTCGACAGGCAGCGAGTTTATGCGGCGAGCTTGTACGTCAGCCCTTCGAGACGAGCGCGCGGCCGTAGGGCGGCTGCGCTGCGACCGGCGGGTTGGCGGTCTGGGCGGCGAGCTCGCCGATCAGGCGGTCGGCGTCGGCGGCCATGCCGTCGGGGGCCTGGATCACCAGCCGCTCCAGCGCCCAGCGGTAGGATGAAACCCGCTGCTCGAGGCATTGCTGCACCCACTGCACGATCAGCGAGTTCTCCTGCATGCGCGCGACCGCGTCGTCCTTCTCCCTCGGCGAGAGCGCGGAGACGCGCGCCATGCTGGCATCGCGCTTCCTGTCGAGATCGATGACGCGGATGGCGCTGGCGAAGAACGGCTCGAAGCGTGTGATGTCGTTGCGCACGTCCTCGATCAGCTGCGCATAGCGCGAGGAATGCGAGCGGTGCGGCTCGTCGATCAGCGTGCGCCCGTACATGGTGCGGTCGAACACGATCTTCTGCCGCCAGGGCGATGGCAGCGGCTTGTAGTCGCCGAACACGGTCTTCCAGGCGGGGCGCGATAACGGCGGCTCGATCATGGGATAGGCGAGGTCGCGAAGCTGGCGTTCTTCGTCGGTGAGCTGGAATTGCGAGGGCTTCAGGCCGACGCTGGAGGTGACCTCCGCACCCAGCCAGCGATGCATGTCGTCGCTGCGCATGTCGGCGCGGGTGCGGCCGAAATCGCCGCCGCTACAGGCGCCGAGCGTCGCGCCGAGCAGCGCGAGCAGGACGGCCGATACGAAAGGCCGGATCTGGCGAATGGTGTCCGGCATTGCAAAGCCGGACGTCAGCGGCGGCGACGACGGCGCCCCGGCGCTGTGCCCTGCTCTGGCCCGCGATCGCCGCTGGTTTCGTCCGCCACGCGCTCGATACGGATCACCGGGAGGATCAGAACCATTCCCGTTTCCGTGCGCGGTGTGGCATCCCCCGACGAGCCTGCCCGGCGACCGGCCGGAAATTCGATGATCGTCCCCATATCCAGCTCTCTATCAATTGCCGCGCGACCAAACCGCTCATGCAACATGCATTCATTAAGATCAGTTCATGGTTAACGGGATGTAAACGCGCTTTCCGGACCGTAACCGCACGGGCCGTGCCGCGCCGTCCCGTTGCGGCACGACAATGCCATAAATTGCCGAGCCGGCTTCACGCCTCGTTTTCCTTAACGAGACTTTAAAAGAACCTGCGATAGGCTCGTGACAAGTGTCTCTCCCGAGTTGCGTACGCCTCAATGACCAAGTCGCTGTTTCCCGGATTCGACGGGCTGATGACCCTCTCCCGTCGCGAAGGCGTCGACATCCGTCCGACGCTGCTGCGCGTGCTGACCGACCTCTATGTCCAGACGCGCGTCCACAGCGATGACGAACAGCGGCAATTCGTCGAGCTCGCCACACGTTTGATCGACCAGGTCGACGACGCGACGCGCGCCGCCGTCAAGGCGCGGCTCGCGGTCTATCCATCGACGCCGGTCCCGATCCTCCAGAAGCTCGGACTGGTCGCCGCCCAGGAAGGCCGCAGGGTTCCGCTGGCGCGAGAGATTCCGCAGCCGCCGGCACCCGCCCCGGTCCGCACGCCCACCGAGGCCGAGCAGCGCTTGGCCTCGAACATGGCGATGCAGCCGAAGGACGCCGCCGAGATCCACGACATGTTCTTCCGCGCCGGCGCCTCCGAGCGCGCGCTGATCCTGCACAATCTGGCGCAGACCCCGCTCAAAGCGGCGCCGCGGATTCCGGCCGTGCGCGCCAAGCGCGCGATCCAGATCCTGGAGATGGCGGCGATCGCGGGTGACATCGAGAACTTCACCCTCGAGCTCGGCGACAGCCTGATCCTGCCCTCGCGCGTCGCGGCCCAGATCGTCGACGATGCCGGCGGCGAAGCGCTCGCGGTCGCCGCGCGCGCACTCGACATGCCGAGCCCGGTCTTCCAGCGCATCCTCTTGTTCTTCAAGCCGGAGATCGGGACCTCTGTGAACGACGTGTACCGGCTGTCGCGGCTCTATGACCGGCTCGGCGAGCGCTCGGCGCTGGTGATGCTGGCGGCCTGGCGCGGCTCGACGCTCGCCGTCACCCGCGCAAAGTACCAGTCTTCGCTGCATGACGGCGAGCGCCAGCGCGCGCGTACAGGCGCAAGCCAGACGCGGCCGGGCGTGCAGCCGGGCACGAGCCCGACGGTGCGCACCCGCACCGGCGGATCGGATCGGTAAGGCTTGCCTTCACAGCCAACGGCATTGGATATCGCGCGCGCGACGCCCCCAAGCTCGTCATTGCTGTGCATGTTCACTAATTCGCTGATTGGATCGCTCCAGCGGAGGACGATCCGATGCGCGACAACAGCTATGACCGGACGATTGAGCGCAA